>VFJM01000023.1 GCA_009886055.1 Geobacter sp. | reverse complement strand
GTATGGCTCCACTCTATATCGTCGGCACCGGACCCGGTGCCCCCTGCCATCTGACGGATGCCGCCAGGCAGGCTATTGCAGATTCTGATATCATTATCGGGTATGATAATTATGTCGAACTGGTGCAGCCGCTGCTGGCCGGCAAACAGGTCATATCAACCGGTATGATGCAGGAGGTGCAGCGCTGCCGTGAGGCTATCAGGCTGGCACGTGCCGGTGAATCGGTTGCACTGGTTTCAGGTGGTGATTCCGGAATTTACGGCATGGCCGGTCTGGTGCTGGAGTTGGTGGAGATGGATGCCGGCCAGAATCCAGACCTGCCACGGCTCGACGTTCAGATAATTCCGGGCATTTCCGCTGTTCAGGCTGCAGCGGCGCTGCTTGGCGCCCCCCTGATGCACGATTTCGCGGTAATCTCGCTCTCGGATCTGCTGACCCCGTGGGAACTGATCAAAACCAGATTAAAAGCGGCCGCAGGGGCAGATTTCGTTATCGCCATCTACAATCCGCGCAGCAAAAATCGCAGGACGCAGATACAGGAAGCGCAGAGCATCATTCTGGCGCACCGTCCACCTGAAACTCCGGCCGGGATCGTCCGCAACGCCTGCCGTGCCGGACAAACGGTTGTCGTAACAACCCTCGGCCAGCTGCTTGACCATGAGATCGACATGACCAGTATTGTCTTGATCGGCAATGCCAGCAGTTTTATTGATGCACAGGGGCGAATTGTAACACCACGCGGCTACGCGGCCAAATATGGTCCGAAAGCTGGTGTAACGGCATCAGTCGCAGATCAGGGACCGCTTCTGCACCCGGGGGCAGTCATGTTCTGCGGCACCGCCTCCGATGTCGGAAAGTCGATTATTACATCCGGTTTCTGCCGCTGTCTGGTCAAGCGCGGGATGGCCGTTGCCCCGTTCAAATCCCAGAATATGTCACTTAATTCCTATGTCACCCCGGAGGGGGGGGAAATCGGTCGTGCCCAGGCGGTGCAGGCTCAGGCCTGTGACATCAATCCCCATACCGACATGAATCCGGTTCTGCTCAAGCCGAATTCTGATACCGGCAGCCAGGTCGTTGTACAGGGGAAGCCGGTCGGCAATATGTCAATTTCAGAATACGACGCCTACAAACCGACCGCTTTTTACAAAATCCGGGAGAGTTTTGACCGCCTGCGCCAGGCATACGAGTTCATCGTCATCGAGGGGGCGGGAAGCATCTCGGAAATCAACCTGAAAAAGAACGACATTGCCAACCTCAGGATCGCCACAATGGCACGATGCCCTGTCATTCTGGTGGCCGACATCGACCGGGGCGGCGTTTTTGCCCAGATCATCGGCACAATAGAACTGCTGGAGCCGCTCGAGCGCTCCTACATCAAAGGGATCATTATTAATAAATTCCGTGGTGATGTCGATATCCTGAAGCCCGGCATCGATTTTATCGAGCAGCGCACCGGTGTGCCGGTGCTGGGAATCCTCCCCTGGTTTGCCGATATACGCCTGCCTGCCGAAGACAGTGTTGCACTCGGCCAGCGTTCCAAGGTTGTCAGCATCATGACCGGGCACAAAAAAATACAGATCGGCGTCCTCAGGCTTCCGAGGATCTCCAACTTTACCGATTTCGACCCGCTGCAAAGCGAGCCGGATGTCCATCTCAGTTATGTTGAGATGCCGGACCAGCTGCATGGACTGGATATCCTGATCATCCCCGGCAGTAAGTCAACCATAGCAGACCTGTATTTCCTCATGGAGCGCGGGCTGTACAATGCAATACGGGACTTTAAGGGACATATTGCCGGAATATGCGGTGGTTTTCAAATGATGGGGACAGCGGTATTGGATCCAAACGGCGTTGAATCGGCGATCAAAGAAGCGCAGGGGCTTGATCTGCTCCCCTCCACAACGGTTCTTTTGATGGAAAAGGAAACTCATCAGGCGCTGGCGTATCTGGATGAAGCCGGATCAACGGTTGCTCCTGACTGTAACGGCGTCATGACCGGCTATGAAATCCATATGGGAGTGACAACGCTCGGCACCGGTGTCAGGCCATTCTCCCGCATCTTCCGTCGCGGCGATACATCGGTTTCAGTTGAAGACGGAGCGGTTTCCCTCGATGGCAGGATCTTTGGTACCTATCTGCACGGCCTCTTTGAAAACAGCCGTTTCCGCGAAATCTACCTGAACAGCATCCGGTTTGAAAAGGGGATGCCTCCCAGGCGCGGAGCGCTGAAACATCCGCAGCACGACCCCTTCGACCAACTGGCGGAACAGCTTGAAAAACATCTCGATCTGCCGCGTATGCTGGCGATGTGCGGGCTGGGCAGTGACACTCCCTGATTCGCTGATCATCTTTCTGGCGCTGCTGATCGACCTGATAATCGGAGATCCGCATTGGCTGCCGCATCCGGTGGTCGCTATCGGGCGTTTGATCCACGCGCTGGATCGCGGGTTGCGCCGTGACTGGCTGAATGAACGTCTGGCAGGTGTACTGCTGCTGCTGCTGGTTGTCCTCTGTTCTGCCGGCACAACCTGGATTCTGCTGCAGGCGCTCGCCGCACTGCTGCCGCTGGCCGGCTGGATAGCCGCCATTTTAATCTCCTCGACCTGCCTGGCCGCCCGTTCCCTGCATAAAGAGTCTGACCGTGTTGCCTCTGCGCTGCTGGCCGGCGACCTCGCGGCCGCCCGGCGCTATCTCAGCCTCATTGTGGGACGGGATACCGAACAGCTTGAAGAGCCTGAAATCTGGCGTGCAGTGGTGGAGACGGTTGCGGAAAATACCTCCGACGGCGTTATAGCGCCGCTTTTCTGGCTGACGATAGGTGGGCCGGTTGCCGCGATGGCCTACAAGGCGGTCAGCACCCTGGATTCGATGGTCGGGTACAGGAACCGGCGCTATCAGCAGTTGGGGTGGGCGTCGGCACGGATGGATGACCTGCTGAACTATATCCCGGCCCGCCTTTCTGCCCTGCTGCTGGTAATTGCTGCCCCGCTGGCCGGTCTATCAGCGGTCTCTGCCGCACGGATAACGCTCCGGGACCGCCTGAAACACCCCTCGCCCAACAGCGGACACCCTGAGTCGGCCGCCGCTGGAGCTTTGGGGGTCCGGTTGGGGGGAGCGGCATGTTACAGCGGGATTTCCTCATGGAAAGAGTATATCGGCGATGGCCTGCAGCCGCTTGATGAGCGTGCATATCGCGGCATGATCAAACTTATGTACATCTCAACCCTGCTGATGGCTGTCGCCTGTATGGCCGCAGCCTTCTGTCTGAGAG
>VFJM01000125.1 GCA_009886055.1 Geobacter sp. | reverse complement strand
TGGGACTGAATACCCTACTACAGCAGGAGGCATAATTGATACGCTGGCGGTTGATTATACTGGCACTCCAGTTATCATCGAATACAAGTTGAACAAGAATCAAAACGTCATCAATCAAGCCCTTTCGTATCTCAAATGGTTGAAAGCGCAGAAGGTCGATTTTTTTGAAATGCTGGTGCAAAAAAAACTGAGTAAGGAGATTGCTGAAAAGCTGAAGATTGATTGGAAGAATCCACGCGTTATCTGTATAGCAGAGGCTTATAACGACTTAAGAGTTTATGGGGTGCGGAGCGAAGCGGAGCCACCGCATAAAGTCCAGTTGAACTAAACTGTCTTCGCGCCACTGCAGGTGCTATTTGGAGTTTTATCACGGGCTTTGCTTCTCTGGTGGGTGATACTAGCGATATTATGAAGGCTTTACAATGGCAATTTTATCAGATTGGCCCCTGATTGCCGGGTGATTCGGATCTGTTTTCCGAACTACCGCTCTGATCTGCTCATTTTTCCGACTGACTGTCGAGTTTGACAACGATTTACAGGGCTTTTGACGCACCGGTAGCGCAGCACCGGCACATCCTTTTTACCCGCACTCATCCTTGTACCTCCGTCTTCCATTTTCCTTGCCACGGCGGGCTGCGTGCTTTCTTCGGCAATGTTTCGACGATTACCAGCCTCCCTTTCCGGCAACAAGGGCAGAGGACGTCCGGTGCTGCCGGTAGAGATACCGCCTCTTCCTTGGGCTCGTCAGGAATTCCCTTCTTTTCCCGCAGCTCCTGCCGGATTTTCCTGAGTCTCTTTTTGTTGCCAGGGCTCCAGAGGCCGAAGTAGCGCACCTTGTGAAACCTGTCCGGCAGGACGTGCTGCAGGAATTTCCGTAGAAACTCAAGGGCGGGCATAGATGTGGTTTTCCATTCTCTTGTGTCTGATTTCTGATAGCGGAAGGTGACCATGCCGTCTTTGAGGGAGATGATGCGGCTGTTGCTAATGGCGATGCGGTGGACATAGCGCCCCAGGTAATCCAGCACCTTTTCCGGGTTTCTGACCGGCGGTTTGATCTTTACCACCCAGTCTACCTTCCAGAGCTCTTCGGGGAACTTCTCTTTGGGGAGCGCCTTTTTGGCCGCTGCCATGAATTTGCCCCGGAAGATCCTGGAGAAAGCCTTTTCGCAGACGAGGTACTTCCTGTTCTTTACCGGCTGAAAGACACCGTCTTTATCCACTCCCCCGGCAGGGACGAGCATGTGGACATGGGGGTGAAAGTCGAGAATGCGGCTCCAGGTGTGGAGTACAGAGAGGATGCCCAGTTGACCGCCAACGTACTTGGGATCAAGGCCCAGGGTCAGGAGAGCTTCGGCGGCGGTACGCATGAGGATGGGGTAGAGGGTGCGCTGATTGCTGCGCACGATGCGGCGCAGACCTTGCGGCAGGGTGGCGGTGGCATGGAAGTAAGGGACGGGGAGCAGTTCGGAGCGCCTTTTATCCAGCCATCTTTTGGTGTCGGCGGTATGGCACTTGGGACAGCTCGGGTGTTTGCAGGAGTGGTAGGAATAACGGTGGTGAGCGCAATCACAATCGTCGCACTTGTACAGATGCCCCCCCAGCTCTTCCGTACGGCAACTTAAGATGGCTGCCAGCGCCCGTTTGTGGCTCGGGAGCATCTTGTTGCCATATTTGGCGACATACGCCGCTCCATGATTTCTGACGATCTCAGCCAGTTCTACCACGGCTTACAGGTCGGACATGAGATCGTTCAAGCTTTTTTCAAGACGGGCGCTGATTCTTTTGGTGACATGCAGGTAGATTCTGGTGGTGGAGATGTCGGCATGACCGAGGATCTTCTGCAGGACACTGATGTCCTCGCCGTTCTCAAGGAGGTGGGTAGCAAAGGAGTGCCGGAGCGTATGGGGGGTAGCTGCTTTGTTGATGCCTGCCTCTTTCAAGGCTTGTTTGAAGATGCGCTGCAACAGATCGGTGGAGATATGACCGCCTTTATAGGGGAAGAGCAGCTTGCCGCTGTTTGGATATGCCCGGTAATGGCAAAGAAGAAGTTTTTTTACATGATCGGCCAGAGGGACACAGCGATCTTTCCACCCCTTGCCGCAGCGCACCCAAAGCTGTTTGCGGTCAGAGTCAATGTCAGCAATGGTCAACTTCACCCCTTCGCTGTTGCGCAGGCCGCAGGCGTAGATGACTGTGAGCGCCATCTTTGCCAGGGGGTTTCTTACCCTGGCAAGAACTGCTCTGACCTCTTCACGGGAAAGTACCACCGGCAGCTTTTTGGTGGGCTGGGGTCGAACCAGATCAAAGACGAACCACTTTCGCCCCATGGTCTTTTCGAAGAAGAACTTGATGCCGCACAGGTGGATGGTGACGGTGCTCCTGGCGGCCTTGCGCACAGTGATGAGATTGAGGAAGAACTGGCGGACCTCATCTTCACCGAGCAGATCCGGTGAGCGCATGTAATACCTGGCCAAATTGCGTACGGAATCAACGTAACTCTTCTGCGTCTTGGGCGAATAACCGGCCAGTTGCAGATCTTCCATCATCCTTTTTCGTAATTCTGTCATCTCTTGTCTCCTTTTCCCGCTGATTGTATTCGGCCTTCAAGGCCGTAATACGGTAGATGAAAGGAGACACCACAAGATGGCAATAAAAAAGGCGGCTTCAAAGAAGCCGCCTAAGTGGGTTTTAGGGTTTAATTCGTCTTTAAATTCAGGTTTTGTCTTTAATTCGCCTTTATGCCTTTGACTTTATTGGCTTTTGATCTTAGCTACCGCGAAGCGGTTTAGTTCAACAAATTTGATTTAGATACTGTTGAGGTTGTACCATTAAGAATCGAACTGTTTCGCTATATATATTACGAAAATGACATCTTATTTCTTGAATCCGTAAAAGTTAACGAGAGCAAGGCCCCTACGACAAGCACTCCATCCACAACTGAACAGCCAGCTTCAGAAGAATTCTCTGTTGATGCACTAATTGCCAATATACCTCCTAACATTGTAACCATGTATCAAGAGATGCGACAGCGTATCTTAGCCCTTGATGAGGCTATCATTGAGAAAGCCACTCGTTATTATGTAGCCTATAGAGTGA
>VFJM01000070.1 GCA_009886055.1 Geobacter sp. | reverse complement strand
TGTTGCCCTGAAACAGTGGCCGGATCTGGAAGCGCTCCAGGCTGCTGCACCTGACGGGCGTTTCTTCTATCTGAGCACCAAGGTCAAGCGGAGCTATCTGGAGGCCGGTTTTCAGCCGGGCGATTACATCGTCTTCGGCAAAGAGACCAAAGGGTTGCCGGAAGAGCTCCTGCTCGCCAATCCGGACACATCATTCACCATTCCGATGCCGTCGGATAAGGTGCGCAGCCTCAACCTTTCGACCACGGCCGGAATCGTGCTGTATGAAGCGTTGCGGCAGAGTGGGGGGCTTGGGTGAAGTCTGTAAAACCAATTGCATGATATACGCTTAAAGGGTATAGCTAATTATAGGTGGAGGTACGGAACCTATGAAAAAGAAACGTAACCTTTTTAAAGAGCTTGTGGAAGCCTTCGATGAACTGAAGCAGTGGAAAGAAGGCAAAATCACCCTGAAAACCTATAAAGTGGAACAAACGACCAGGCCTGAGGTAACACCAGAGGTCATTCGGGATACCCGGGAGCGGTTGAACCTATCCCGTCCGGTGTTTGCGCATGAGTTGCATGTCTCCCCCCGGACACTAGAAAAGTGGGAACAGGGGCTGACAAAACCAAATGACCAAGCCGCCACGCTTATCATGCTGGTGCGAAAATATCCTGATACCCTGCAGCGGATGAAGAAGCTGGCGGCATAGGCAGAGTCAAGGAGTTCAGTGTGCCGACACAGATTGAATCTATGCATGTGTTTGTTGCAACTGAGCGGTGGTAATTTAACCCGTTTTGAGTATAATCCTTTCATTTAATAACAATTCAGAGGCGAAGATGTCGCAAGCATTGGTAAATCCGGATATTTTACGTTGGGCAAGAGAGCGTTCTTACCTTGGCGTGGAGATGCTTGCTCATAAAATCGGGACTAGAGTTGAGAAGGTGCTTGCCTGGGAAATGGGCGAAGCGCTTCCAACCTTCAAGCAGGCTCAGAAACTTGCCCATACAGTCCACATACCTTTTGGCTATCTCTTCTTGCCGGTCCCTCCAGTAGAAACCATTCCTATCCCAGACTTGCGAACAATCGGCGATTTTACAGTAGGAAAAGCCAGTCCGGAATTTCGTGACCTAATCGGTGATGTGATGCGGAAAAGGGACTGGTTTGTCGAGTATCTGCGCAAACAGGAAGCCGACCTCGTTCCGTTTATTGGAAAATTCAATCTGAGCACCTCGTATGAAGAAGTAGCCACTGATATTTCTAAAACTCTTGGTATTGATGGACAACTGCGTCAGCGTTCCAGTAACTGGGAAGAGTTCCTGCGAACAATGATTGTTCAGGCGGAAAAATGCGGCATTTGGGTCATGCGCAGCGGCATAGTAGGAAGCAATACGCACCGTCCGTTACTTGTTGAAGAGTTCCGGGGTTTTGCTATCAGCGAAAAGCTGGCACCACTTATCTTTATAAACGGCAAAGACGCAAAGGCGGCCCAGATTTTTACCTGTGCACACGAACTGGCGCATCTGTGGTTGGGTGAAAGCGGTATTTCCAATGTTTCTCTTGGTGTTGAAGATATCCATATTTCTAACAAGATAGAAATGTTCTGCAACCAAGTTGCCGTGGAGTTACTAGTGCCCAAAAGCCAGTTTCTTGTAAACTGGAACTCGAACCAGGATATTGGAGAGAACGCCGACCGTCTTGCTCGTCATTTCCGGGTAAGTACCGTGGTTATTGCGCGTCGTGCTCTGAACTTGAATCTGATTGATTGGGCCGGTTACTGGAGCTTTTACGAATCTCAGAGGGATAAATGGACCCGCGCCCGTGAGGATTCTGAGAGTGGCGGAGATTTTTATCGAACTCTGAAAACACGTAACGGGACCAGGTTTTCTCAGGCAGTTCTTTCCAGTGCTTATGAGGGAAGGTTGCTGTTCCGAGAGGCTGCGGCTTTGCTTGGAACAAGCGTGGGCAATCTTGACCACTATGCCAAGGACATGGGTGTAAGATAAATCTATGAACTTCTTACTGGACGCAAACATATTCATTGAAGCCAAACGCCGCTATTACGGCATGGACATATGTCCGGGATTTTGGGATTGGCTCGATGTAGCCCAGGCGGGAGGCCATGTCTCAAGCATCACGCTTGTTTA
This sequence comes from Geobacter sp., assembly GCA_009886055.1. GTDB lineage: Bacteria > Desulfobacterota > Desulfuromonadia > Geobacterales > Pseudopelobacteraceae > JACRCG01. The sequence continues at coordinate 6,127 of VFJM01000070.1, read as the reverse complement.
TGATGAGCTTACCGATGGGAACGATGAACTCAGTGCATGGATAAAGAAACGGGAAGATACCGGGTGGTTTCTTGACGTAAGTGACGTGCCGACACAACAGGAGTTCAAACAAATTCTTCAGAAGGTTTATTCTGCTGATTATTCGGAGAAGGCAAAGAAGGATTTTTTTGAAGGGGCTGATCCTTGGCTGATTGCAAAGGCAAAAGTCATGGGGGCAACCGTTGTGACGCACGAAGCTTTTGATGTAAATATCAGAAGGAAAGTGCCGATTCCTAATGTTTGCAGGCTGTTTGGGGTGCCATGTCTTGATACGTTTGACCTGCTAAGGCGGCATATGGCCAGTTTTGTTTTGGAATCAGAGGAAATTTAAGCCTCCTGTACTGCAATAGGTATGTCGAATAGGGGTCGTTTTTCCAAATTGTAATTTTGAAGTTTGGAGAAGCGACCCTCGCTGTAGTAGTAACAGGGATGAGGAGCATAGCTAATGATGGACTCGGTTCAACATAAATTAGAACCTGCCTTTGATTTTTTTGTTTCTGAATCAAGCTATTTACTTCATCAATGCCAGGCAGAAGTATGCATAGGCGGCAATAAATACATAGGTGTTGGGGATGTCCGTCTAGACTTATCACCTCGCGCAGGCATCCATATTCATGGTGAATTTCAGAAAGTTCCTATTAATGTTTTTATTCTTACTGACCCGAGGACAGTAACTTCATTTTCTATAAACGGTCGTCAAGTAGAAGGTTTCTGTTTAAGTATCGGAGGCGGTGCAACTGGTTCTGAAATGTGCGTTAAATGGTGTCCGAGCTCTGAACCGATCAAAGGGATTGGAGCCGAATCTACACAAATAACGAGGATTGTGTTCCACCTATTCAATTTCGTTGATTTCAATGGGACCCGAGGATCTAAAGAACAAAGCGGAACGTCAATGCATGCTATCGAGCATATCGATTTGATTTGTGATGAATGGAGGGTCGAGCTGAAATCTCTGCTTTCAACGCGAGATAATATAAAAGCATTGCAGGCGGAAGGCGGTTACCGATTAACGCATGTTGGTGGCATTGAAAGGGCTGATGGCACTTCATTTACTGGGAAGGATGCGGACGAATTTTTGCAAGCACTTCGCATTTTCTTTTCATTTGCCAAAGGTGGCTGGTGCGCGCCTGTATGTGCGGTTGGACTCGACGCAACTGGCGATCACGTGTGGGAATCTTGGTCTTCGCCAAACGAATCCTGGCATACGCCAACATCTTGGTTTGACCCACATAACGGTTCTCAGTTGCCGAACCTGTTTTCAGGTTTCATGAAAAGATGGAATAACTCCGAATGGCATGAGGCATTACGCGAGGTCGTTTACTGGTATTTGAATGCAAACAACTCTTCGAGAGGGATAGACGCAGGGATCATTTTGACTCAAGCTGCGATTGAGCGACTTTCCTATGAATATTCAGTAAAAGACAGACGGCTACTAACGGGGAAGGGATTTAAGGATCTCTGGGCATCAGACAAATTTCGCTTGTTGTTTTCCTCTCTGGGGACACCTCTAGAGATTCCTATCGAAACTCAGGATCTGGCAAGGCAGTCCAAAAAGTTTAATTGGCTGGATGTGCCGCATGCATTAACAGAAGTTCGAAATTCTCTTGTACATCCTGAACACAAGAGTCGTGGTCAGTTTAACTCTTCCTATTTCGAAGCATGGAATCTGGGATTATGGTGCTTGGAGATGTGTATTCTGGCTATCTGCGGCTATTCTGACACATATGGCAATAGATTGAATAAGATTCGTTATGTTGGTCAAGTTGAGGATGTACCATGGGCGAAGCCTCCCAAAAAGGATACCTAAATGCCGATTTCCTGGAATGAAATACGCGACCGGGCTCTTGCCTTTACCCGCGAGTGGGTGGACGAAAGTTCAGAAGATGCCGAGGCCAAGAGCTTCTGGGACGGTTTCTTCAACGTCTTTGGCATTACCCGTCGGCGCGTGGCATCTTTTGAAGCCCCGGTCAAAAAAGGAGACGGGCAGGGGGGCTTCATCGACCTGCTATGGAAGGGGGTGCTGCTGGTTGAACACAAGTCGCGCGGCAAAAATCTCGACCGCGCTGCCCGTCAGGCATTTGACTATTTCCCCGGTCTGAAAGAACGTGATCTGCCCCGATATGTGCTTGTATCCGACTTCGCCCGATTCCGACTGTTTGATCTGGACAACAACGAACAGCACGATTTCACCCTGGCTGAACTTCCCAAACATGTCCGCCTTTTTGGTTTCATCGCCGGTTACCAGACCCGCAGCTTCGGCCAGCAAGATCCGGTCAACGTGCAAGCCGCCGAAAAACTGGGCAAACTTCACGACCAGTTCAAGGCAGCCGGATACGACGGACATGCATTGGAGATCCTGCTGGTGCGGCTGCTGTTCTGCCTGTTTGCTGAGGATACAGCCCTCTTCGAGCGCCGTCTGTTTCAGGACTATCTTGAACAGCGCACCGGTGAAGACGGCACCGACCTTGGCATGCATCTGGCTCAGCTTTTCCAGGTGCTCGACACCGCGCCGGAAAAACGGCCCAAGGCCCTCGACGAACAACTCGCTACCTTCCCCTATGTCAACGGCCAGCTATTTACCGAAGTCCTGCCGATTGCCGCCTGTGACCGGGCCATGCGCGAAACCATGCTCGACTGCTGCGCCCTTGACTGGAGCCGCATCAGCCCGGCTATCTTCGGCTCACTTTTTCAGTCGATCATGGACACCACGGCGCGGCGCAACCTGGGTGCGCACTACACCAGCGAGACCAACATCCTCAAGCTGATCGGGCCGCTGTTTCTGGATGAACTGTGGGCCGAGTTCCATCGGATCAAGCGCAACCGCAATCAGCTCTTCGAGTTTCTGAAAAAGCTCTCCAAACTTACCTTCTTTGACCCGGCCTGCGGCTGCGGCAACTTTCTGGTGATCGCCTACCGCGAACTGCGTCTGCTGGAGCTGGAGGTGCTGCGCCAGGTGCGGCAGAATGACCAGCTTATGCTCGATGTCTTCCAATTGATCGGTGTCAACGTCGATCAGTTCCACGGTATTGAAATTGAGGAATGGCCTGCCCGTATTGCCGAAGTGGCACTCTGGCTCACCGACCACCAGATGAACCTGAAGGTGTCGGAAGAATTCGGCCAGTATTTCGCCCGGCTGCCGCTCAAGAAGGCTCCTCATATCGTGAATGGCAATGCTTTGAAGATTGACTGGAATGATGTGATTCCGGCGTGGCGGTTGTCGTATCTGCTGGGGAATCCACCGTTTGTGGGGAAAAAAGAACAAAGTGCTGAACAAAAAGCAGAGCTATTGGGCGTATTTGTAGGGACAAAAGGGGCCGGTGTACTTGATTACGTTACCTGCTGGTACCGCAAGGCTGCTGAGTATATGGGGAGTGGTCAACATGGCTTCGACTCCGCTCAGCCAACAAGCTGTTCCCTGAGCGGAGTCGAAGGTAAAATTCTCGCCGCCTTCGTCTCCACCAATTCCATTACTCAGGGGGAACAGGTCGGCATCCTATGGCCCGATCTTTACCGGCGTGGCGTAATGATACACTTCGCCCACCGCACCTTTCAATGGAACAATGAGGCACGGGGCAAAGCCGCCGTACATTGCGTTATTATCGGTTTTGGGCTGCATGACATAGCTGATAAATGGCTCTTCGACTATGACACACCTAAGAGTGAGCCCCATGCCATCAAGGCCACCACCATTAATCCCTATCTGGTGGATGGGCCGGATGTGGTGGTTGAGAAACGGATGAAACCGTTGTGTTCTGTGCCGGAGATTGTATTCGGAAGCAAGGCTGTAGATTTTGGTCACCTTGTAATTGATGCTAATGAGCTTGATGGCTTTCTCGCTGCAGAGCCTGCGGTAAAACCATATATTCGTGAATTTATCGGCGGTGAGGAGTTTCTCAATGGAGGTAAACGCTACTGTTTATGGCTAAAAGGAGTCGCTCCACAGATGTTGCGATCAATGCCCCTCGTAATGAAGCGTGTTGAGGCAGTCAAAGAAGAACGGCTGCGGAGTGTTAAAGGACCTACTCGTGACCTTGCGCGGTCACCAGCCGAGTTTGGAGAAGATCGTCAACCTGATACGCCCTACTTGTTGATTCCAAAAGTTTCCTCGGAAAGCAGGTACTATGTCCCACTTGGTTTCATGACACCTGAAATTATCATTAACCCGACAGTTCTTGTTATTCCCAATGCAAGCTTATATGACTTCGGCGTACTGCAATCCTCTATGCACATGGCCTGGATGCGTGCGGTCTGCGGTCGAATGAAAAGCGATTATCAATACTCCGCCAGCATCGTCTACAACAACTTGCCCTGGCCCGAACCGAACGAGAAACAACAGGCCGCCATTGAAACCGCCGCACAAGCAGTTCTTGATGGCCGCAACAAATTTCCGGACGCCACTCTGGCTGATCTCTACGACTCCCTGACCATGCCTCCAGAACTGGTCAAGGCCCACCAGACACTTGACCGTGCTGTTGATGCAGCCTATGGCAAAATTGTCTTTAAGACCGAAGCTGAGCGTGTTGCGTTTTTGTTCGAGCGATACCAGCAGTTGACCGCGCCGTTGGCGCTTATGGAAAAAACAGAGAAAAAGGGCAAGAGGAAACGGCTCTAATGCACCCATATCTGACGGCAGAGATACCCGGCATCGGCGGAACTATCAAGGAATCGCCCGAGGACTTCCATGTCGAGGAGATTCCCTCCTATCTTCCCTGCGGATCCGGCGAGCATTGCTATCTGACCATCGAGAAGAGCGGCATCACTACGCTTGAGGCGATCCGCCGCATCGCAGCCACTCTGAAAATCCAGGAGCGCGATATCGGCTATGCCGGTATGAAGGATGCGGTTGGTATTACCCGCCAGACGATTTCTGTCCAGCGGATCACTCCTTCGAGGGCGCTCGCCCTTGAACTGGATGGCGTCAAAGTCGTTTCGGCAGCACTGCACTCCAACAAGCTCAAACTGGGGCATCTCAGGGGGAATCGTTTTCGTGTTGTCATTAGGGGTGTTTCCGGTGCTGCCGCTCAACTGGTACCGGCAATTATCGATATACTCGGGAAACGCGGTGTTCCGAACTACTTCGGTCATCAGCGCTATGGCGCGCAGGGTAATTCGCACCTGATCGGCGCGGCCATGTTGCGACGGGATTGGCAGGGGAGCGTTGACCATTTGATCGGCGATCCTGATGCGGTGCGGGATGGGGAGTGGTCTGCCGCAATCAGCGCCTATCGGCACGGGGATCTGAACGAAGCGCTCAGGCTTTACCCGCGTCACTGCCGCAGTGAACGTGATGTGCTGCAGCGGCTTGTCGCCCGTCCGGGAGAATATGAAAAAGCGTTTTCCGCCATTCATCCCCGTCTTAAAAAACTGTATCTTTCGGCTGTTCAATCGTTTCTGTTCGATCAGACAGTGGCCCGGCGGATTGATGGCATTGACCGGTTGATAACCGGTGACCTGGCCTGCAAGCATGTCAATGGCGCCTGTTTTCTGGTTGAAGATGCATCGGCAGAGCAGGGGAGGGCTGCGGAGTTTGAAATATCGGCCAGCGGGCCGATGTTCGGCTGCAAGATGAAGCGTCCCGAAGGTGCGGTGCGGGAACTCGAAGGTGAAATTCTGGAGCAGGCCGGGGTGGATCTGCCTCTTTTTGATATGCCGGGTGGTCTCCGGATGGAAGGCGAACGGAGGCCGCTGCGGGTGCCCCCCGGAGATCTCTCCTGGAGTTCTTCCGGAGATGCGGTGACGGTGGAGTTTTCTCTTCCGAAAGGTTCGTACGCGACATCGCTGCTTCGGGAGATTTCCAAGACGTTCTGAACTTAGAATCAGCTGTTTGCATCACTTTCCGCCACTGTTGTCCTCACAAAAAAACCGGCATAGCGCCGGTTTTCCTGTTGTATCTGCCTGGTCAATCCGATTATTTTCTGACGAAATCCGTTTTTGCAAACGAATACTGGAAATTCATGTGGTCGGTGTAGGTGCCGTTCAGTATGCCGACAACATCCTCCGTGAAAACCAGCTCTTCATCGGTCGGGATAACAAACACCTTGACCGGGGAGTCGTCGGTGGTAATCAGGGTCTCCCGTTTGCGGGTCAT
>VFJM01000430.1 GCA_009886055.1 Geobacter sp. | reverse complement strand
TGCTGCTGATGGACGAACCGCTTTCGGCCCTGGATGACACTCTGCGCTTCCAGATCATCGGCCATCTGAAAAGCGTCTGCGATACCTTCTCCATCCCGTACCTGTTCATCTCCCACTCCCTGCTGGAGATGCGACTGATGGCGGACCAAGTGCTTAATGTCGCCGACGGGCGCATCATCGGCTGTTCCACCGCCGAAGAGCTGGCCCGCCAGCGCCTCGGCTCCAGCCAGGTCGGTTATATAAATCTCCTGAATCTCGGCACTCCCAGCAAGGTCGGTACTCTGTACTCCTACCCATGGGGTGCTTCACGGTTTCTCATTTCAGTCGGTTCGGAGCGCGACGGCTCCATAGCGGAACTCTCATCGAAGGATATCATTCTCTTCAAGCAGCACCCCGAAGCCACCAGCGCCCGCAACCTCCTGCAGTGCACCGTACGCTCTCTCTTCAGCTCGGGGAGGAAGATCGGCGTGGAGCTGGAGTGTGCCGGCAACACGCTGATTGCCGAGGTCGTCCAGGATGCGGTCAACGAATTGGGCATTGCGCCGGGAGGCACCGTTTTTGCCGCTGTCAAGGCCTCTGCTTTTCGCATGCTCCCCTCCTGACAGTTTTTCAGCATTTGCCGGTACTTGTCAGCTCCTCTCCCCGAAGCCCGTTTTGACACCCAAAGTATCTCCTCCCTGCTACCCTGATCGCGGGATTTCACACGTGTCAACGATCATGTGTGCGTGTGGCTGCCAAGCCTCACGACATATTTACGGGCTTCATCCGCAGCCAGCAGGAGCAGGGCAAAGGGGATCAGCAGCAGCCAGACGTTGATGCCGATGGGCGCACAGCCGAAGATGTCATTGCCGAGGGGGGTGTAGATGATGAAACCGGCCAGAGCCGACTCTGCAGCGATGCCGGCCAGCACCAGGCGATTGGAGAGAACGCCCAGGGAAATGATGGAAACGCTGGAGGAGCGGCAGGCAAAGACGTTGGCTACCTGCGTGGCAATAATGCCGGCCAGGCAGGCAGTGGTCGCCTGCAGGTACAGTGCGGATGTCGGTGCGAGCAGCTGCGGCCGGCTCCACCCGCCGCTCTGCATGACGTAGAAGTACGCGCTCATGCCGGCCAGCGCCTCGAACATCCCCAGAAAGAGATATGCCCTGGTCAGCACTCCCCAGGTGAGGAGCCGCTCGCTCTTTGGCCGGGGGGGGCGCTTCATGATTTCGGACGATGGTTTTTCCGAGCCGAGCGCCAGGGCCGGGAGCATGTCGGTACCGAGATCGACGGCCAAAATCTGCATGATGGTCAGCGGCAGGGGGATGCCGAACAGTATGTAGCCGATGTAGGGGACCAGCTCCGGAATGTTCGATGCGAAGATGTAGGTGATGAAGTTGCGGATGTTCTCGAACACGGCGCGCCCTTCTTCGATCGCGTGGACAATGGAGGCAAAGTTGTCGTCCAGCAGCACGATGTCCGCCGCCTCGCGGGCCACGCTCGTGCCCGAAAGCCCCATGGCGATACCGACGTGGGCCTTCCTCAGCGCCGGTGCATCGTTGACCCCGTCGCCGGTTACCGCCACCCGGTGCCCCTGCTCAATAAGCAGGCTGACGATCTGCATCTTGTTCTGGGGTGACATGCGGGCGAAGATCAGGTTGTCCTGCTCCAATGCAGCGCGCAGCTGCACGTCAGGCATGGTCGTACACTCCTTCCCCTCGATGATGAAGGGGGCACCGGTAATCAGACCGATCTCCAGGGCTATTGCCGCTGCCGTCGCCCCGGCGTCACCGGTGATCATGACAACCCTGATGCCGGCGCTGCGGCACTGTTCCAGGGCCTGCGGCACTTCCGGACGGGGCGGGTCTTCCAGCCCCATGAACCCGGCAAAGGTCAGCCCCTCTTCCGGTATCGCCCCGACGGGAAGCACATCAAGTTCCCGGAAGGCGAGCGCGATCACCCGCAGACCTGCGCCGGCCATGGTGCGCTGCCGTTCGAGCAGTTCCGCGGTCTCAGCGATGTCCAGCGGGATGACGCCCCCTTCCTGAGGCAGCGACGCACAGAGCGGCAGTACGCTTTCGCCGGCCCCCTTGACCAGCACGACCAGCCGCCCGTCGATGCGGTGCAGGGTGGCCATCCGCTTCCGTTCGGCATCAAACGGGGCTTCGTCAAGACGATCCCCTGCCGCGCCGACCCGCTCCATCGCGTAGCGGTACAGCGCGGTCTCGGTCGGGTCCCCCCTCACACCATCAGCCGACGGTGCGGCATTGTTGCAGAGGAGGGCTACCCTGCAGGCCATCGCACCGTCGTCCGGACTCCAGGTATCCCGGACGGTCATCCGGTTCTGCGTCAGCGTGCCGGTCTTGTCGGTGCAGATCATGTCGACCGAGCCCAGCGCCTCCACGGCATTCAGGCTCTTTACCAGCGCATTGCGGCGTGCCATGCGCCGGCTCCCCATGGCCAGGGAAAGGGTCACCGTGGGGAGCAGTCCCTCGGGAACAAGGGCAATGATGATGCCGATGGCGAAGAGGAAATTGTTCCAGAACCCCTGTCCGAACATCCACCCAAGGGCAAAAAAACAGGTTCCGCATGCAACGGCAATCACCGCGACGATGCGGGTTACCCGGATAATCTCGGTCTGGAGAGGGCTCTCCTCTTCCACCACCCTGCCGGTAATGTGGGCAATCTTGCCGAACTCGGTCGCCATGCCGGTCGCATAGGCCACGATACTGCCGCTGCCGCTGACCACCAGCGTCCCGGCAAACGCAAGGTTCAGGCTTTCAAGCATCTCCCCCTCGCAGGGCGCGGCAGTCAGGACGCGGGAATCGGATTCTCCCGTCAGGGGGGCGTTGTTGAGCGTCAGATGGTTCGACTGGATGACCCGCCCGTCGGCGGGCACCTTGTCACCTTCATGGAGGATGATCAGATCGCCCGGCACGACCTCCCGCGCATCGATCTCGGCTTCCAGGGCGTCCCTGACGACCGTGACCCGGAAGGGGAGCAGCTTGCGCAGTTCCTCGATGGCCTTTTCGGTTCGGTATTCCTGGATGAAGGTAAAAATGGCGTTGATGAAGATGACCGCCAGGATTGCGATGCCAAGCCTGACAAGCCCTTCGCCGGGGTGGAGGTATTCGGACAGGAAGCAGAGTGCCGCCGCAAACCAGAGCAGCAGCGCCAGAAAATGGGTGAACTGGGCAACCAGGCGGGATGCCATTGGTCTGGCGTGCATCTCGCGGATCTCGTTGGGGCCGTACTCTCTCTGACGGTGTGAAGCCTCCTCGGCCGTGATCCCCCGCGGTCCGCTGAACAGGGTCGCGAAGACCTCATCATGGGAGAGCGCCTGGATCTTCACGGCACTCGTCTCGCCGCTCGAAACAGGATGGCATTGCAGGGGGGTTGGTGCATTACGTCGCCGGCGGGGTTGCCGAAGAGGAGGCGGCGCAGGGCACTCCGCTCACTTGCCCCCAGCACGATCAGGTCATTATGGTGGCTGACCGCCTCCAGCACGATCGATCGCGCAATGCGGCCCGCTCCGCTCCGCTCCAGGACCGGCAGTTGATGCTGGCGCAACTCATTTCGCAGCGTAACAAAATCATCGGGAACTTCCTGTTTGCCGACATCAAGACGGTGGAACATCGTCACCTGAGAATTGAAACCTTTTGCCAGGCTGACAATAAACTTTACCCGCGGCTCCCTGTCGCTGACGACACCGCCGACCGGCACCAGAATATGGCGGGGATGGGGCTTACCCAGGTGCATGATCCGTGTGACAGCCAGGTCGGTCCTGATCGTTCGCAGGAGTTGATGGGCGGTATGCCGCTGCAGGGTCGCTCCGTAATGTTCACCGGGAGTCAGCGGGTAGAAGACGAGATCGACCCCTTCCGCCTGAATGCGATGCTGCAGGAGCCGGGTGATAGGACCGACTTCGGAGATGCGGCTGACCGCAATACCGAGTGCAAGGGCTTCGGTGAAAAGATGATCAATGTGCTGTTCCGTGTGGCGGGTAACCGATCCGTCACTCCCCACGTCATGGGCGCTGTACAGCACGAGCTCCGACCCGGCTGACGCTGCCAGCGCCATGGCATAGCGGGCCGACACGGTGGAGCCGGTGTGTTCGTTGATGACGGCAAGTATCTTGCGGTAGCTCATGGGATTTTCCGATCATCTGTTCAAGAAACTCCTGCTAATTAAATTGTAGCAGACAATCGGGAAAAGCATAGCGCACCGTCAGTCCCCAACATGCACCTGAGGGCCTTTTCTTCCACATGGCACGCCTCATGCTACTTCCCCGGTACGGAGGAAACCCACATGAGTAAAACCATACTGATTTGTGATGACGAACCGCTCATCAGAGCAAGCCTGAAGAGCATGCTGGTCGATCTGGGATTCGATGAGATCCTGGAGTGCGGAGACGGCGCAAAAGCCGTGGAGACGGCCTTGGGGTGCTTTCCGGACATGGCGATTCTGGACGTATCGATGCCTGGTATGGACGGAATAACCGCAGCGGCCCTGATCAGAAAAAAACTGAAGATTCCGATCATGCTGCTGACAAGCGTCTGTGACAGTGCGACGGTAAAACGGGCATCGGCAAACGGAATTGCCGCTTTTTTAACCAAACCTCTCCGGCAGCAGGACCTGCTTCCGGCCATTGAAATTGCTCTGCAGCACGTTGAAGAGATTGAAAGCCTGAAAGAGAAGATCGACGACCTGCGCGAACTTATCGAGAACCGCAAAATCATTGAAAAAGCAAAAGGGGTGGTGATGGAGAAGAACCGCGTCTCAGAGGGTGATGCCTATCGCTTCATGCAGAAAGGGGCGATGGACACGCGCAGGTCGCTGCTGCAGGTTGCGAACAGGATTTTGAAGGAGAATTGAAAAACACCATCACGCGGAGACGCAGAGGACGGGAGGAAACCGGGATTAAAGCTTAAAGCTATCGGGTTGCACCATAGTCTTTTGTTTTAGACGTTCTCCGCATTCTCCGCGGGAGGCCGGCTATTACAGTGTGTTTCTGGCCTGGTACCTTCAAGAGGGCCTCCACACCGGGCTTGCAGACAGCAGATGTTCAACCATTACCTCGATCTCGGCAATCACCTTGACGTCCATCTTCTTTATCCACCGTGTAGGTATCGACTCCATGCCGTAATAGGCACCGGCAAGCATCCCGCAGATGGCACCGGTCGTATCGGCGTCCCCCCCCTGGTTTACCGTTCCGACCAGACACTCCTCGAAATCTTTTCCCCGGAAAAACCAGTGAAATACGGTCTGCATGGTATCCACCACATAGCCGGTTGCCAGCCCGCGATACGGCACAAAAGCAAAGGTGGGGAACCTCGTCACCAGTCCGTCGACATGGCGGTGCAGGCGGCTTTTTTCGGCTCCGCAGAGCGCCATGTGCAGGAGTTGTCCCAGGCAGAGGCAGGCGGCATCCGACACCGGATTGTTGTGGGTAATGCGGGCCTGTTCGAGCACGTACTTTTTGAGCAGTTCATCGTCCGGGAGCGAATAAAGGGCCGCCGGCAGGAGGCGCATGGCTGCCCCGTTGCCGGCATCCCAAGCGTTTGGAGGCGATTCAAGCTGCCCGTGCAGAAGATAGGCGCGGATCCCCTTGCGGCAGGTGTCGCCGCAATCAACCGGCCGTGATTTGAGCCATGCGGCAAAATTGCCGGCTACCGCTTCCAGCGACCACCCCTGGTTTTTTACAATAGCACGGGCGATACAGAGCGCCATCTCGGTATCGTCAGTCACCTGTCCCGGCTTCAGACGCAGCCAGCCGCCGCCGATTATGTCCCGGAAGGTGCCGTATTGTGCGGCAATTTCTGATGAGGTCATGAACTCGACCGTGGCACCAAGCGCATCGCCGATCGCCATGCCGATAAAGGAAGCGCGGGCACGGTCGCGGATTTCTTCGAGGTTGTACTGGTTGAACATTTAGAACTCCAATCTTCTGAAACAAAGAGCAACTGAGAAAGTCTCCATGCAAGGAATAATCCGACAGCGATGTGCTTAAATAACATGCATATCAAGTGATGAAAGATGTCTGTAATCCATTCTAGCGGCTGAGTGATTTTAATAATCGATAGTTTCGATTATCTCCGTCGCTCGCTTAAAAGCGCCTACTTTTGGCTGGTTGCTCTCTGTTTCAACCGGTTTGTGGTGCTGACAGGAACAAGCTGGCACAATCTATGCTTTAGTAACGCAGTACCGGCAACGACGCCCGTGGGATTTTTCCCTGCGGGCGTTTTTTATTTTCGGAAGGAGAGTAATCATGGCAACTGCGTGCGAGATGAAGAACAAGATTCAGGGGCATCCCTGCTTCGGCGGCAACCACCACAAGAATGGGCGCATGCATCTGGCGGTTGCCCCACGATGTAACATCAAGTGCGGCTACTGCTCCCGCAAACATGATTGTGCCAACGAATCGCGCCCCGGAGTCACCAGTCGCATCCTGACCCCGCAGGAGGCGATAGAAAAGGTGCGCGAGGTGATGGCCAGTCCGGTGGTAGGCCCGATCATCAAGGTCGTCGGTATCGCCGGCCCCGGAGATCCGCTTGCCAATGAAGAAACCTTCGAGACGTTCAAAATGGTGAAAGAGGAGTTCCCCCACCTGATGCTCTGCCTGAGCACCAACGGGCTGCTGCTGCCCGAATCAATCGACCGCCTGTACGAGATGGGACTGCACAGTCTTACCGTCACCATCAATGCCGTCGATCCGGAGGTCGGTGCCCGGATTTACCGTCATGTCATCTATCACGGCAGGCAGTACACCGGTGTGGAAGGGGCCAGGATCCTGATTGCCAACCAGTTTGAAGGTCTCAAGCGTGCCGGTGAGCTGGGGCTGACCATCAAGGTCAATTCAGTACTTGTGCCGGGGGTGAATGATGACCAGATGCCGCTGATCGCCAAACGGGTCAAGGAGCTGGGTGCCTTTGTCATGAACATCATGCCGATCATTCCACAGGCGGAACTGGCCCACATCGTGCCCCCCAGCGAGGAGCGTGTGGCAGAGTTACGCAAGGCAAACGAGGGTATTATCGGACAGTTCGCCCACTGCAAACAGTGTCGGGCCGACGCCATCGGGTTGATCGGCAAGGATCTGAATATGACTATCGGTCAATCTGCCTGTGCTGCGCCATGACCATTGATCCCTTCGGTCCCGCCGATATAGCCGCTTTTCTGGAGCTGGCAGCAGCAGAAAACTGGGTAGCAGAGCCGTGGGAGTTCGAATTCCTGTTGTCAGCTTTTCCGCAGGGATGCTTTGCAGCTCATGCGGATGACGGGGAAACGGCGGGATTTGTGACCGCGTTGCTTCACGATCGGAGCGGCTGGATCGGCAATCTGATTGTTGCAGAGCAATTCCGTGGCAGAGGGGTCGGCGCGGCGCTGTTCAGGAACGCTCTGGAGGCGCTGCGGATGGCGGGTGCGCACACGGTCTGGCTGACCGCCTCAAAATCCGGCACGCCGCTCTATGAAAAACATGGATTTACCTGCATGGACACAATTGTCCGCTGGGTTGGGACTGGACGTCAACGACCTGCAGCCAATTTCGGGACTACAGAACAAGATGCCATAGCGCTCTCGTCTCATGATCTAGACTCTTATGCATGGGGGGACCGCCGGGCAACCCTGTTTGAAGCGACTGCACGTCGTGGCAGGTTACTGCAGAACGAATCAGGCTTCATTCTGCTGCAACCGTGCGGAAATGCGGTGCAGTTCGGGCCATTTTCCGCAGTTAACGGCAGTACTGCGGAACTGCTTTTTGAAACCGCATCCAGAAGGGTCGCTTTAGGAACAAAGATCGTACTGGATGCCCCCGCTTCGAACCGATCGGCGCTTCGGCTCTTCAACCGCAGTAGTATGAAAATTGCCGGCAGCAGTTTACTGATGTACGCGGGCAAAAAAGCTGCTTATCGCCCGGAGCTGATCTATGGGCTGGCAACCATGGGGAGCTGCGGATAGAAACGGCGAACGTCAACAGGAGGCGATCATGAACAGACAGCACGACATAATAATTGATGACACCACCCTGCGCGACGGTGAACAGACCGCCGGGGTGGTCTTTTCCAAACGCGAAAAAATCGCCATTGCCCGCATGCTTGACTCCATCGGTGTGGGGGAGATCGAGTGCGGCATTCCCGCAATGGGTCCGGAAGAGCAGGAGAGTATCCGCACACTGGTTGACCTGGGTTTGAGCGCACGCCTGATCACCTGGAATCGGGCGCTGGTGCCTGAAATAGAGGCAAGTATTGCCTGTGGTGTGCAGGCGGTGGATATTTCGATTTCGGTGTCCGATCAGATGATCGTTCATAAACTGCGTAAAAGCCGTGACGCAGTCAAGGAACAGCTGAAGGTTGCGCTCGGTTTTGCCAAAGGGCATGACCTTTACGTTTCGGTTGGCGGCGAGGATGCCAGCCGCGCCGATATCTCCTTCCTGGTGGAGCTGATGGAGATCACCCGTTCGCTGGGGGGGGACCGCTTTCGCTTCTGTGACACACTCGGCATCATGGACCCGTTTACCACATTCGACAAAGTGACGTACCTTCGACGTGCGGTTCCGGAGGTTGATATCGAGGTGCACACCCACAACGACCTGGGAATGGCGACCGCCAATGCCATCGCCGGTATCCGCGCCGGGGCAAAGTTCGTCAACACAACGATCAACGGCCTCGGCGAACGGGCCGGCAATGCGGCACTCGAAGAGGTGGTCATGGGGCTCAAGTATGCCTGTGGCATCGAAACCGGCATCGGCACCCACCGCTTCCGAGAGATGTCGCTCTTCGTTGCCAAGGCTTCCGATCGCCCGCTTTCCGTTTCAAAGCCGGTGGTCGGATCACGGGTCTTTGCCCACGAATCGGGGCTGCACGCCGATGGTGTCATCAAGGATCCCCGCAACTACGAAGGTTTCGACCCGACCGAAGTCGGGCTGACGCGCAGCATCGTAATCGGCAAACATTCCGGAACAGGCGGATTGATCGAGCGCTATCGCAGCATGGGCATCGCAGTTGACCGTACCAGGGCGGAACCGCTGCTTGAAATGACGCGAGCCATGTCGTGCAGCCGGAAGCGCGATCTGACAAATAGTGAACTGATGGCCATATATCTTGGCGAAGAAACGCTGCCAAAGGCAGCATAATTTGAATCAGGGAGATTATCATGTGTGAAGCAGGAACTAACTTTGTACCAATCGCAGAGGCGGCACAACTTCTGGAAACGACCGGGATGCGGGTGCTGATGATGCTCAAGAAGAACGAGCTGCAGGGAAAAATCGAGGATGAGTCCTGGTATGTAGACCGTGCTTCCCTGCAGCTGTGCGACAAGCCGAAGGCCGCAGATATCGTCAAACCGGGCTGCGGCGGTGGCTGTGGTGGCGGCTGCGGAGGACATTAATCGGGAGGTTTCGTATGTCCATCATCGTCAAAGCATCAGACCTTAAATTCAAATACCCGCGTGATGTTGCCAACCGTGAACAGCCCAAGTTTACGGGGCTTCCCGATTCCGCTCTCTTCAACCGCGACGACCTGTACGATATCCTGCCGATGATGGGAGCCGTCATGGACGAACTGGGGAGTGAGGATGGTGATCTGCTGCACCTTCTGGAAGATCTGGTCAACCGGATGCCGCGCTTCATCAGTACCCGTGGGGAGGTCTTCGATTATCTGCGGGGATCGGCCAGGGAATGTTTGAGACAGTAGGCGATATACGGGAAAGCGAGTGCTGCGCCAGATATCCGGCGAATCCGGCTTATGAAGCAGCACTGCACAGAATACAGGCACTTTTTATCAGTCCTGTTTGCCGATCAAACGGTTTAAAATCAGATCTTGAATGAATACAGATAGTTATAAATTGGCACGGCGGGTGCATTGCTAAGAACAAACATCAGTAACAAATTCAAAATGGAATAGAGTTTCGGCAAAGGCGCCGCCATTCAAAGGAATGGGGCGCCTTTTTGTTTGCCCCGGCCAAAACAAAATAGTTCGTTTACGAAAATAGTTTCTGCAACGAGCCGCAGAAAATTTTCTAACTTACTAACATCACACATGCTCACGTACATGATGAGCAAAAGGAGTATCACATGAGACAGATCGCAATTTACGGTAAAGGCGGCATCGGCAAATCAACCACAACCCAGAACACAGTGGCGGGCCTGGCCTACCTCGGCAAGAAGATCATGATCGTCGGCTGCGACCCCAAGGCCGACTCAACCCGTTTGATCCTGCACGCAAAAGCCCAGAATACGGTTATGGACCTGGTACGGGAGCGCGGTACCGTTGAGGACCTGGAACTGGAAGAAGTCATGAAGGTCGGCTATGGCGATGTCAAATGCGTTGAATCAGGTGGTCCCGAGCCTGGTGTCGGCTGTGCCGGCCGTGGCGTCATCACCGCCATCAACTTCCTCGAAGAGAACGGCGCCTACACCCCTGACCTCGACTTCGTCTTCTACGATGTTCTGGGTGACGTTGTCTGCGGCGGGTTCGCCATGCCGATCCGCGAAGGGAAGGCAGAAGAGATCTACATCGTCTGCTCCGGCGAGATGATGGCGATGTACGCTGCCAACAACATCGCCAAGGGTATCCTCAAATACGCTACTTCCGGCAAGGTGCGACTGGCCGGGCTGATCTGCAACGCCAGAAAAACCGACATGGAGTTTGAACTGGTCAGCGCCCTGGCGGCAAAGCTCGGCACCCAGATGATCCATTTCGTCCCCCGGGACAATCAGGTACAGCGGGCCGAGATGCGCCGGATGACCGTCATCGAATATTCGCCGGAACATCCGCAGGCCCAGGAGTATCGGACCCTGGCCGAGAAGATTCTCAACAACAAGATGCTGGTTATACCGACCCCGCTGGAGATGGAAGAGCTGGAAGACCTGCTGATGGAGTTCGGCGTCATGGAAGCGGAGGATGAGAGCGTCGTAGGCGTGATCGAGGCGGCGGCGTAGGTGGCAAACGCTTTTGCGCCATCTCCGCATCGCCCTTCGAATTATCGTTGTGCGGCGTAGCGGTGCTACGCCTCCGCCGAAATTCTCGGTCGCTGCAGACCTGGCATCAAAATCGTTTGCCATTAGGAAAGGCAATAAAATTGTAGGGGCGCGTAGCGTGTTCCCTCGAAAGGAGACATATTATGTCAGACAAGATACGAAAGATAGAAGGGATAACCAAGGAATCCACCCAGGCGATGATCGATGATGCCCTGGCGGCATATCCCGATAAAGCCAAAAAGAAGCGCGCTCCGCACCTTGCGCCCAACGATGCGGCCTCCGGCTGTGCTTCTGTCAAGTCAAACAAGAAGACCGTTCCGGGTGTGATGAGCGCCCGAGGCTGCGCATACGCGGGGGCCAAAGGTGTCGTCTGGGGGCCGATCCGCGACATGGTGCATGTCTCCCACGGTCCGGTCGGCTGCGGCTGGTACTCCTGGGGTACGCGTCGCAACCTGATGACCGGCATCAACGGCGTGACCCAGTTCGGCATGCAGTTCACCTCGGATTTCCAGGAGAAAGACATCGTCTACGGCGGCGACAAAAAGCTCAAGGTCCTGTTGGAAGAGGCCAAGGGGCTCTTTCCGCTGGCCAAGGGGATCTCGGTTCTCTCAGAATGTCCGGTCGGTCTGATCGGCGACGATATCAACTCGGTGGCAAAACAGTCCTCCAAGGATCTGGATATTCCGATCATCCCCTGCAACTGCGAGGGGTTCCGCGGGGTATCCCAGTCGCTCGGGCACCATATCTCGAACGACACGATCCGCGACTACATCATCGGGACCCGTGAGTTCGCCGAGCCGGAGAGCCCGTACGACATCGCCCTGATCGGCGACTACAACATCGGCGGCGACGTCTGGTCGGCCAAACCGCTTCTGGAAGAGATCGGTCTGAACGTCAAGGCTGTCTGGACCGGCGACGGAGAACTGGAGAAGATTGCGGCCACCCATAAGGTCAAGCTGAACCTGATCCACTGCTACCGCTCGATGAACTACATGTGCAAGGTGATGGAAGAGAAGTACGGCATCCCCTGGCACGAGTTCAACTTCTTCGGACCGACCAAGATCAAGGAGTCGCTGCGCGCCATCGGCGCCCTGTTTGACCAGACCATCCAGGATAAAGTTGAAGCGGTCATCGCGAAATACGACCCGATCATGCAGGCGATCATCGACGAATACAAACCGCGCCTGGACGGCAAGAAGGTCATGCTGCTGGTAGGGGGCTTGCGTCCGCGTCACACGATCGGCGCCTACGAGGATCTCGGTATGGACTGCGTCGGCTCCGGCTACGAATTTGCCCACAACGACGACTACGACCGTACCGCTCCGGAGATGCCCGATGCCACGGTGGTGTATGACGACCCCTCCGAGTACGAGTTCGAGAAGTTCGCTCATACGCTGAAGCCTGACCTGATCGGTTCCGGCATCAAGGAAAAATACGTGTTCCAGAAGTTGGGGATCCCGTTCCGTCAGATGCACAGCTGGGACTACTCCGGCCCCTACCACGGCTATAACGGTTTTGAGACTTTTGCGAGGGATGTGGACATGGCAATCAACAGTCCGACGTGGAAGCTGGTAAAAGCACCTTTCTAGGTAACACGGCGTCCGCCGGCAGGTAACTACTAAATCTACCGTGATAGAGATTGCTATCCGGAGAGGAGATAACACATGTCAAACTTACTGGAACTCGAAGTCAAGAAGATCGTCGAAACCCCGCCGGAAGAGGTGGAGCGGGTCAAGAACTGGATCAACAGTGAAGAGTATAAAGAGAAGAACTTTGCCCGTCAGGCGCTGGTGATCAACCCGGCTCACGCCTGCCAGCCGCTGGGTGCGCAGCTGGCGGCCCACGGTTTCGAGGGAACGCTCCCCTTCGTACATGGTTCACAGGGGTGCGCTTCCTACTACCGATCGACCTTGAACCGCCATTTCCGCGAGCCTGCCCCGGCCGTCTCCGATGCGATGTCCGAGGACAGCGCGGTGTTCGGCGGCCAGAACAACCTGCACGAAGGGCTGGAGAACGCAGTTGCCCTCTACAAGCCGAAGATGATAGCGGTCTTTACCTCCTGCATGCCGGAGGTGATCGGCGACGACCTGACCGCCTTCATCAAGAATGCCAGGCAGAAAGGGCATATTCCGAAGGATCTGCCGGTCCCCTACGCCAACACCCCCAGCTTCAACGGCACCCATATCCATGGCTATGATTCGATGCTCCTCTCGATCCTGCAGAACCTGACCGAGGGGAAGCAGATCGAGGGGCGCTGCACCGGCAAGCTGAACCTGATCCCCGGCTGCGACTTCAACACCGGTGACTATCGTGAATACAGGCGCATCCTGAAAGCGTTCGGCGTACCGTATACGATCCTCGCGGATATCGGCGATACCTTCGATTCCCCCTGCGACGGCAGCTATCAGATGTATGCCGGCGGAACGAAACTGGAGGATGCAGCCGACTCGATCAACGGGAAGGCAACCATCGCCATAGGCCCGTATGCGACACCAAAGAGTTTCGGCTGGGTCAAGGACAATTATTCCGGCAGGCATGTCTCCCTGTCGATGCCGATCGGCATCGAGAAGACGGATGCCCTGATCATGAAGATTGCCGAGCTGTTCGGCAAGGAGGTGCCGGCATCGCTGAAGAACGAGCGCGGCCGCGCCGTGGATGCGATGACCGATTCCCATCAGTACATGCACGGCAAGAAGTTCGCCCTGTACGGTGATCCGGATTATCTGACCGGTTATGTCTCATTCCTGCTGGAGCTGGGCGCCAGACCGCACCACATCCTCTGCAGTCGCGGCAGCAAGAAGCTGGAGAAGGAGCTGCAGGCGCTTCTGGACGGCTCGATGTACGGCAAGGATTGCACAATCTACATGAACAAGGATCTCTGGCATCTGCGCTCCCTGGTGATGACCGATCCTGTCGATGGCATCATCGGCGACACCCACGGCAAGTTTGCCGCCCGCGATGCCAAGGTGCCGCTGTTCCGCTTCGGCTTCCCGGTTTTCGACCGGGTCAACAAGCACCGCTATCCGATCATCGGCTATCAGGGTGTCGTCAACATGGTGACCGAGATCTGCAACAAGTTTATCGATATCAAGGATGAGACGTGCGAGGATCGGTTCTTTGAAATGATGCGGTAGGCTTAGGAATTATCGATTTACGAAACAAAACGGGCGGCCACTTGGCCGCCCGTTTTCCATATGATTCAAATTGGCTGTTATGGAACACCGTTCAAGGGCGTACGAAAGCAGGACTAGATTGGAGGTGCTTGTTGTGCAGTTAAAGGGAGGTGTATGAGAGGGGGACGTTCAGCGTCCCCCTTATCGTTTAAGTCGCGTACAATCACTCCCTCCATGACTCAGCCGACAGCGGGAGCTCATTGAGTTCCGCACGGGCTTCTCGCCAAGTCGGATAATACTCATCAAGCAGTGCCACGAAGCGCTCACTGTGGGTTGCTTCCACGAGGTGCACCATCTCGTGAACGATGACATATTCGAGTAGGTCCTTCGGCTTTTTCGCCAGCTCGGTATTGAGTCGAATATGGCCTGCCCGGTGATTACAGCTTCCCCACTTGGTTTTCATCCGTTGCAGGAAATAGCCGGTCACATTAACACCGAGCCTTGCTTCCCATGAAACGATGATATCCGGCACCACCTTGTGCAGCAGTGATTTGTGCCATGCGTGAATGACGTCGGCATGCTTCTCTGGTGAGCTGCCTGGTCGGACGCTCAAGGTGATGCGTTTATGGTCGAGTTTTATACAAGGCTTTTTGTCTAGCTCAATAACTGTCAGTAGATAACGCCGCCCCCACAGGTAGTGGCTCTCTCGCTCGATAAATTGCCTTGGTGTTTCCCGTGCCTGGTTCTTCAGTTTCTCCTGCTGGGCTCGTATCCAGCCGAGTTTGGAAATAGCATAGGCTCGGGCCACCTCCAGACGGGTTTCCGATGGAGCAACCAGCGTTACACGGCCGTCCGGTGGATGCACCGACAAGTGGACATGCTTGATCTCCTTCTTTGTTACCCGAATCGACAGTTCGCCAATCTGAATCGTCGTGGTCATCGGTAGCCTGGTTGACTCTTGATAATGTCAAATATTGCTTTCGTCGCTTCGCGGTCACGTGACATCTTTGGATATAAGGCATTCATAACCTGTATTTCCCGCGCATCGTCTCCTTTCCAGTTGGCCGGAGCTTCCGAACAGACAACCCGGTCGAGCTCCAGAGCCAGACTTGCCCTTTCCTCGTCATCGGTTGGATATTGAAACGTGGTGGCAGGAATTGTCGCCAGGTTGTTGAAGAGCACAACAGCTTCGTGCTTACCATGCAAAACTGCCGGAATGCCTGCTTCGGGTTGCCGTGAAGCCAGCCGTTTCACCAACGCCTCAGCCTTACGCAAAAACTCCTCATAGGCCGCCGTATCGGTTCGGCTCTGCTTGATGAGGTCGTCGAGCAGTTTCGACATCTGCTCGTAGAATCTCGGGTCTGTGAGCTCGTCACGGATGATCACCTTACGGACGTTGTTGATGATGCCTTCGGCGATGGCGTTCCTGGTGAGTTTGCCGTTCTTATTGAGTTTCCGGGCAATGGCGTCGTGAATGCCGGTCTCAATGATGAGCTCGGTCAGTGACATCTCGCCCAGCTCACCAAGGTCTGCTGCCGGGTCGGCCTGGATATAGGTGTTGATGAGGTGGCGCATGTCGGCCTCGAAAGGCTTGATATCAAGTTCCTCGCCCGAGTGCTTTTTGATGGCCGCGCGAATATCGCTGTGGAACTCGACCTCTTTCTGCAAGGCTGCCGCCTCGGTGTCAGAATAGCCTGCCTCGGTCAAATTCTGGACAAGGTCAGCGAAGGCTCGTACAAAAGTGGCAACGGTCTTATAGTAAGAAATCCGCAGCGGCTCGGTCTCGTTCAGGGCATTAGGGTTCGCGGCATCGCCACAGAAGTAGTGCAGGAACTGCTCAATCTCTCGCGGCAGGGGAACCGGGTCGCACAGGTAACGCAGCGATTCGCGAGCCTGGTTGAGTTGTTTTTTTCCTTCTTCCAGCCAGTTTTTCAGATGAACATTGTTATCGCCGCCAGCCTCGTCAATGTCCAGTTCGTCAGAGCTGTAGACTGCAATGGCCTGCTGG
>VFJM01000038.1 GCA_009886055.1 Geobacter sp. | reverse complement strand
TTCCTGCAGTTTAATGATGAGGGAAAAATAAAGCGGAATGAAATCTATTTCGACAGAACCGAGCTGATCAGGGAAATCAACAAGTACCGCCAGTCTTTTGCGCATTGATCTGGTAGCGGACACCGAAGGCCGGAAAGCAGCAGGCTTTCCGGCCTTCGGTAACGATTATACCCGTGTGTTCAGGAATTTTTCCAGCTCGGCTTCCGCCTCCCCGTAACCCTCCATATCCAGCTCCAGATCCGGAGTCCAGGGGCGGTGTTTGTAGTACATCTTGTCGTAGTACCCTTCTATCAGACCCCGGGCAATTCCCTCCACGTCCCACCCTTCCAGACAGCTTTTCAGCTCGGCATGCCGGGTTCCGCCCAGTTTTTTCCTGATCCGCTCAAGAGCCTCCAGCATCTCTCCCCTGTATTCGGGGCGGGCGTACTCAACGGTAAGCCTTTTTATACGGGTTTCGATAGATGCATGGCACCAGACCTTGCAGCTCTCCGCCATTTTCTGGTACAGGCTCCCCGGCAGGGAGTATTTCCCGATGCGCTGACTCTCCCCCTCCAGCACGATCGCCCTGTCTGCCGGCAGCTTCCTGAAGGCATCCCAGAGGACTGTTTCAAAATGCTTCTGGGTAAAATCCTGCTCAAGTCCGAGGGCGCCGAAGGCGGAACCCCTGTGGCATGCAATCCCTTCAAGGTCGATGGTCGCCCATTTCATGGGATCCAGGCCGTTGATGAGCTCTGTCTTGCCGGTGCCGGTCATCCCGTGCATGACGATGAGGGGAGAAGGGAAGTCACACCGGTCGAAATAATCGATCACATGGCTGCGGAAGGTTTTATACCCACCGGCAAGCTGTCCGGCCGGTGTTCCGCACGTTTCAACCAGCATCGCGACAGAGTGGCTGCGCAGACCTCCGCGCCAGCAATAAACGGCAATCGGCCTGCCGGCAGCCAGGGAGACAATCCGGTCAACCATGCCGTAAAACCGGGAACAGGTTAACTCAAGTCCCCTCCTGCGCGCCTCGATCGGCCCGACCTGTTTGTAGATGGTCCCCACCTCCACCCGCTCTTCGTTGGAGAGAAGAGGAACGTTGTATGCGCCGGGGATGTGATCCTCCTCGAACTCCAGGGGGGTTCTCACATCTATCAGGCAGTGGGTATCAATAAGTTCGGGAGTAAATGTAATCT
The DNA here is from genome assembly GCA_009886055.1 of Geobacter sp. Classification (GTDB taxonomy): domain Bacteria; phylum Desulfobacterota; class Desulfuromonadia; order Geobacterales; family Pseudopelobacteraceae; genus JACRCG01. The sequence goes on along the minus strand of VFJM01000038.1, from coordinate 245 downwards.
TTTCGGGCATCGGCGTTTTCCAGTTGTTTTCAGATTGTGATGACACTATCGGCACGCTGCATGCCGGTGACGATTTCGAGCATATTCGTAACCTCGCCGACCTTTATTTTATCGAGAATATGGAAGTACGCCAAACAGGCGCCGCACGCAGAGATCTGAACGCCCTCTCCGGCAAGCTCCTGCAGAATCGGCACCGCCTCGGAGCCTTCCGCAGTGAAGCTGACGCCGCTGTTGACGAAGGCAAC
>VFJM01000175.1 GCA_009886055.1 Geobacter sp. | reverse complement strand
GATATCCGTAAAACCGGCCCTGATCCTACCGTCAAACTGATTTCCTTTGAAGAGCTGGAATACATCCGTGACTATTGGCGGGAAGAGGAGTGGACAGATTCAGTCCCGGAAATTTACCGGCAGACCATCGGTAATGATCATGCTTGGCTGCATGATGACGGCGTTAAATTTTCTCAGGAAGATTTTCAACTGCTTAAACAGTTCTGCGAAGAGGAAGGTGTCAATCCTGGACTGCCGACAAAACTGATCGACCAGGAACGCCGGATGCAGGGTATGAGCCGACGTGCGGGAATTTTGCAGAAAATAGATCGTATCTTCAATGAAGATTGGGACACTGAAGAAGAAATCCTGGATTGGCTTGGGTCGCAAAATGATATTCAATAAACTGACGGTAACAAACCTCGGAAACTTTGCCGGTACGCATGAGTTAAACCTGCGTCCGAATGATGTGAAGGCAATTAAACCGATCATTCTTTTTGGCGGCTTGAACGGTGCCGGTAAAACCACTATTTTTGACGCTATCAAGCTCTGTCTGTATGGCCCGGAAATGTTCGGCACGATCACTGTGGCCAAATATCAGGAACACCTGAAGCAGAAGATCCACAATTCCAAAATAACAGTCGTCCAGCCCAACAGCGCCGGGATTGCCGTTGAATTTGAATACGCGTACCTCGGGACGGTCTGCACGTATCAAGTGGAACGCATGTGGGAAATCTCCGGTCAGAAGGTGCTTGAAACATTGACCATCGAAAAGAATGGTCTGCCGCTTGATGACGTTGAAAAGGATGGTTGGCAGGACTTTATCAAGGAAATTATCCCGCCGGGGTTGTCGCAACTGTTCTTTTTTGACGGTGAAAAGATCCAGAAGATGATGTCTGACGACAGCAACGAAGAGCTGAAACGGTCTATCCTGTCCCTGCTGGGTCTTGACCTGGTGGAGCGGCTGCAAGCGGATTTGAAAATCTATCGGAGTAAGTCCCTGAAAGGTGGCTCTACGGAAAGCTTTGCCAAGGAGATCGCGGCGCTGGAAGGGCAAAAAGAACAGGTTGAGGCTGACATCCGTAAACTGAATGATGACAAGGCCAGTCCGGAAAATTCGATTCAACAGCTTACTGTCCGGATTGCAGATTACAGAGATAAGATGTCGGCACAGGGCGAAGGGTACTACCGCAACAGGGTCAGCCTTGAAGAGAAGAAGCGGAGCCTGGAGCATGATATTGATTCGATAAAGGATAAACTGCGTGAGCTGGCAGCCGGTTACTTGCCGGTGGCTATTGCGTCTTCGTATGCCCTGAAGCTTAAAAAGCAGATTGAGGATGAGAGTGTCCACAAAGCAAACACGCTGCTTTCCGAAAACCTGAAGAAGAAGCACCACGAAATGCTTTCTGTCATTAACTCTTCCGGTTTTTTGAAAATCGATGGCCTTGATTCGGGCACTTTGAGCAAAATCAAGTCGAAACTCAAAACCGAAATAGAGATGCTTTTTTCGGTTGAAACCAGGCAGGATAGGCAACCGGAACTCTTCGGCTTTTCACAGAAGCAGGCCTTGGAAATACTGGGCTTGATTGATAAGGCCATTAATACAATTCCGTCGGAGATGGCCGTTTTGACTGATATGTATGAGGTCAAGTTCCGTGAGCTGCAAGATACGGTTACCCAACTGTCCAAGGTTCCGGATGATGAGTTTATCAAGCCGATGTACGAAACCCTTGACGGGCTGAATATCGAGCTTGGCGGACTTACGGAGAAGCAGGCTGGCTTGGATGCACAGTTGGCCGAATTGACCATGACCCGTAGTGACCTAGAACGAAAGATAGAGCAGATAAACAGTAAAGTTGAAACATCCTATGAGCTGGACGAAAAGCTGCAATCTGTGCTGAAAGTGGAGAAGGTGCTTGCAAAATATCATCTGAACCTTGCCAAACAGAAGATCTACGGCTTGCAGGAAGAGTTCACGAATATTTTCAAGGTTGTTCATCGCAAGGATGACATGATTACCCGAATCAAGATCGATCCGGAAACCTTCAATGTCACTCTGTATGACCGTAAAGATAAGGTTATTAACAAGAACAGCCTGTCATCAGGCGAACTGGAAATCTACGCCATGTCCATGTTGTGGGCCTTGGCAAAAACATCCGGGCAAAAACTACCATTCATCGTAGATACGCCGCTGGCGCGTCTTGATTCGAAGCATCGGGATAATCTGGTCGAACTGTTCTTCCCCCATGCGTCGCACCAGATGATGATATTTTCCACCAATACGGAAGTTGATCAGCAGTATTTTGACCGTCTCCGCCCATATGTGGCGCATGCCTACAACCTTGAGTATTGCGAAGAGAGTAAATCAACCGTGGTAAAGGAAGGTTACTTTTGGAATTGAACGGATTGGAATTCAAACGGATCAAATTGTCTCAAGAATCGACCAAAAAATTGCAAACGTTCAAGAGCAGGACAGGCCTGACGCCGAACATCGCCTGTCGCCTTGCTCTGGGCATTTCCATCGCCGAGAACAACATGCCGTCTCTGGAGCTTTTCACCGAGGAATCAGGGCAGGAAATCAACCGCTACACCCTGTTTGGTGAGCATGAGCTGGTGTTGACGTCTCTGTTCCTGCAATGGTGCCAGGAGAAGCACATCAAGGCCAAAGAACGGGAAGATTATTTTCTCGCTCATATCAATCGTGGTGTTGAACTGCTGGTGAATCGTGTGCGTGGGCTAGAAAACCTGGCTCAGTTGATAAAGGTGAATTGAGGCTTAACATGCGGATAGATCCTAAATACAACGACTATTACGTTTACACTGCCGTCTGTCATAATGGCAAACAGGTCAGTTGCGGTGCTTGTCCTGTGACCTGGGAAGATCAAATCTTGACCTGGGCTGATGGGAACTATCATCTGTACGAAAGCTTTTGGCTTGGCGATGAAGAGCCATCCACTGCTGAAGAGTCCATCTTTTCGGCGCTCAACAATGCGGGGGAAACATTTGGCAGGATAAAGCTGAATAACCCCGAGTGCGAGGTCCGCTGGTGCCTGTTGGAAAAAGAGCAGGTGAGCACTGTCATGGTTTTACCGGACTAAAAAGCCTGAATTATGACCATATTCCTGATGTTAGGAAAATGGTTGATATTGGTTCAGGCACTTAACGTGAAACAGCTGCACGATTCAGTTTTTAAAGTGGTCGAATTCGACCGCTTTATGTACAAGGCCACTAAATAACTGCCTCTGTTGTTTTGATTTATCTGCGTTCATCCTGTTCATCCCAGTTCCAAATGCTTTTTCAGGGAAACAAAATGGAAAATCCGATTTATCTCGATCATAACGCCACAACGCCGGTGGACAGGCGGGTACTGGAGAAAATGCTCCCGTATTTCTGCGTGGTTTACGGTAATGCCGCCAGTATCGATCATCTCCACGGGAATAAGGCAAAACAAGCGGTTGATGAGGCACGGCAGACTATTGCCAAAGTTCTTGGCTGCCGTAAAGAGAGCGAAATTGTCTTTACCAGCGGTGCGACAGAATCTAACAATCTTGCCTTAATCGGCGCCTTTCGGCGTTTTCGGGACAAAGGCAATCACATCATTTCATCTGCAATCGAACACCCTGCCGTGCTGGATACCCTGAACTACCTGCAAAGCGAAGGGGCGGAGATAACGCTTATACCCGTGGACAGCAACGGTGTGGTTGATCTGGTAACACTGAAAAAGGCTATCAAGAAGGATACTATCCTGATCTCGGTAATGTTTGCCAACAACGAAATCGGTACGATCCAGCCAATCAAGGAAATCGGCGCTCTTGCCAAGTCTAAAGGAATTATCTTTCATACCGATGCGGCCCAGGCGCTGGGACATGAGAAAATCAGCGTTTATGAAATGAACATCGACCTGCTCTCCTTCAGCGCTCATAAATTTTACGGACCGAAAGGGGTAGGGGGGCTCTTTGTTCGTTCATACTCCCCGTTGATCAAGTTGAGCCCAATCTCTTTCGGCGGTGGTCATGAGAAAGGAATGCGGTCAGGCACCCTAAACGTACCAGGCATTGTTGGGATGGCGGAATCGCTCTTGTTGGCTAACAAAGAAATGAAGGAGGAAAACAGCCGACTGAGAGAGGCTGCAAACCTGATCTTTCAGCTACTGCAGCAATCCTTTCCGGACATCAAACGTAACGGCCACCCGCAAAACCGGCTGGCTCACAACCTCAGTCTGACCATCCCCAGCGTCGAGGCAAAGGCCTTGATCCACCGCCTGAAAAACAAACTCTCCTTTTCCACAGGTTCCGCCTGTTCGACAATTAAGGTTGAACCGTCCCATGTACTGAAAGCCATCGGTCTCAGTGATGATGAAACCTTTCAGACGATTCGGCTCGGGCTTGGCCGGTCAACTGGTGATGCCCAAACGATTGCCGATATTTTGCTTGATGGAATTAGCCACGTGAGGTGATACATGCCCCGCTTCGTCGTCCAGGAACATCACGCCACCCATATCCACTATGACTTCCGCCTGGAATTGGGCGGCGTCCTTAAATCGTGGGCCATCCCCAAGGGGCCGTCCATGAACCACGCCGACAAACGGCTTGCCATCCAGGTTGGGGACCATGCGCTGGAATACGGCAGTTTTGAAGGCACCATTCCCGAGGGACAATACGGGGCGGGCCGGGTTCTCATCTGGGACGAGGGGACGTACGAACCGCTGCTGGATATGGAATCCGGACTGGAGAAGGGAAGCCTTGCCTTTCACTTGCATGGAAACAGACTGAGCGGAGAATTTGCCCTGGTGCGGATCAAAAAGAGTCAAACCGGCAAGGAATGGTTGCTGATAAAGAAGAAGGAGTAATGGGGTCGGACCAAGCTACTATGCTGTATTTACAAATAAAACATGACGTAATAAACGCAATTCCAAGCCTTGGAAGCGTGTTTTTACGCTATTCGGATTTGATGGTGGAAATTAAATTAGGCAGAAGGAAAAAAGCTATCAAACAAAATCAAGACGTGATATATCATTGGTATATACTTTAAGGGGATTCTCGATGAATAAGACTGCTAAAATATTTCAGAACGGTCGTAGTCAGGCGGTGCGTTTGCCAGCTGAATTCCGGTTTTCTACCCATGAAGTTTTCATTGAACGGCAAGGCGATTCAATTATTCTCAGGCCTAAACCGGATAATTGGGATGATTTTTTCGCGCAGCCTTCAAAGGTGCCAGCGGATTTTCTTTCTGATAGAAATGATGTCCCTCCTGAAACACGGGAGTTGTTCTGATGCGCTATATGCTCGATACCAATATTTGCAGTTACATCCTCAAAAATCACCCTACTACAGTAAAACAGAAATTCGAAGAGGTTGGAGCCGGCAATATATGTATTTCAGCAATTGTACTTGCTGAGCTATATTACGGCGCAGCTCGCCATCCTAAAGGTATTGTCATACGTCGCGAAATTGACAACTTCGTATCGAGATTGGTCGTCATTCCTTGGGATGAAAACGCGGCAGATCATTACGGAGCGATCAGGGCCTCTCTGGAAAAGGCCGGGACTCTTGTCGGTGCCATGGATATGTTGATAGCGGCCCACGCCAAGAGCTGCGCCGCGACACTTGTAACCAACAATCTGAGAGAGTTTGATCGAATCAAAGGGCTGACGTTATTAAACTGGGTTTAGCCAGGTTCGCTTATGGGAACAGACATATCTGGTCTACAATCGCCCGCTTGTGGTCGGCTAACCGATTATCATTAATGAGGTGAAAAAATGAGTATACCAAACAGCAACAAACGAACCGTTTCCCCCACCCATCCGGGGGAGATGCTGCGTGAGGATTTCATGCAGGACTACGGTCTTACCGTGACTTCCCTGGCGGCGGCACTAGGGGTGTCACGGCAGACGGCCAACGAACTGCTTCAATGTCGCCGCGCCATCAGCCCGGTCATGGCGCTGCGTCTTTCGCGACTGTTCGGTAATTCTTCTGCGTTCTGGCTGAACGCCCAGAATGCGTTCGATTTGTGGCATGCAGAGCGGCGTTATAGAAAAGTTTTGGAGAACGTGCAGATGCTGAAGGCGGCATAGTGGTTGCGGTCTTATGGGCTTATGGGCTTATGGGCTTATGGGGTCGGACCAAGCTACTATGCTGTATTTACAAATAAAACATGACGGAATAACCGCAACTCCAAGCCTTAGAAGCGTGTTTTTACGGGCAAAAAAGGGGCGCTAAGAACTGCTTGTAAAGCCGTAATCTCAACAGATTCGCTTCGGTCATAGCACAAACCCAACTTCCGCAATACTCACCCACTACCTCAAAACCTTCTCCACCCTTCGCTCCGACACCTGCCGCTCCCGCTGTCATCTCTGTCAGCCATGATGGAATGATGGCAAAGCCGAAGGTGAAGAGCAGGCTGTTCCACATACGGCAAACATCAGCGTTGTGACCTGAAGCACATTTTTAATGCAGTTTTTTATGTAATCTCCTTTAT
>VFJM01000306.1 GCA_009886055.1 Geobacter sp. | reverse complement strand
TCAAACATTTTCCGGAGCTTGAGTGGAAGAACGGTTATTTCGTCCTCTGGGGCCTGATGATCGTTATGTCGCTGCTGATGGTGGCATATTTCAGAAAGAAACGCTGGCTTTAGGCGACTTCACCCGCCCCCTTGTCAGAGGTGGAGCTTTTAAGCCTCCCTTGATAAGGGGAGGCTTTGAGAGGTTTGGTACGAAACAACTGACATCACAATGTACGAGAGGTGGCGATTTCATGACAAAACTTGTACTCAGATGGGCGCTCAATTCCTTCGCCCTCTTCTTCGTAATGAGACTGGTCCCCGGTATCCATATCGACCGTTTTCGGGGTCTGTTGCTGGCGACGCTGGTAATCGGCCTGCTGAACGTTTTTTTGAAACCGATCATTGTCCTCCTGACCCTGCCGGTCAACCTGATGACGCTTGGCCTTTTTACATTTGTAATCAACGGGGTGATATTCTATCTGGCAGCACATCTGGTGCCGGGATTCCACGTCACCGGCTTCGGAGCCGCGTTTATCGCCGCCCTGCTCTTCAGTCTGTTCACTTTTGTACTGAATATTTTGTTTGGAACAAAACAGTGACCCCTTTCACCCGCCACGATTTTCTCCATTTCGGCCCGACAGAGCAGACCCGATGATTTCTCCCGGCGCCGAACTCGTATCCCGCGTCGAACGAACGGTACGCCGGCAGCGCCTCTTCCGACCGGGGGACACCCTGGTCGTTGCACTCTCCGGCGGGGCTGACTCCACCCTCCTGCTTGATCTGCTCTCCCGGCTTCCCGGCTACAATCTTCGCCTGGTCGCCGCCCACCTGAACCACTGTCTGCGCGGTGTCGAATCCGACGCCGACCAGGAATTCTGCCGGGGGATGGCATCCCGCTACGCAATCCCGTTTGAATCGCGGCGCGTTGATGTCGGAAGCATGGCGGCGAAAAGTCGACTGAACCTTGAGGATGCCGGGCGGCGGGTCCGGATAGAGTTTCTGGATGAGATCAGCAGCACGTACGGGGCCGCGGCCGTGGTGCTTGCCCATCACGCCGACGATCAGGCTGAAACCGTACTGATGCGTTTCCTGCGCGGAGCGGGCATGACCGGATTATCAGGAATGGCGTACCGTAATTCCCGCGGCTATCTGCGCCCGCTGCTGGATATAACCCGCGGCGAAATCGAGCAGTACCTCCGCCGGTGCTCCCTCGAGTGGCGCGAGGATGCCAGCAACAGCGACACAGTCTACCTGCGCAACCGTATTCGCCACCAGCTTCTGCCGCTTCTGGAAGAGTACAATCCCGCCATCCGCTCCTGTCTTGCCGCAACGGCGTCAATTATCAGCGGTGATGAAGCCCTGCTGTGCGAACTGACGGAACGGGCCTCTGCCGAGTCGTGCCGGGTGGGGGAGGGGAGGGTTGTCTGCAGCGTCGGGCAGCTCCGCACGCTCAACCCCGCCCTGCTGCGAAGAGTCCTGCGCCACGCCTTCAAACAGCTGGCCGGCACCCTGGAGCGGGTGACCCTGCGCCATGTCGACGCACTCTGCGAACTGATTGATTCCGACCGTCCCAACTCGAGACTGGCTCTCCCTCACGGTGTTGCGGCGGTGAGAGCATATGACCGCCTGGTGCTGAGACAGACGGGCGAAGATCTGCTCGAAACCGACTGTGAGCTTCTGATAACGGCACCGGGCTCCTATCAACTCCCGCGTGGCGGTTCTCTGTCTGTTGATGTAACCAGCGGAGCAGCCCTGCCGGCGGCTCCCGGCACCGCCTGTTTCGATCTCGCCAAGATCCCGTTCCCCTGGTTGGTCCGCACCTTCCGTCCCGGCGACCGCATGATACCGTTCGGCATGAGCGGCCGGAAAAAGGTTCAGGATATTTTTATCGACCGGAAGATTCCGACCTCCGAGCGCACGAGTATTCCGCTCCTTTTCTGCGGCGAGAATCTGGTCTGGATTGCCGGTCTGTGCGTTTCTGAATTATGTCGGATCGATGCCCCGTCTGCCGCTGCGGTTCAAGTTACATGGCAGGTGTGACCTGAATTTTTCTTTGATTTGGGATTGTCTCGACTGTATTTGTGTGTTAGAAAACAGAGTCTTTCCTGATCAATCCGGACCTGCCCCAAAAGGAATAAATGCACAATTTTGTTTTCTCAAACCTGTCGATGCGCACGCAGCTGATTGTGCTGGCCATCCTTCTGACGCTGCCAGCCTTGGGAATAATCATCTATACAGGCCTCAAAGAGCGTAACGACGACTATCGCATGGCAGCTGTCGAATCCCAGAAGCTCGCCGACCACCTTGCCGCGAAACAGGACAGTCTGGTGCGCGAAGCCCTGCAATTGGGCGGCTTCCTGGCCGAGCTGCCGGATGTGGCCAACCGCAACAGTGGCAAGGTGCAGTCCATCATCAGCAACACGCTTAAAAAAAATCCCCAGTTTCAAAACATAGCGATCGCCGATGCCGGCGGCACGGTCTGGGTTTCGGCCATCCCCCTCGCCTCCCCGCTGTCACTGGCTGAGAGGCGTTATTTCAAAAACGCCCGGACAACCAGGCGCTTTTCGTCGGGCGAGTTCATGATCGGCTCGATCTCGCACAAGCCTACTATCGCTCTGGCATATCCCCTTGTCGATCATGATGCTTTCCGTGGCGTTGTGGTGATCAGTTTTGATCTGGATGTTTTTAAGTCCATCCTGACGCGTTCCCAGTTACCGTTCAATTCCAACTATATTCTGGTCGACCACAGCGGCATCATTATCAGCCGAGGGAGTGAAACCGGACGGAATGTGGGCGAAGCGATGCAGGCGGAGGATCTGGAAAAGATGAAAGCGGGGCCGGACCGAAGCACCTACGAATTCGTGCTCGCCAAAGATGACCGGCGCATTACCACCTACCGCAAGCTGTACCTTCCCGGCGAACAGGAACCCTATATGTACGTGCGGGCGGGTTTGTCGATCAAGGCAGCCGTGGCGGAGGCAAATCGGCAGATGCTGTACAATATCGGCTTCCTGGTCTCCTTCGTCGTGTTTGCCCTGATTCTGGCCTTATATATCGGAAAACGTTCCATCGTGGACCGCGTAAAAAAGCTGCAGGCGGCTTCGCAACGCATAACCGGCGGCGATCTGAGTACACGTGTCGGCGATCAGGTGGCGGGGGGCGAGCTGGGCGAGCTGGGAAACACTTTTGATGAGATGGCGCGTACCCTGGAAGAGAACATCGCTGAGCTGAATCAATCGCAACTGCTGCTGCATGAAAAAGCGCTTCTGCTGGAAGACGAAATTGCCGAGCGACAGGCTGTGCAGGAGGATTTGGCAGACAAACAGAGTATGCTCGAAGCTCTGAACCGGACCCTTGAGATGCGCATTGAAGCCGCGGTGAAAGAGCTGCGCCAGAAGGACCAGGCGCTCATTCAGCAGAACCGGCTGGCGGCCATGGGCGAAATGATCAACAACATAGCCCATCAGTGGCGCCAGCCGCTTAATATAATCGGCCTCATAGCTCAGGGGCTGCCCGAGTACAAGGATCTGTCGCAGGCAGAACTGGACCATGAGGTTGAGAAGATCATGGGCGTCATCATGCAAATGTCCCAGACCATCGACGATTTCCGCTGCTTTTTCCGCCAGGACAAGGAAAAAATCCGGTTTACCGCCAATCAGGCGGTGGCAAAGGCGGTGGAATTCATCAGTCCCAGCCTGAATGACAAAGGGATCAGCATCTCTATCATTGAGCAGTCCGAGGTTAGCGTTTTCGGATACAGCAATGAATATTCACAGGTTCTGCTCAACATACTCGGCAATGCAAAAGATGTGCTTGGGGAAAGAAACAAAGCAGAGCCACGCATCGAGATCAGCATCTCACGGGCAGATGACCGTTCCGTGGTTACGATCACCGACAATGGCGGCGGTATCAGCCCTGATGTCATGCCCAGGATATTCGATCCGTATTTTACGACCAAGGAAAATATGCAGGGCACCGGCATCGGCTTGTATATGTCAAAAATCATCATTGAGCAGAACATGTGGGGGAGCTTGTCCGCCGAGAATTTTGAGGACGGGGTTGCGTTCCGCATCGAAGTGTGAGCTGACGCACCACATTCCATTATCCTGCTGCTCTGCTTCTCTTCCACTTTCCCTGCTGCTCGATTCGACACCTCATGACAGTTGTAAAACTATCCTTCCGTAAGGCATTAATCCGCAATTCAGCTTGTCAACATCCCCCCAATATGCTAGTTTTACAAAATTTTCAACGCCACAGACACGTAC
>VFJM01000076.1 GCA_009886055.1 Geobacter sp. | reverse complement strand
ACGGCAACATGAAAAAGAGAGCTAAACAGACAGGCGCCTCCCTGTTTCTTGTCCTGCTGCTTGCGGTTCCGACCCTGTTCACCGGATGTGCATCGGTTAATGCGCCCGGGGAGTCCGCTAAACAGGAGATATTCTGGCCTCCTGCTCCCTTCGATCCGCGGATTCAATGGGTCAGGGGAATTCATAACCGGCTGGACGCCGGGATAGGAAAAAGTTTCTGGAAGAGGGTAGTGGAGTTTGTCGTAGGTGAAGAAAAAGATGGGATCAGCAAGCCGTACGGAATCTACGTGGACGTTCAAGGGCGGCTGTTTGTCGCCGACGCCGGGAGAGGGGTCGTCCATGAATTCAATGTGAAGGATAATGAATACATCATCATCGGGAATCACGGCAAGAGGGTTTTCCTGGCCCCCATTGCGCTCACCGGCGATGATGCGGGCAACCTGTATATCACGGATTCCGCCGCTGGCACCGTCTTCCGTTACAGCATCCGAGAAAAAATCCTGATTCCGTTCATTGCAGGAAAACTTGAGCAACCGACCGGCATTGCCTTTCACAGCAAGAAGCGTCTCCTGTACATAATGGACACGGCCAGGCACCAGATCGTTGTCTTCGACCTGCAAGGCCTCGAACGTTTTCGCATCGGCGGCCGGGGGGGAAGTTCCGGATACTTCAACTACCCCACCGACCTGTGTGTGGATTCCGGTGGTGATATCTACGTTACCGATGCCCTTAATGCGCGGATCCAGGTATTTTCAGCCGATGGCGGGTTTCTTCGCATGTTCGGCACTGCCGGGGATTCCGCAGGCTATTTCGCCAAGCCGAAGGGGGTTGCCGTGGACAGCGAAGGACATATTTACGTCAGTGATGCAATTCAGGACTCGGTCCAGATATTTGACAAGAAAGGCGAACTGATGCTTGTTTTCGGAGAATCCGGAAACGGGGCAGGCCAGTTTTGGATGCCGGCGGGGGTTTTCATCGACAGCAAAGACACTATTTACGTCGCCGATTCATATAACCAGCGGATCCAGATTTTCAGATACCTGAAAAGTACTGATGATAAATCTGAACTGCAGTATTTGAAATCGTTCAAATTAAGCAATAATTCACTCACCACTAATTGACAACGCAAGAATCGGGTATTGTCATGAATATTTTAAAACCTTTGCTGATCCTGGCCGCCGTCATCGCGGCAATCACAGCTGGCGCCTGGCCGCTCCATGCCGAACGGGGCAGAAGCATCCTCAATACCCCGCACAACCTTTCGACCGGCGGCGGCAAGGGTGCTCATGACATTAAATCGACCGTCGAAGGCAGGGTATGCATTTATTGCCATGCGCCGCATCATGCAACATCCGTAACGCCTCTCTGGAGCAGGCAGCTATCCGATAAGACCTATGACCTGTATAAACCTGCGAATATGGTTGCTACGGTCCTGCAGCCGCGTGGCCCTTCCCGGCTCTGTTTGAGCTGCCATGACGGCACCATTGCCCTCGGCCTACTGGCAGACAATACCGTCCTTGATCCTTCGCTGACGTCCTTTGACGCAATGGCAAGGGAAATGGACCCGCGCAAAAATCCAGACCTGGGGACCGATATCTCCGATGACCACCCGATCTCCTTCGAATACATCCCGAAACCAGAGCTTCAGAACCCCTCTGTCTTGAGTTCCAAGGGTATCAAGCTGGACCAGGATACCTACGTAGAATGCACCACATGCCATAACCCACACAACAACCTGAACGGCAATTTTCTCGTGGCGAACGTCGATACCCAGCACGATGCGCTCTGTGTTCTCTGCCACACCCTTACTGGCTGGGCGGTCGGCAATGACAGCGATACCTCTCACAAAAGAGGGGGAAGCAGGTTTGCCCAGCAGGTTGTCGACCAAGTCAAGGCCGATGGCTGCATAAACTGTCACCTACCGCACAACGCACCCGGCCATGTGGCGCTAAACAAAGGCGCCAAAGAGGAAGAAACCTGCTACCTGTCCTGTCACAATGGCGCACCATATACGAACATTCGAAACGAATTCAGCAACATCTACCGGCATCCCGTTCAGGGTTATGACAATCTTCATTCAGCCAAAGAGAGCCTACCGCTTTCCGAAGCAAAGAAGCACGTTGAGTGCGTTGATTGTCATAGCCCCCACAGGGCAGGCTGGCAAGATGCGCCGCTAGATTCGCTGAAACTGCCGCCGCTCTCTCCAAAGCCACTTATCAGTGGTCCGCTGCGCGGCGTCCGGGTGGACAATACCGATCGAACAGCGGATTATGAGTTTGAAATTTGCTATAAGTGCCATGCCGGGAGCTCAGCTGATTCGTTT
>VFJM01000387.1 GCA_009886055.1 Geobacter sp. | reverse complement strand
TCAGAAAGAAAATCCGCTGGCACCTTTGAAGGCTGCGCGAAAAAATCATCCCAATTTTCTGGTTTAGGCCTGAGAATAATTGAATCACCTTGCCGTTCAATGAAAACTTCATGGGTAGAAAAACGGAATTCAGCCGGCAAACGCACCGCCTGACTACGACCGTTCTGAAATATTTTAGCAGTTTTACTCATCAAGAGCCTCCCCACAAAGTATATATCAATGATATATCACATCTTGATTTTGTTGGATAGTTTTTTCCCTTCTGCCTAATTCAATTTCCACCATCAAATCCGAATAGCTTTCAACTTGATCTGTATGGTCAAAAAAACGAACTACGACATTTGAGCTGGTGAACCCCATACAAAAAGGGCGAAGCATAGCGCTCCGCCCTTTCGGTTTATTCCATCATAAGAGCAGAACCCTACTCGGCGATTTTAGTACCATCGGGATTCAAGCCGAGTGCCTCTTTGCGGGAAAGCTTTATTTTGCCGTTCTTGTCGACGCCGATGCATTTGACCAGAACCTGGTCGCCTTCGTTCAGGATTTCCGTAACAACCTTGACCCGTGCGGTGTCGAGCTCGGAAATATGAACCAGACCGTCGGTGCCGGGCATGATTTCGACAAATGCGCCGAAATCCATGATCTTGCGGACGGTGCCCATGTAGAGTTTGCCCTCTTCGGCCTCGTCGGTCAGGCCGCGGATCATCTGGATAGCCAGGTCACACGCTTCCTTGTTGGTGCTGGCGATGTTGATGCGGCCGGTATCATCGATATCGATCGTAACGCCGGTCGTTTCGGTGATGTTGCGGATATTCTTGCCGCCGGTACCGATGACGTCGCGGATACGGTCGGTCTTGACCCAGATCGTGGTAATGCGCGGTGCAAACGGTGACATCTCGGGGCGCGGTGCGGCAAGAGTTTCAGCCATTTTCCCGAGAATGTGCAGACGCCCTTCACGGGCCTGCTTGAGGGCCTGCTCCATGATCTCCTTGGTTACGCCGCCGATCTTGATATCCATCTGCAGAGCGGTAACTCCTTCGGCAGTTCCGGCGACTTTAAAGTCCATATCCCCCAGATGATCTTCATCACCCAGAATATCGGACAGGATCGCGAACTTGTCCCCTTCCTTGATCAGTCCCATGGCGATACCGGCAACCGGTGCCGTTACCGGGATACCGGCATCCATCATCGACATGCAGCCGCCGCAGACGGCTGCCATGGAGGAGGAACCGTTACTTTCGAGTGTCTCGGAAACGATTCTGATCGTGTAGGGGAAATCATCATGCTTCGGGAGAACAGCAGCGAGAGCACGTTCAGCCAGCATGCCGTGACCGATCTCTCTGCGGCCCGGTCCCAGACGGAAGCTGGTTTCACCAACCGAGAACGGAGGGAAGTTGTAGTGCAGCAGGAAACGCTTGCGTGACGCGCCGTACAGGGAGTCGATACGCTGTTCATCACTGGAGGTGCCGAGTGTGGCGGCAACCAGCGCCTGAGTCTCGCCCCGGGTAAAGAGCGCCGAACCGTGAACACGCGGCAGGAAGCCGGTTTCAGTGGTGATCGGGCGGATGGTGCTGGTGGTACGTCCATCGATGCGGATGCCGGTTTCGAGGATGTCGGCGCGTACGCGCTCATACTCGAAATCGCCAAGGAATGCCTTGATCTGCTTGGTGGAGCCTTCGAATTCGCCCTTCAGGGCTTCGATCGTTTCCGCCTTGATCAGATCGATCTGGTCATGACGCTCGTTTTTCGCCTTGAGCTTGACAGCCTCACCCATCCGGTCGTAGGCCAGGGCGCGTACCCGTGCCAGCAGGACTTCATCAACAACAACCGGTGCAACAACACGCTTCGCGATCCCAGCCAGTTTCTGCAGCTTGTCCTGGGCTTCAATCAGAGGCAGCATCGCTTCCTTGGCGAAAAACACCGCTTCCAGCAGATCGGCCTCGGAAACGAATTTAGCTTCACCTTCAACCATGATTACCGCGTCGCGGGAGGCGGCAACAACGATCTCAAGGTCGCTTTTTTCGAGCTCTTCAGCGGTAGGATTGCATATAAACTTGCCATCCACGCGGCCTACTTTGGCGCCGGCAATCGGACCGTTGAACGGGATGTCGGAAATCATCAGTGCTGCAGAAGCTCCCAGCATCGACAGGATCCCCGGATCATTATCCTGATCGGCGGATACAACCGTCGCAATTATCTGGGTATCATTTAAGAACGTTTCCGGGAACAGCGGACGGATAGGACGGTCGATAAGACGGCAGGTGAGCGTTTCCGGATCGGAAGGACGCGCTTCACGCTTGAAAAAACCTCCCGGAATCTTGCCGCCGGCATACGCCTTCTCGGTGTAGTTAACGGTCAGCGGGAAAAAATCCTGCCCTTCCTTTGCTTCTTTTTGTGCAACAACGGTGACGAGCACGACGGTGTCGCCGCAACTGACGACGACCGCGCCACTGGCCTGTTTTGCCATTTTGCCGGTGGAGAGCGTAATCGTTCTCCCCCCGAACTCAACCTGAACATTTTGTTCCATATTCTTATTCTCCTCTTCGGTTGCGTTGGGGTCGTCGCTACAATCCCTGATTCATGATGATCAATTTAGGATGATTCCGGTGGTTGTAAGAAAATGACGAGGTAAGCGTACTATGAATGTACGCTGAGGAGTCATTGCCGAACAACCGGCGGAAGAGCCTAAATTCATCATCATTGCCGCAGGAACTCTATCCACGCCCCCAACAAATGATAAAAGGGCCGCAAAGCCCTTTTCTGAAATGAGCAACCGTAAACAGACCGGCGGTATACCTGGTTAGCCAGATATACCGCCGCCTACTATCTACGGATGCCGAGTCGCTCGATTACTGTTTTATACCTTGCCAGCTCTTTGCCTTTCAGATAATCCAGAAGGCGCCTTCTCTGGCCGACAAGCTTGAGAAGACCACGACGACTGTGGTGATCTTTCTTGTGAATTTTGAAATGCTCAGTCAGATAGGTGATACGCTCGGTCAGAATTGCGATCTGAACCTCTGGTGAACCTGTATCGCTGTCATGCTTCTTGAATGCGTTGATGATTTCCTGCTTTTTTTCGGTTACCAGCACTGTCTTCTCCTCCGTGAAACTGATTGATGAGATTACGAAATCAGGGGGGGAACCCCGAAACGTATGAAACTAAGTTGTAATAACTATCACACTAATTACCTGTTTGTAAAGCACTAACTTAGATAAAAACACGCTTCAAAACAATGCCCGGAAGGTCATCACCCTTGTGCGACAGCGTGGCGACGGCAACAAGAGCCCCCTTGTGGGAAAGCCGTACGACTGTTATTTCACCAGACAGCGTTCCGCCTTCAACGGTTGTCTCACTCCAGAGCGGCGAACGCCCGAAGGAGATCTTTGTCAGACCGGACTCCGTAAGCGGTATATCCTGCAGATGCGCCAACGAGCCAAAGGTGGTGATGCCGAGTGACAACACCTCCCCCTCGAAAACTGCGCATTCGAGCTCTTCGAGTGTATGGGCGGCGCCGATTTCAAACGGGCCGCTTGCTGTTCTGCGCAACTCCTTCAGAGCGGCGCCGCACCCGATCATGGCGCCGATGTCGTCGGCCAGGGTACGAACGTAGGTCCCCCGTGAACAGATTACCCTGATCGATACGAAGGGCGGTGCAAAGGAAAGGAGTTCGATGGAATGAATTTCCACCGGACGGGGGGAACGTTCAACCTCCTGTCCCATCCGGGCTAATTTGTAGAGCGGCTGGCCGCCCTGTTTGATTGCGGAAAACATCGGCGGGATCTGAAGAATCGGACCGGTGAAACGGGTACACACGTCCAGAAGCTGCTGTTCAGAAACGGAAGAGAAATCGCATTCACGCAGTACCTGGCCGGTCATGTCAAGGGTGTCGGTTGCGACACCAAGCTGCATCAGTGCTACATAGCACTTGATCCCCTCGTCAAGAAACGGAATGGCCTTGGTGCCGTCATTGACCGCTATAGGCAGAACGCCGGTGGCAAAAGGGTCCAGAGTGCCGGTATGACCCACCTTGCGCGTCCCCAGAATACGGCGGACACGGCTGACGACATCATGGGACGTAATGCCGGCCGGTTTGTCGATAACTACAAAACCGTGAATCAAAGAGACGCTTCCACTATACGGTACACGGTGGCCTTGACATCATCCAGCGTGCCCTCGAGAGTGCATCCGGCGGCGTTATGGTGGCCGCCCCCGCCAAGCGCCGCCGAAAATGCGGCAACATTCACTTTTCCCTTGGAGCGGAACCCGACCTTGTATTTTTTCTCTTCCAGCTGCCTGAAAAATATTGCCACTTCAACGCCGCGGATGGAACGGGGATAGTTGACAAACCCGTCGGTCAGCTCGGCATCGGCTCCGCAGGCGGCATACATGTCACAGGTTACCGTAACGGAAGCGGCCTGCCCATCCTTGAAAACCTCAAGGGTGGGAAGACACTTTGCCAATAGTTCAAGACGCCGTTGCGGCTGATTTTCATAGAGCTTCTCCGCCACATCCCAGGCATTAACGCCGCATTCTATCATTTCGCCTGCAACGGCAAAGGCCTCGCGATTGGCATTGGAGTAGCGGAATGAACCGGTATCGGTAATGGTTGCGACGTAGATGCAGAGCGCTGTTTCACGGTCAAAACGGTAACCGGACGCGGCGGCAATCCGGTACACGAGGATACCGGTTGCTGCAGCCTTGGAGTCTATAAGGTTGAAATCGGCAAAATTATCACAGGAGAGATGGTGGTCGAGATTGACCGTCGTGGTTACCCGTGCAAAATCACAGAATTCCTTGCCGGCACGCTTCCGCTCACCGATATCAAGCACGAAGGCAACATCGTACTGCCGGTCGGGAATGTGCGGGAGAACGGAATCTGCACCGGGAAGAAAGGCGTACAGTTCCGGAATCGTATCCTGGTAATGGACGGTTACGTCTTTACCAAGCTTGCGGAGAAACGACGCAAGGGCCAGCGAGGACCCTACTGCATCTCCGTCCGGCCCTTCATGAGAGGTAATAAGAAAGGTTGAGCTGGAACGAATGACATCAATGATCTGTTGAACTGTTTCCGTCATGCTCAGTGTGTATCTCCTTGAGAAGAGATTCTATCCGGCTGCCGTAATCAAGGGATTTATCATACTTGAAAACAAGCTCCGGCGTATGCCGGATCGTAAGTTTTTTTCCGATGTCGCGGCGAATAAACCCTTTGGCGCTGTTCAGTCCGGCTTCCGTCTCTTTTTTGACCGTCTCGTCGCCGATAACGGTGAAATAGATACGGGCCAGACTCAAATCATCCGTTACCTCAACACCGGTTATCGTGACAAAACCGATCCGCGGATCGTTAAGACCACGGGAAAGGATGGAGCAGATAATCTCATGAATGGTTTCAGCAACCTTGTCCGAACGTTTGTGCTGCATATAAACCTCGAAGGATGAGGGTTGAGGGATGAAAGATGAAAACAATTCACCCTTCATCCCTCATACTTCATACTTGCCTTATAGTTTTGTGGCAATTTTTTCCATCTCAAACGCTTCGATAATATCGCCAACTTTGATGTCATGGAAGTTTTCAAGTCCGATACCGCATTCATACCCGGAGGCAACATCCTTGACGTCATCTTTAAAACGACGCAGTGATGACATTTTTCCCTGATACACAACCACGTTATCCCGCAATAAGCGGACTTGAGCGTTGCGGACCATCTTTCCATCAGTAACGTAACAACCTGCAACATTGCCGTATTTCGGCACACTGAATACGTCACGGATCTCAACACGACCAAGGAATTTTTCCTTGAAGGTAGGTTCCAGAAGGCCTTCCATCGCTTTTTTAACATCCTCTACAGCATCATAGATAATGCTGTAGAGACGGATATCAACGCCTTCACGCTCGGCATGCCCCTGTGCTTTGACTTCAGGGCGGACATTGAATCCGATAATGACGGCGTTCGAAGCAGCTGCCAGGTTAACATCGGTCTCGGTAATTGCACCAACGGCGGAGTGAATGACGTTCAGGCGGACCGCCTCGGTGGACAGCTTACGCAGTGTTTCACTGACAGCCTCGACAGAACCCTGGACATCACCTTTGACGACGACATTGAGATCTTTGACTTCACCGCTCTGAATCCGTTTGTAAAGATCTTCAAGCGACAGCTTGGTGTGCTTGGCGAACTCGATTTCCCTGTGTTTGATCTGGCGTAGTGTGGCGATTTCCTTGGCCTGTTTTTCGTCCTTCATAGCTACAAAAATATCACCCGCATTCGGCACACCGGATAATCCAACCAGCTCAACCGGCATGGAAGGACCGGCCTCGGTAATTTTTTCGCCACGATCATTCTGCATCGCCCTGACACGTCCGGAGTGAACTCCAACGACACAATAGTCGCCGGTTTTGAGTGTCCCTTCCTGCACCAGTACGGTGGCAATAGGACCGCGACCCTTGTCGAGCTTTCCTTCGACAATGGTTCCTTTGGCAAGTTTGTTCGGATTAGCCGTCAACTCCATCAGGTCAGCCTGGAGAAGGATCATTTCCAGCAATCCATCCAGATTAAGGCGCTGTTTGGCGGATACTTCCACCATCGTGACGTCGCCCCCCCATTCTGAGGAAACAATGCCCTGTTCTGTCAACTCCTGTTTGACCTTTTCAGGTTTTGAACCCGGCTTGTCGATTTTGTTGATAGCAACAATGATCGGTACTCCGGCAGCCTTGGAGTGATTAATAGCCTCTTTGGTCTGCGGCATAACCCCGTCGTCGGCAGCCACGACGAGAACAACAATGTCGGTGACCTTGGCGCCGCGGGCACGCATGGCGGTAAACGCTTCATGTCCTGGAGTATCAAGAAAGGTTATTTTACGGCCGTTCAACTCGACGTCGTACGCACCGATATGCTGGGTGATTCCGCCGGCTTCACCGGCTATGACGTTGGCTTCACGAATTGCATCAAGCAGGGAGGTCTTGCCATGATCGACATGCCCCATGATTGTCACGACCGGGGGTCTTTTTTCTAGGGTTTCCGGTGCATCGACCGTAGATTCGAGAATTTCGTCAAGATCAACGGCGACGTTTTCAACTTCATAATCGTACTCTGACGCGAGAATGACGGCTGTATCAAAATCAAGTGGATGATTGATGGTGACCATCATCCCCATCTTCATCAGAGATTTAATAAGATCGTTTGCCTTGATCCCGAGGCGCTTGGCAAGCTCTCCGACCGAAATGCTTTCCGAAATCTTGATGATACGCTTGATCGCCTTGGGTACGGTAATTTCTGTCTTCTTGGTATCAGAAATCCGCTCTCTTCCGCCGCGTTTTTTTGACCCTTTATAAACTGGATCAAACGCGCGCTCACGTTTTTCAATAATCTCGTTTTTACGCGGCTGTTCCTTCTTCTTGGCTGGCGGAGCCCCCTTCTTGGCGCCCTTCCCGGCGTCTCCATATCCAGGACCCTCTTTCTTTCCGCCACGTCGATTGTCACCGCCCGGCAGTGCCGCCGGAGCGAGCTGCACCTGCTTCATTCGTGAGCGATCAAGCTCGGTTGCAGGAGCAGCCGGTGTCGTTGATACGGAGCGTTTCTGCTCATACCCGGGTGTTGGACGACGGGTATCTGTGCCTGGCGCGGGCCTTCTCTGATCTCCCGCAGCAGGCGCAGGCCTTCGCGGCTGTGTCGTATCCTGGGCAGGACGCAGAGGTGCGGTTCGCGGCGTAACGGGAGTCTCCTTGGTTACAACTCGGGTGGGACGACTTGTAACCCCGTGAATTTCCACCATACCAAGAATTCTGGCCTGGTTCGGCCCCGCTTTAACCACTTCTGGAGGTTTTACCACCGCCGGCGGTTCAACAGGAGCCGGGGTCGTAACGGCGGCGACCTCTTTATGTACCTCCTCTCCACGAACAACAGCTGCAGCAGGTTGCTCTGCAGGTGGTGCCTCGACCGGAGGCAGAATTACAGGTGCCTGAACAGGCGGCGCTGAAACGGCAACCGCTGGTTCGGTAATTTCGTCAGCCGGAACGACTTTGGCTCTGCGACGGATGATATTTGACGCTACCCTGATCTCACTGGTACCGGTATCTTTTGGCTGGGGGGCTGTCAAGCGCGCAACGACACCCTCATCAACCTGCGATGTAGCCGTTTTTGCGTCGACACCAATTTCCTTAAGTCTGGCAATAGTTTCCTTAGGCTCTATGCCCAACGTTTTTGCCAAACTACCCACACTGATTTTACCCATATCCTTTTATACCTCCCCCAGGAAGTTTTTGTATCTGTCAATAGCCTTCACCAGCTGCGCAACAAAACCGCCTGATGCTACGGCAATCGCGCTTCTCGGCGCCTTACCTAAAATCGCCCCGAAATCATTCTTTGTTATGACTGTTCGATGCGGCACATGATGTGCTGCCGCAGCATGTATGATTTTCTCGCCGATCGCCTCGGAGACATCCGATGCAACGATAACGAGTCCCGGTTTTTTCTTGCCCCTCAACGCATCGATTACCATGGAACCGCCACCGGTTATCAACCCCGCTTTGTTGGCAAGCCCGATC
Organism: Geobacter sp.; assembly: GCA_009886055.1. GTDB lineage: Bacteria > Desulfobacterota > Desulfuromonadia > Geobacterales > Pseudopelobacteraceae > JACRCG01. The sequence goes on along the minus strand of VFJM01000387.1, from coordinate 6,493 downwards.
AGCCCGATAATGCGGCCATGTAATTGCTGGCGGACATGCTCGACAAGCTGCTCTGCCGGCATAACTGACACGTCGTGCTTAAAAGAGCGTTTAAACTGCCGCTGTTCAACTGCAGCAGCGAGGCAGCGCTTATCGATACAGGTATATGCGCCACGGCCGGGAAGCCGACTCTCAAGATCCGGCAGAATTTCCATGTCAGGCGTCAGGACAAACCGGATCAGAAGGTTCTTGTCCTTGCTTGTCCTGCACCCAAGACAACTTCGCTGAGGAGCTTCTGCATCCTCTTTATGGGCCATGTCCCGTATTACTCGACGGCCGCGTCGGCACCCTTATCGACGACAGCAGTTTCCTGCTCCTCAACGGGCGCTTCAACAGCTTCAACAGCTTCATCCGTCTCAACAGCTTCATCAGCTTCAGTGCCATCAAACGATGAAAACTCCTGTGCCTGAGCCTCGGACACTTTTGACTCGCTCTTGATATCAATCCGGCATCCGGTTAGACGAGCCGCCAGACTGACGTTCTGTCCACGCTTCCCAATAGCGAGGGAGAGCTGATCGTCTGCTACGATGATTTCGAGGGCACGTTTCTCCTCGTCCACAAACACCTTGGAAACCTGTGCCGGTGAAAGGGCGTTGCAGGCGAAGCGGGCGATATCTTCCGACCAGGGGATAATATCGATTTTTTCTCCGCGCAGTTCAGAAACTACATTCTGGACACGAGACCCCCGCATGCCGACGCAGGCACCAACCGGATCAACATCACGATCATTTGATGAAACTGCGATTTTGGCACGGCTGCCGGCATCACGCACAATGGCATTAATTTCAACTATTCCTTCAGCAATCTCCGGCACTTCAGCTTCAAACAGCTTGGCAAGCATGCTCGGATGAGTACGGGAAAGCATAATCTGCGGCCCTTTGGTAGTCATGCGAATATCGGTAATAATCGCACGGATACGATCTCCAGGGCGGTATACTTCACGCGGCATCTGCTCCTTGGCCGGCAGAACAGCCTCTGCACGTCCCAGATCTATGAGCAGTTCGCCTTTTTCAAAACGGCGCACCATGCCGGTAATAACTTCCCAGATACGATCGCTGTATTCGTTATAGATTGTTTCGCGCTCGGCATCGCGCACTTTCTGAATAATGACCTGCTTGGCTGTTTGAGCGGCAATACGGCTGAATCCGCTGGCATCCAGTTTTTCACCCAGTGAATCGCCGATTTCAGCTTCAGGATCTATCTCGTGTGCTTCATCGAGACCGATTTCCTTATAGGAATCCTCTACCTCTTCCACAACCGTAACAAACTCGAAAAGCTCAACCTCTCCGGTTTCATGATTGTAATGGGCCTCAAGCTCACGGGTATTGCGATATTTTTTATTTGCAGCCGTCAAAACCGCCTGTTCCATTGCTTCCAGAACAACCTGACGGTCGATGCCCTTCTCTTTTACAAGTTGGTCGATAGCGTGCTTGAGATTAATTGTTGTATCCACGGTTACTTCTCCTTACTGGCATATATGTATTTCAGATTAGAGTTCAAATTCGAGATTGGCCTTGGCAACCTGCTCAATGGGGATGGAAGCGGTCTGCCCCTCGGTCAGCGTCATCTTGACGACACCGTCGACAAGTCCGTCAAGTTTCCCAAGAAACGTCTTGCGCTTGTTACCGCTATCATCAAGAAAAGGTTGATAGGTACGAACTTTAATGAGGCGACCGGCAAAGCGGTCGTAATCAGCCTGTTTTTTGAGCGGACGATCAAGCCCCGGCGACGAAACCTCCAGGGTATAGTTGCAGGCGATGACGTCTTCAACGTCAAGGATCATTGACAATTCCCGACTGAGTCCGGCGCAGTCGTCAAGCAGTACGCCGCCTTCTTTATCAATAAACAGACGCAGCACCGCATCAGGACCGACTCTGCCGAATTCGATATCAACCAGCTCAAGCCCCATTGATTCAAGTATCGGCTGGGCAATGCGAGTGACTACTGTGCATGTATCTTCTTTTTGACTGGCCATTCCATTCCCGATTGGACAAAAAAAAGTGAGCCTTGCGAGCTCACGTACTGAGTGAACATAAATTGTTCTTCTAATTACCATGCTGACGCGACTAATGCAAGCTTATTTTTAATTCAAACGGTTATTATATGCAGACTCGGCGCACTAAATGAATATCCGTAAAACCGTGAAGCACCTTGAAGAATGCCATCATGTTTAAGAGTGGTCATGCATCTTGCTGTGAAAAGGCCCTGTTCAGAATTTCCGCCTGCTGTTCGGCATGAATATGATGTGACCCGACAGCCGGGCAGGCATCTGCCGGACGGCCTATATACCCGACTGAAGCTGATAGTTCCCTGAAATGCCGCTCCATGTAATGCCAGGCGCCCATATTTTCCGGTTCCTCCTGAACCCAGTACAGTCGGCAGCCAGCCCCGCACAGGTCGATGACGCTCTGTACGGCAGCGCGGTCCAGCGGATATAACTGTTCAATCCGGACGATTACCGTATCGCTCCTACCCCGCCCGAGGCGTTCTTCTTCCAGCTCGTAATATATTTTGCCGCTGCAGAACAGAACCTGCCGGGCGGCATACAGATCACCAGGGGAAACAATACATGTCTGAAAAGTGCCGGCGCAGAATTCAGCGACGGTTGAACTGCAACTCGGATAGCGCAGCAGACTCTTTGGAGTAAACACCACCAACGGTTTTCGAAAAGAGAGGAGCATCTGACGCCTGAGCAGGTGGAACATCTGCACGGGTGTCGACGGAAAGGCGACGACCATGTTTTCTGATGCGCAAAGCTGCAGATAGCGCTCGATGCGGGCGCTGGAATGTTCGGCGCCCTGCCCCTCATACCCGTGAGGAAGAAACATCACCAGGCCGCTGGCACGATTCCATTTGCTTTCACCGCTGGCAATAAACTGATCGATGACAACCTGGGCCCCATTGGCAAAATCACCGAACTGGGCTTCCCAAATCGTGAGACAGTGTGGCGTTTCCAGTGAATAGCCGTATTCAAAAGCAAGCACACCAAACTCGGAAAGGAGACTGTTCCATGCCTGAAAACCGGCGCCATCGCGAACAACCGTTTCCAGCGGCGTATAGCTCTGCTCGTCGTGGCTGTCGAACACGACACAATGGCGATGATTAAAGGTTCCGCGTTGTGAATCCTGGCCGGAGATCCGAACGGAATATCCCTGATCGAGCAGTGTCGCGTACGCGAGCGTTTCGGCATTACCCCAATCGATCCCCTCCCCTTTCAGAACAGCCTCAAAACGTTTCTGAATCAGAACGCCAATTTTTGCATGCGGTATGAAGCCGGAAGGGAGAGCGGCCAGGCGCCGCGCAATGGTTACCAGTTTTTCAGCAGGCACTGCGGTCTCGACAGGTTCGGCATTGTAAACAGTGCTTATGGTACTCCATCTGTCAGAAAAACCGATCGTTCGCTCCTCAGGAATTTTTTTGAAAGAAGATTCCAACGCTTCGTTGACACGCCGTTCAAGCAGTTCGAGCGTATCCGGTGAGATTCCGGCCTCTTCCGCCAGAACAGTCGCATAGATGCGGTTGACCGGGGGACGGGCGGCAATCTGCTGATACATTATCGGTTGGGTGAACGCCGGTTCATCCCCTTCGTTATGGCCGTGACGGCGGTAGCAGATCAGCTCGATCACAACATCACGACGAAATGTCCGGCGATATTCCATCGCAAGATCAACAGCATGCAGCGCAGACTCCGGAGCTTCGCCCTGAACATGGAAAATCGGGCAGGAGAGCATCTTGGCGACATCCGTGGCATAACAGGTAGAGCGGGAGTCCTTCGGAAGAGTCGTGAAGCCGATCTGATTGTTAAGCACAACATGAATCGTCCCACCGGCGCCGTAGCCGGCCAACTGGGACATGTTCAGAACCTCCATGACGCTCCCCTGCCCGGCAAAAGCGGCATCGCCATGGATCAGAACCGGAAGCACCCGCCCGGGGCCATCAGCCCCATAGCGATCCTGTCTGGCACGGCATTTACCTTCAACCATTGCATTCACCGCTTCAAGGTGGCTCGGGTTTGCGGCTACCGTCACATGCACCTGGTGGCCATCAAGGTCAACATCACACGAATGCCCCTTGTGATATTTAACATCACCATCCCCCAGAAAGCCGGGCGAAACACTTTCTTTAAACTCTGCAAAAAGAGCTTCATACGGCTTGCGTAAAATATGTGCCAGCACGTTCAATCTGCCGCGATGCGACATCCCCATCACGACATCACTGACTCCGGCATCCGGACAACGGCGGATGATCCTGTCCAGAACCGGAATCAGTATTTCGCCCCCCTCAAGCGAAAAGCGCTTCTGTCCGACAAACCTGCGATGCAGAAACAGCTCAAACAAAGCGGCTTGATGGAGCTTCTCGAGAATATGCAGTTTTTCAGCGGCTGAAAAATCGGGACGATTTCGACAGGGCTCCATCCGGTCGATCAGCCACTGCCGTTCATCCGGTTCCTGAATATGCATGAATTCTACGCCAATTTCCCGGCAATAGGTCTCGCGCATGGTTTCCAGAACCTCACGCAATGATGCCCGCGGTTTCAAAAATCGACGGCAGGCAAAGGACGTATCAAGATCGTTTTCATCTAGTCCGAAAGTGGAGAGTTCAAGCAGGGGGTGAGATAACTGACAGGGTGAGAGTGGATCGGTACATGCGAGGAGGTGGCCAAGAGAGCGATAGCGATAGAGGAGGGACTGAACGCCCGACAGTTTCAGTGCCGCCTGTTCGTCAAACTCTCCATCACCGCCGGACGTGCTGTCCAATCCAAGCTCAAAACCTGAGAAGAAGTGCCGCCATTCTTCCGGCACAGAATCGGCTGAACGCTGCCACTGGCGATAGAGCGCATCAAGCCATTCACCCGGCAGTGCGGCCAGAAAACTTTCATCCATTAGTACTTCCCCGTTATCACAGAATATATCTTACGTTACCGCCTTCTTCAGCAGGTCGCGCACCGTCACCCCTTCAAGACAAGTCCGGCTGCCATCCCACCCCTGACGTATGACGTCTTCGGCAAGTAGAAGGACAGGCGAAGTAACCTGCAGTGACGAGACACCCCGCAACGCCCCGATAACCTCATTCACCTTGACTTCAGACGGGTCACGCGCCGGCAGCCAGCCAGACACGCTTCCCGAGGTCGCTACCAGATACCCCAGCTGTTTCAACTCATCAAAAACAGTCTCAAGAGGCAGCAGCGGCACATTAAGTTCATCAGCCAGGTTCTGGGCCGACGGCGGAATGCCTCCGTTTTGAAAATGGAGGCTCACCTGCACCAGCAGCGCCACTGCAAGTTCTTCGCGGGCAGTTGCTGTCAAGCGGAAGGAGCTGCTTCCAAGTATACCATGACCGCGATGTTGATGTGCGAAGACGATTTCAAGCCCGAAAAGTACAATGAGCCAGCTCGTGTAGATCCAGACCAGAAAAATGGGAACCGCGGCCAGAGTTCCATAGATGGCGTTATAGTTGGCAACCCCGACCTGAAAGTGAAAATAGCCCCACTGTGCCAGCTCCCAGGCTGTACCGGCTATAATCCCTCCCGTTACGGCTGAAGCAAAACGAATCCGGGTATTGGGAATAAAAATGTACAGAAAAACCATGGCGATCCAGACGCTGAGATACGGCAAAAAACGAAACAGCATCAGGATTGCATCGCCAAGATAGGTATTCTGGATTAACCACTGCAGCAGCCATTGACTCTGCAAAGAGGAGGTCATGCTGGTCGCTGCAAGCAGCAGTATCGGTCCTACAATAACAACACTCAAGTAATCGCTGAATCGCCTCTGAATCGAACGGGTCTCACGCACCCCCCATACGGCATTGAAAGCCTCTTCGATGCTTCCCATCAGAGAAATGACGGTCAGGATCAGCATAACAAGTCCAATCGCTCCCATTGACTTCATATTGGTGTTGTTTACATAGGCGATAATTCGGGAGATTGTTTCCTCAGAATCGCCGGCAATCTGCTGCAGGATCGGTTCGAGCGCATTTTGCGCGCCAAGCCCTTTGAGTACAGAAAAAGCGATGGCAAGAAACGGGACAAGTGAAAGAACCGTGGTAAAGGTAAGCGCAGCGGCGCGCAGTGGACCCTGATGGATGGTAAAATTGGTTGAAATGGAATAGATGATCCGGAGAATTGAAAAAAAACGTCCTTTCAGGCCGCCCCACTCCTCGGGAAATTCTGTGTGTAACAGATCAGGAATTTTCGGATTCTGCATGGTGCGCCTCGCTTCATGTAGCGTTACAGAAATTTGTCAGATGGTAATCGTCTCTCCCGGGCGGACCCGCCTCTGTTCATCTCTGGCCGGAGCCACGATCGAAGAGGAGAGCAGATAAAAAAAGAGAACTATCAGAGCGGAAACAGCAAGAAAAACCGGCATGAGACGGATCTGGAAATCATTTTTGAGTGGTGAAAGCGCGAAACCGAGGGCCGTCACCACAACGCCATAGCCACCGATCGCTGCCG
>VFJM01000320.1 GCA_009886055.1 Geobacter sp. | reverse complement strand
TGTGTGTTGTTGAATGGTCTGAGCGTGTTGTCGGACTATTGCCGGCAGATGTACTGACGCTGCAGTTTGCATACGCAGGGGAGGATCAGCGTCTGATTACCATAACCAGCTCCGGAAAAAGATCAGGCAACGTCCTTGAACAGCTGGGAGAGAGGCTTCAACAGCAATTAAAACTTTGACCCGACGGCAGGTTATCTGCTATAGAAAAAAACCTTTAGTACGTCAGAAGTCGTTTTCTGCACCTGTTATTGCAGAAAATTACTTCGTTAACGCACTTATCCTGTTTGTCAGGGCCGGTTCATCTCTTTAACAATTTACCAACAAGGAGAGCAGTATGGCGCTTGTAGTACAGAAGTACGGTGGCACTTCGGTCGGCTCACCCGATCGCATTAAAAATGTTGCCAAACGCATTATTAAAACATATGACGCCGGAAACGACGTGATTGTTGTTGTTTCCGCCATGTCGGGCGAAACGAACAAGCTGGTCGCACTCGCCAATGAGATGTGTGAAATACCGGACGGCCGCGAATATGACGTTCTGGTCGCAACCGGCGAGCAGGTCACAATCGGGCTTCTCTCAATGTATCTCAAGTCGCAGGGGTACAAGGCAAAATCCTATCAGGGGTGGCAGGTTCCCATCATTACGGACTCGACCGCTACGAAAGCCCGTATTGAGAGCATCGATGACAAGAACATCCGTGCCGACCTTAAAGAGGGTACCATTATCGTTCTGGCCGGTTTTCAAGGGGTTGATGCCTGCGGCAATGTTACGACGCTGGGGCGCGGCGGTTCCGACACGTCTGCCGTAGCCATTGCAGCCGCCCTCAAAGCGGATGTCTGCGAGATTTACACTGACGTTGACGGTGTGTACACTACCGATCCCAACGTATGTAAAGAGGCTCGCAAGATCGAAAAGATATCGTACGACGAGATGCTGGAGTTGGCCAGCCTTGGAGCCAAAGTTCTCCAGATCCGTTCGGTTGAGTTTGCCAAAAAATATAACGTGGACGTACATGTCCGCTCAAGCCTTAATGAAAATACCGGTACGATGGTTACCAGGGAGGACACGGATATGGAAGGAATACTCGTTTCAGGGGTTGCGTACGACAAGAATGAGGCCAAGATTGCTGTCAAGGGAGTACCTGACAAGCCCGGCATTGCCGCAAAAATTCTCACGCCGCTGTCCGATGCCGCCATCTCGGTGGATATGATTGTCCAGAATGTCAGTGACAACGGCATGACCGACTTCACGTTCACCGTGACGAAGGCTGATCTGAAGCAGGCTCTTTTGATCACGAACGAAGTAGCCAAGGAAGTCCAGGCCAAACAGATCCTTTCCGACGAAAATATCAGTAAAATATCGATCGTAGGTCTCGGAATGCGGAGCCATGCCGGCGTAGCGACCCAGATGTTCAGCGCGCTCTCCAAAAACGGCATCAACATCCAGATGATCTCGACATCGGAAATCAAGATTTCGGTTGTCATCGATGAAAAGTATACCGAACTTGCCGTACGGGTCATGCACGAAACCTTCGGCCTGGCCGGCTGATCGTTTTTGACGGGAATGTTGCCTGTTTCATCCGGGGGAGAACAATCGCTGTTCTCCCCCTTTTTTATAGGGACTACTATGAAACAAGATACCCATAAACATGCATTTTTCACCTGTCGCGGCGATTTTCTAGAGCCGACCTCTGCATCGGTCGTTGCCGAGTATCCGCTGCAGCTGATCGTCAATGGTCGTGAAATTGCGACTCTGATCGGCTCTCCTCACGACCTTCGATTTCTGGTCGCCGGATTTCTGAGGCTGCAGGGGTTTGTGTCGTCTCTGCAGGATTTCGAGATGTTCAGCGTCTGTGAAGAGTTCGGCACTGCCAATGTCAAGATCAAGGGTGAATTGCCGGAGCGCTTGAAGCCGGTTCTCACATCAGGCTGCGGCACCGGCATCACGTTTACGCTTCCCACCGTCAACACCGCCGTACCATCACCACCGGCACACCTGCCGCCGCGGCCGCCACAGCAGATATTCTCACTTATGAACCAGTTGACCCAAAAAGCCGACCAGTACCGATCGCATGGCGGCATCCACTCTGCTGCGATCGGCCGTAACGGCAGGCTCATGCTGTACGCCGAAGATCTCGGCCGGCATAATACGTTCGACCGTATCGCCGGTGAGGCCCTTTTCAAGGGTATCGACATGGCCGGGGCTGAACTGGTGACATCAGGAAGGGTCTCAACCGAGATGGTTGCCAAGGCAGCTCTGATGGGGATCAGCGTCATAGCTTCACGCACGTCCCCCACCGATATGGCGATCAAGCTCTGCCTTCAGGCCGGAATATGCCTGATCGGCTACGTGCGGGGCGGATCGTTTACGGTGTACAGCCACCCGGAAGCGATTGAAGAATTTTCTGAACATGACAAAATTGAAGGGGTTACCGGATTCATACTGGCCGGCGGGGCCTCCAGCCGCATGGGGAGGAACAAGGCGCTGCTGGAAGTTGACGGCACCCCGATCATAACCCGTGCCTACCGGACACTTGCCCGCCTGTTTCATGAAGTCGTCATCGTCACCAATTCTCCGCTCGAGTATGATTTCCTCCCCTGCCGCAAAGTTCCGGATATCTATCCCGGCTACGGTGCAATTGCCGGCCTGCACTCGGCACTGGCTCACAGCAGCTCCGCACATTCATTCATAACCGCCTGCGATTTACCGTTTCTCGACCCGGCCATTATCCGCCACCTGTGTGATATCCGCACAGAGGGGTGTGACGCGGTGGTTCCCTTAAGCGAGGGGGGACAAGAACCACTGCATGCGGTTTATTCTTCAGCCTGTAAAGATATCATCGAAAACGCCATCCGCAATGGTGAACGAAAGATTCTGGATATTCTGGGGAGGATGAACATTCGGGAGGTAACGTATGATGAACTGCAGAGGTTCGGTGATCAGGCAGCGTCCTTCCTGAATGTGAACACCCCCGAAGAGTACGAGGTGATCCGGACGGTCAAGTAATGCGCGTTCTCCGTTTGCGCGTGCGCAATTGGGCAAAGAAGTCGCTCAGCAAGCGGGAGCACTCCTTTTCAAGAACCCGCGGCAGAAGTTCGACACGGTGATTGAGGCGGGGATCACCGGAGAGGTCAAAAAGCGAGCCGGCCGCTCCCCCCTTCGGGTCATAGCAGCCGAAGACGACGGTGGGGATGCGGGACAGTATGATTGCCCCCATGCACATCGTACAGGGTTCCAGAGTAACATACAGGACAGTATCCAGAAGCCGCCAGGAACCAAGTTTCCGGGCGGCTTTTCTGATGGCGATCAGCTCGGCGTGCCCCGTCGGGTCCTGACTCGTTTCACGCAGGTTGTGGCCGCGGGCGATGATTCTGCCGCCCTGCACGATAACGCAGCCGATCGGCACCTCATCCTTGGCCTCTGCCTTGCCCGCCTCGGCGATGGCACCCCGCATCCACTGTTCGTGGCTGCGGGGTGGGGCGGGTTTGTGATGGGGGGTGGATAGTGAAATAAGCGAAGTTCCTTTGGTTTGGAGGTTTACAGCTTTTGCCCGCCGACTTCATCTGTTTGGATAGATTGAAATAAGCCTCATTAGGTATCCGCTTGTCAAGTCTGAATGTCATAGAGGGGGGCAGGAGGTCAGTCCCCCTTTTCCCCTTTACTTTCCCTCCATCTTTATTTATCCTTCGCAGTCCAATTATTTTTTTGACGAAGGATTTCATGGATATCAGCAGAATTCGAAATTTCTCCATCATCGCCCACATCGACCATGGCAAATCAACCCTGGCAGACCGCCTTCTTGAGTATACCGGTACGGTTTCCGACCGGGACAAGCAGAACCAGTTCCTTGATAAAATGGATCTGGAGCGGGAGCGGGGCATTACCATCAAGGCCCAGACCGTACGGCTCAATTACCGCTCCGACGCCGGCGTTGACTATGTTCTTAACCTGATCGACACCCCCGGCCATGTTGACTTTACCTATGAGGTATCACGTTCTCTGGCCGCCTGTGAAGGGGGATTGCTGGTAGTTGACGCTTCTCAGGGGGTCGAGGCCCAGACTCTGGCTAACGTCTATCTCGCTCTTGATATAAACCTCGAGGTCTTTCCGGTATTGAACAAGATCGATCTGCCTGCTGCCGATCCGGAACGGGTTAAACAGGAGATTGAGGACATCATCGGTATTGACGCTCATGATGCTGTTCTGGCCAGTGCCAAAGAGGGGATCGGTACGCACGAGATCCTTGAGCAGATTATCAAGAAGATACCCCATCCCACCGGGAACCCGGACGCTCCGCTCAAGGCACTGCTGTTTGACTCCTGGTATGATCAGTATCAGGGGGTTATCATTCTGGTGCGCATCTTTGACGGAACGCTCAAAAAGGGTGACAAGATCCAGCTGATGTCGACCAACAGCAATTTTGAAGCGCTTAAGGTCGGGGTCTTTTCGCCAACGATGATTGAGGTGCCGGAACTGGCGGCGGGGGAGGTCGGTTTCATTATCGCCGGCATCAAGGATGTTGCGGATGCCAAGGTCGGCGATACGGTTACACTGCTGCATCGCCAATGCCTGCAGGCGCTGGATGGTTTCAAGGAGGTCAAGCCGATGGTTTTCTCCGGTTTGTACCCGATCGACACCGTTCAGTACGAGCAGCTGCGGGACGCATTGGCCAAGCTGAAACTGAACGATTCATCGTTCTCCTTCGAACCGGAAACGTCACTGGCACTCGGTTTCGGTTTCCGCTGCGGTTTCCTTGGTCTCCTGCATATGGAAATTATTCAGGAACGGCTGGAGCGGGAGTTCTCGCTCGAGCTGATTACTACCGCGCCGACGGTTGTCTATCGGGTGCACAAAATGAATGGCGAAGTGTACTCAATTCAGAGCGCCAATCAGATGCCCGAACTGCAAAGCATGGAGTATCTGGAAGAGCCGTTTATTCTTGCCCACATCCATGTGCCGAATGAATTTGTCGGGGGCGTGCTGGCGCTCTGCGAGGACAAGCGAGGCGTGCAGCGCGAGATCAAGTATCTGACTCCGACGCGCGTCATGATTATCTATGAACTGCCGTTGAACGAAATAGTACTGGATTTTTACGACCGTCTCAAATCAATCACCAAAGGGTATGCCTCCCTGGATTATGAACACCTGGAGTACAGGCGGAGTGATCTGGTTCGCATGAATGTTCTGATCAACGGAGAAGTTGTTGATGCCCTGTCCCTGATCCTGCACCGCGAAAAAGCTTATTTCCGCGGCCGTGATCTGGTTGCCAAGATGAAGGAGCTGATTTCACGGCAGATGTTTGAGGTGGCCATTCAGGCGGCCATCGGCAACAAGATTATTGCCCGTGAGACTGTCAAGGCGATGCGCAAGGACGTTCTTGCAAAATGTTACGGCGGGGATATCACCCGTAAACGGAAGTTGCTGGAGAAGCAGAAAGAGGGCAAAAAACGGATGAAGAATGTCGGTAACGTCGAGTTACCGCAGGAAGCGTTTCTGGCAATTCTGAAGGTAGACTGACACTCACGATATAAAGGAATCCGCATGGAAGAACATCAGGAATCATCAAAGTTGCACTCCTCATCGGGACAACCGGAGCCGGTTAAAAAGAAAGGTCTGTTCCGCGAGTATGCCGAGTCGATCGCAATAGCAGTACTGCTGGCTCTGGTAATCCGCACCTATCTGGTTCAGGCGTTCAAAATTCCATCCGGGTCGATGGAGGATACGCTGGCAATCGGTGACCATCTGCTGGTCAGCAAGTTTATATATGGCACCAAGATTCCTTTTGTCGATATGCGAGTCCTGACGATTCGTGATCCGCGTCGGGGGGATGTGATCGTTTTCGAGTATCCGGAAGACCCGAGCAAGGATTTTATCAAGCGCGTGATTGGCATCCCCGGTGATGTGGTAGAGGGGAAGGAGAAGAAGGTCTACGTCAATGGCACGTTGTATGAAAATCCGCACGAAGTACATAAGGAAAAGGATGTTATCCCGAAAGAAATGAATCCGCGCGATACGTTCGCCCCGGTTACCGTGCCGGCAGGTTCGTACTTCGTGATGGGCGACAATCGCGACCGTTCCTATGACAGTCGTTTCTGGAAGTTTGTCCGGCGTGATCAGATCAAGGGGTTGGCATTTATCAAGTACTGGTCGTGGGATCATGACAAGCTCAGACCGCGGTTTGGGAACATCGGACGACTGATAAACTGATCACTATTTTAATAACCGGAGGATTGTATGGATACACTAGGAAGCTGGAAACGTACACAGTACTGCGGTGACCTGCGGGCTGCCGACATCGGCCGTGAGGTGATACTGATGGGGTGGGCACTGCGCCGCCGCGACCATGGCGGACTCATCTTCATCGATCTGCGCGATCGCGAAGGGATAGCCCAGATCGTGTTCGACCCTGAAGTCAACCCGTCCGGCCATGCCGTTGCCGAATCAGTTCGCAGCGAGTTTGTGCTGGCGGTCAGGGGTACGGTTATCCCGCGCCCGGAAGGCACCGTCAACCCGAACATGAAGACCGGCGAGGTAGAAATTCAGGTGCTGGAATGCAAGCTGCTCAACCGTTCCAAGCCACTGCCGTTCATGCTCGATGAACATAGCGACATCAACGAGAACATCCGCCTGAAGTACCGCTATCTTGATCTTCGTCGCCCCCAGCTGCAGTATAACCTGATCCTCCGCTCGAAGGTCTCCCAGTTGACCCGCTCATACCTTACCGATAACGGTTTTATCGAGCTTGAAACCCCGTTTCTGACCAAATCGACTCCGGAAGGAGCGCGCGACTTCCTGGTGCCGTCCCGAATAAATCAGGGGCATTTTTATGCACTGCCGCAGTCACCCCAGATATTTAAACAGATCCTGATGATTTCCGGTTTTGACAAATATTTCCAGGTCGTGCGCTGTTTCCGTGATGAAGATCTGCGTGCTGATCGTCAGCCGGAGTTTACCCAGATTGACTGCGAGATGTCCTTTATTGACCAGGAAGATATCATAACGGTCATGGAGGGGCTGATTGCCCGCATTTTCACCGAAGCAAAAGGGGTTACGGTTCAGTTGCCGGTGGAGCGTCTTACCTACGCCGAGGCTATTCGCCGCTTCGGTCTCGATAATCCTGACCTCCGTTTCGGTATGGAACTTTGCGATCTGACCGACATCGTCAAAGCCTCCGGCTTTAAAGTCTTTGCTGATGTTGCCTCCAAAGGGGGGATAATCAAGGGTATCAATGCCAAGGGGTGCGCGAAATTCTCCCGTAAAGAGATCGATGATCTGACAGAATTCGTCAAGATTTACGGCGCCAAGGGGCTGGCTTACGTCAAGATCGAGAATGGCGAGTGGCATTCACCTATTGCCAAGTTCTTTACCGCGGAAGAAATCGCCACCATGAACAGCTCTTTTGCTGCCGAAGAGGGCGATCTGCTGTTCTTTGTGGCTGACAAGCCCAAGGTTGTCAACGATTCGCTCGGCAAGCTGCGTAACCACCTGGCGAACCTCCTCAAGCTGACCAGCAAGGATGAGTTCCGCTTTGTATGGATAACCGAATTTCCGCTGCTGGAGTGGGATGAGGATGAGGGTCGCTGGTCTGCGGTACATCACCCCTTCACTGCGCCGATGGATGAGGATCTGGAATTTGTCGAGTCCGACCCGGGGCGCTGTCGCGCCAAGGCGTATGACCTGGTGTTGAACGGCAACGAGATCGGTGGCGGTTCAATCAGGATTCATCAGGAACATGTTCAGTCTCTGATGTTCAAACTGCTGGGAATGACTGTCGAGGATGCCCGCAGCAAGTTCGGCTTCCTGCTCGATGCTCTTGAGTTTGGAACACCACCGCATGGCGGGATCGCATTTGGTATGGATCGATTGATAATGCTGCTGACCGGCAGCGACTCAATTCGCGACGTTATCGCCTTCCCCAAAACCCAGAAGGGCACCTGCATGATGTCAGAGGCCCCTTCGCCGGTTGACACCAAACAGCTCCGTGAACTGGGAATCCGTCTGGCCGAAAAGCAGGGTTGATTATGGCCGGAACGTACCGCCAGGCATTTTGCATACTGTTGGTGGGTGCAGTCCTGGCGGGATGTTCTGCTCCGGTTCCTTCCTGGCGCAGCAAGGCAGCCCCCCTGGTTGAAAATCTTGGCCGTCGGGAAGCTCCGGCGCTGTTTCCCCAGGAGTACCGGAGTCTGCTGGAAACGTTTGAGCATGGCGAAGCGCTGTTTCACGTACGTAAAGATGACAAAGGCGCTGACGAGTATTATCGGCTGGCATTTCAGAAAGCCGAGTTGCTGCAGGCAGAGGTTCAGCGGACAAAGAAGCGGCTTGCAGCCGAGAAGCAGCAGCGTCTGGCGGAGCTCGCTAAAAAAGCTGAAGAAGAGCAACTGATGCGGGCAGCCGCAGAAGCAGAGATACGACTGAGAGCCACACAGTTGGCCAGATCCGCTGAGGCCGCTCAATCGGTGCAGAAAAAACTCAAAGAATCTCCGCCATCGCTACCGACATCTTATACTGTCCGCCGTGGCGAAACATTGCCGCAGATTTCAGCACGAACAGAAATTTATAACGATTCAACACTCTGGCCGATTATCTATCGCGCCAACCGCGACCAGATCCGTGATCCGAAGCGTCTCTGGCCCGGGCAGGTATTCGTCATTCCGCGGAATTTCAGCCGTGATGAAGCTGTTGAGGCGCGTCGTTACTCCAATAAAAACAACTAATATTCAACTCTGTTCTCAAACGCCACAACCCTCCGGCTTGAGCTGATTTTCCCTTGACAGCCAAAAGGGTTTTGTATACTGTATACAGGATTTTTACCGTGACTATAAAGTATCGTTATAACATATAGTTTTATCAAAAAACGCCACAAATTTTATTGCGTCATTTTGCACATAACTTCTGCGTTTCACGGTAGAAAAACATCGGTTATGGCTGTTCCATTGCAGGTCACAGCGCCGTTTTATAGGGCCTTTGGCTATCGGGTATTAAAATTAAGGAGAGATACATGACTACGGAAACCGCAAAAATTATCTGGACAGGAATTGATGAAGCACCCGCACTGGCAACGTACTCACTTCTTCCTATCGTCAATGCCTTTACGAAGGCAGCCGGTGTTGTCGTTGAAACAAGAGATATCTCACTTGCAGGCAGAATTATCGCAAACTTTCCCGATTATCTGACGGAGAGTCAAAGACAGCCTGATGAACTTGCATACCTGGGTGATCTCACTCAGAAACCAGAGGCCAATATCATCAAGCTGCCCAATGTCAGTGCTTCAATCCCGCAGTTGGTAGCCGCTGTCAAGGAATTGCAGGAGCAGGGTTACAAGCTTCCGGATTATCCTGAAGCTCCTAAAACTGATGCCGAAAAAGAGATTCAGGCACGATATGGCAAATGCCTGGGAAGTGCCGTTAACCCTGTGTTGCGTGAAGGGAACTCCGACCGTCGTGTGGCAGCTTCAGTAAAACAGTATGCCAAAAAACACCCGCACAAAATGGGTGCCTGGAGCGCTGATTCAAAGACACACGTATCGCACATGAATGCAGGCGATTTTTATCATAGTGAAAAATCTGTAACCATCAAAAAAGCTGGAAATGTAAAAATAGAGTTTGTTGATGGAGCCGGAAACGTCAAGGTGCTGAAAGAGAAATTAGCCCTTCAGGAAGGAGAAGTGCTTGACGGCGCGTTCATGAGCTGCCGCGCTTTACGCAACTTCATTGACGAGCAGATAGAGGATGCAAAAAACAAGGGTGTATTGTTCTCTGTGCATCTTAAAGCTACCATGATGAAAATCTCGGATCCCATCATGTTTGGTCATTTCGTCTCTGTTTTCTATAAGGACGTGTTTGAAAAACATGCAGCTGTTTTTAAAGAACTGGGTGTCAATCCGGATCTTGGAATGGGGGATCTTTACGCAAAAATAAAGGGCTTGCCGGCAGCTACGCAGGCTGAGATAGAAGCTGATATCCAGGAAGTTTACAAGAAGAGACCTGCACTGGCGATGGTGGATTCAGCTAAAGGGATCACCAACCTGCATGCCAGCAATGATATCATCATCGATGCATCCATGCCCGTTGTTGTTCGTGACTCGGGTGGTATGTGGGGTCCGGATGGAAAGCTTCATGATGTGAAGTGCGTTATTCCCGATACCTGTTACTCTGAATGGTATCAGGAGTGTATAGATTTCTGTAAGAAGAATGGTCAATTCGATCCTGCAACAATGGGGTGCGTTTCAAACGTAGGCCTTATGGCACAAAAGGCCGAGGAGTACGGTTCCCACGACAAGACCTTCAAAGTTCCGGGTAACGGAACGGTTCGCGTTGTTGATGCTTCCGGAGCGGTACTGTTTCAGCACGCGGTAGAAGAAGGCGATATCTGGCGCGGATGCCAGGCAAAGGATCTGCCGATACGGGATTGGGTAAAGCTTGCCGTCAGCAGGGCACGGGCAACAGGAGCGCCGGCTATTTTCTGGTTGGACAAAAACAGGGCACACGACGCCCAGATGATCGAAAAAGTTAATCTTTACCTGAAAGATCACGATACGAAGGGTCTGGATATTCAAATCATGTCTCCCGTAGATGCGATGCGTTTTACCCTTCCAAGGGCAAAAGCCGGACTGGATACCATTTCGGTATCCGGAAATGCCTTGAGAGATTATCTGACCGACCTGTTCCCGATTCTTGAATTGGGTACAAGTTCTAAAATGCTCTCAATCGTGCCGCTTTTGGCAGGTGGCGGTCTGTTCGAGACAGGTGCAGGCGGCTCGGCACCAAAACATGTGCAGCAGTTCCAGCAGGAAGGGTATTTGAGATGGGATTCGCTTGGTGAATTCCTGGCGCTGACGGTGTCACTGGAGCATCTGGCTAACACCTTCAAGAATGAAAAGGCTCAGCTTCTGGCGGATACGCTTGACCAGGCAACGGCGAAGTTTCTGGACAACAACAGGAACCCGGCGCGTAAAGTCGGTCAGATCGATAACAGGGGGAGCCATTTCTATCTCGCATTGTACTGGGCAGAGGCTCTGGCTGCTCAGACCAAGGACAAGGATCTGCAGGCACGTTTTGCCAAGGTTGCCCAGCAGCTTGAAGCAAATGAGGCAAAGATTAATGAAGAGCTGATTGCAGCCCAGGGGAAACCTGTCGATATGGGCGGCTATTATCACCCTGATTTTGAAAAAACATCCAAAGCAATGCGTCCGAGCGCTACGTTAAATGCCATTATCGACGCTATCGTTTGATAGTGGTGCGCTACAAAGCTCTTTTATAACTTATTAGTCGCGCGAAGTGAGCTTGATGGAATATACATACGTTACAGTCCCCTCAGGGGAAAAGATCACCATGGGAAGTGACGGCATGCTGAAGGTGCCGGACAACCCGATTATTCCCTATATTGAAGGTGACGGCACCGGTGTTGATATCTGGAAAGCCTCGGTTCGTGTCTTTGATGCCGCCGTGGAAAAGGCCTACGGCGGCTCGAAAAAAATCAGCTGGATGGAAGTTTATGCCGGTGAAAAGCCCTTTAACCGGTTCCGCACCGAGATGGGTGACAAAGCCTGGCTGCCGGATGAAACTGTTCAGGCATTCAGGGAGTTTCTGGTCGGAATCAAAGGGCCGCTGACAACTCCGATTGGCGGCGGCATCCGCTCACTGAATGTTGCACTCAGGCAGGTGCTCGACCTGTACACCTGTCTTCGTCCGGTTCGCTATTTTCAGGGTGTTCCTACTCCGGTAAAAAAACCGGAAGATGTTGATATGGTGATCTTCCGCGAGAACTGTGAAGACATTTATGCCGGTATCGAATGGATGACCGGCACTGCCGAATGTGACAAGGTCATACAATTTTTGATCAAGGAGATGGGAGTCAACAAGATCCGTTTTCCTGAAAGCTCATCCATCGGCATCAAGCCGATCTCTCGCAGCGGTTCAGAGCGTCTTATCAGGGCCGCTATCAAGTACGCACTGGAACATAAGCGCAAATCAGTGACTATTGTCCACAAGGGCAATATCATGAAGTTCACCGAGGGCGCGTTCAAGGATTGGGGCTATGCGTTGGCCACTTCCGAGTTCCGTTCCTGGGTTGTGACCGAACGAGAGTCATGGATTATTAACAATCAGGATCGTAATCCGGCCCTTTCTGTTGAAGAAAATGCACGGATGATCGACCCCGGCTATGATATGATGTCGCCGCAGCAGCAGGAAGACATCCGCCATGAGGTTGACGCTGCTCTTACACTGCTGCCGACGCATGGAAACGGGCAGTTGAAGAAGTTGCTGATGGTCAAGGACACCATTGCCGATATAACTTTGCAGCAAGTTCTGACCCGTGCCAAGGAATTTGATGTTGTTGCCACCATGAATCTCGAAGGTGACTTTCTCTCTGATGCCCTGGCTGCTCAGGTCGGTGGCATCGGCATAGCGCCGGGTGCTAACATTAACTATGTAACCGGGCACGCCATCTTCGAGGCAACTCACGGCACGGCGCCAAAGTACGCTAATCTGGATAAGGTAAATCCCGGTTCTGTCATTCTTTCAGGTGTTATGATGCTGGAATATATGGGGTGGCAGGAAGCGGCAGATCTGATCGTCAATACGCTCGACAGAACTATCGGCCAGAAACGCGTAACGTACGACTTTGAACGGATGATGCAGGGTGCGACGCTGCTTTCCTGCTCAGGTTTTGCCGATGCTCTGATTGAAAATATGTAACACGTTGCAGTCTGCAGGGGCTGGGATACAACTCCCTGCCTTATTTTACAAAAACAAAAGAGGAGGTAACAGTATGGCTCGTAAAAAGATTTCGCTTATCGGTGGCGGACAGATCGGCGGCGTTCTCGCTCAGCTTTGTGCATTGCGTGAACTCGGTGATGTTGTCCTTTTTGACATTGTTGAAGGTCTGCCACAGGGCAAAATGCTTGACATTGCTGAAGTCGGCCCGGTAGATCGCTACGATGTAAACCTGAAAGGCACCAACAGCTACGAAGACATCAAAGGTTCCGATGTCGTCATCGTTACTGCCGGCTTGCCGCGTAAACCGGGCATGAGCCGTGATGACCTTATCGAAGTCAACTCAAAAATCATGACTTCTGTTGCTGAAGGGATCAAAGCGAACGCTCCTGACGCGATCATTATTGTCATCTCCAATCCGCTTGACGCCATGGTTACCCTCTGCCAGAAGATTACCGGTTTTCCTTACAACCGCGTTATCGGCCAGGCCGGTGTACTCGATTCCGCTCGTTTCGCCAGCTTTATAGCCTGGGAACTCGGCGTATCGGTCAAAGACGTTACTGCCATGACCCTTGGCGGTCACGGCGACGACATGGTGCCTCTGGTTCGTTATGCGAGCGTTAACGGTATTCCGGTCACTGAACTTCTCGAACAGAAATACGGTGCCGAGAAGGGTAAAGAAGTTATGGGAGCCATGGTTAAACGCACCCGTGGTGCCGGCGGCGAAGTTGTTGCTCTGCTGAAAACCGGTTCAGCCTTTTACTCACCTGCTTCTTCCGCCATTGCCATGGCGGAGTCGATTCTCAAGGACCAGAAACGCGTGCTGCCGACCTGCTGCTACCTGCAGGGCGAGTTCGGTGTCAACGGCTTCTACGTCGGCGTGCCGGCTGTGCTGGGAGAGAAAGGTGTTGAAAACATCATCCAGTTCAAATTGGATGCCGAAGAGCAGGCCATGATGGACAAGTCGGTTGCTGCGGTCAAGGAACTGGTCGGCAGCATGAAGTAGTGATTGATTCCAGGTACCTGGAAGTCGACGAAAGAAGGGTGGAGTTTGCGCCCTTCTTTCGCTACTTTTTGGAGCCTGTATTTACCACCTTTTATTACGGAATAAAGGAGTCTTGCTAGATGGAAAAAACATTGCCAAAAATTGAGATTATCGAGAAGTACTGCAAGGGGTGCCACATTTGTGTTGAGTTCTGCCCAACTAAAGTTCTTGAAATGAAAGGTTTTTATGCCTCTGTAAAAAACCTTGAAGCCTGTATCAAATGCATGCAGTGCGAATTGCGCTGTCCCGATTTTGCCATCAAAGTCATAACCGAATAAATCTACAGGAGGAAATGAACAGTGTCCAAAAAAGTAGCGTTTCTTCAGGGTAACGAAGCTGCAGCATTCGGCGCATTATACGCCGGTTGCGACTTCTTTGCAGGCTACCCGATCACCCCCTCAACCGAGGTTTCTGAAATCCTGTCTGCCGAACTACCGAAGACCGGTGGGAAATTCCTGCAGATGGAAGACGAAATAGCCGCCATGGCGGCCATTCTTGGCGCAGCACTGACCGGAGCCAAGGTATTGACCTCCACATCCGGCCCCGGTTTGTCCCTGAAGCAGGAACTGATCGGCTACGGCTGCATCGCCGAAATCCCCTGCGTTATTTATAACGTCATGCGCGGCGGCCCTTCAACCGGTATGCCTACCGGTCCTTC
>VFJM01000400.1 GCA_009886055.1 Geobacter sp. | reverse complement strand
GGAATAGCAACGAATGTTTTCACTGCCACAAACCTCAAGAGTGGAAGATTAAAAAATGGGACAAGGAAGTCGCTCATGAAATATGTATTGCCTGTCACGATCTTAACGAAAAAGGGCCTGTGGAATGCAAAGAATGCCACGGAAAAAATAATGCGAAATGATCCAGTAAAAAAAGTCACCCAAGGATAAAGCGCCCTTGTGGTTACTCCTGACAGAAAAAGCCCAAGGTGAATCCCGAGGGCTTTTTCGTTAAAACAATTGGCGCTGGATGAGATACGTTATCCCGATACGCAACTGGACATTACAGGACTACACAAAAGAAAAAGCAAAAACAGAGATACCCCCCCACCGCAGTTACTCCTCTACCTGATAAAGATGACGTAACCTACCATTTGCCTATCAATTTTATCTGTTTGCCTGACGCTGATATCCAAAATTGACTGTTTACCAATTCGGCAACAAGAGACCCGGTTAGAGCGCCTATTCCATCAGCAAGCAAATCAACCCAACCAAAATAGTTATCTCTTTTGAATTCATCTTTAATTTCCCAGGCCAATCCGGGAACTAAAGCTAAACCTGTTGAGGTTAGCACACGCTCAACAGGCCCCGTTTGCTCGGCGCAGTGATACATGACGGTTCCAGTTAACAATCCATAAGCGGTACTTGACCCGAAATGGGCCATAAGGTCACCATCAATAGCTACTGCTGGGGTGGTAATCAACAGCAACGCCAAAATAATCACCTTACGCATGCCCCCTCTCCGTCTTCCAGTAAAAATAGTTCCCACACGCATGCAGAAAGTCTATCACCATATAGGAATAAAACAATGTCATAGAAAAAGGGAAAACTAACGGTGTCAGAGCTACAGAATTTACAAATTGGGTCACTATAAAATTGCAGTCTGTAAAATGTGTCACCCTGACAGTGACAGGTTCACGCCTGCCCACCATGACAATTTGCTCACCGGTATTATGGGGGTATTCCTTTTTTTTTATCTCCCAAATTCTGTGACAATCTCACAAGACCTGTTTCCCGCTGAGAACGAGTAATCAGGCCTGGGGTGGGGATTAAATACGTTTATTGTTTGGAGATACTATGATATGAAAATCATAATTACCGGAAAGTAACCGGAGAACGTTCATGAAAACACGATTGATTCTAAAGCCGGGACAGAAAGGGACTAAAAGGCTGACCGACAAGTACGGTGATGCCTTGGTATGTGTAGGTTTCGGTATGATGCGGAATCACGGCAAAGATTGAAAACGGTTGAACTGATACACGTCACCCATGACTGACCACCCTGGAAAACAGCTAATCATCGCATAAACCTGACAAAACAGCCATCGGGTGACACGATTTTACAAAGATAAAGAGGTTTCGAATGAAGTCAGAAACAGGCTCCTATATGAAATGTCTGATTTTAGTGTTTCTCCTTAGCATTATTACCGCTTGTACCTCCATACCCCGGACTGATACAGAGCTGCTGTTCATCGATCAAAGCAAATTAGCCGCTCCAGATCTCACTGTAACAATTCCCGGACTGGGCTTATGCACTGACAGCACGAACCGGACTCTCCATCTGAATTCACAGGAGCCTGTAATTGTTATGGTGCATGGCTGTCTCGGTTCGGCAGGTCGTTTTCGCGCCCTGGCAGAGGTGTTTGCTTTTTCCGGCCAGCAGGCAATCTGCTTCAGCTACAACGACCGCGATAGTCTTATGGTCAGCTCTGCCCAGCTTGTCGCATCTTTGGAAGCTCTCACCAGCAATATGCAAAGCAGGGACATTACGCTTATCGGCCATAGCCAAGGGGGCTTGATTGCCCGGAAGGCAATGGCGAGAGACCGGTCACCATCTCTTCAGGGTATTGATGCTGATCTTACCTTGGTTACTGTTTCGGCTCCTTTTGCCGGCATCAATGCTGCACGTCATTGCGGGTCAACGCTGGCAAAGATCCTGAGCCTGGGACTGACGGTTCCGATCTGCAAAATTGCCAGCGGTGACAAGTGGCATGAGATTACCGCTTCATCGGAATTTATACTCAAGCCGGGAGTCCTTCTTGAACAGGTTGGGAAGCATCTGAAAATCAACACCGATGAATCCGGCTCCTGCCGAAGTACCAATGCTGTTGGAAGCTGTATGGAGGATGATTATGTGTTCAGCCTCGAAGAGCAGCATCATCCTCCGGTAGACAGGGACGGGGCCGTAGCGAATGTAGATGTAAAGGCCGGGCACGTGGAGATTGCCGGAGATCATCGTGTGGTGCCGCTCAAACTTATTGCAGTTCTGCAGCAACATGGCGTTCTCAACACCACTCCGCCAGAAAAAATTTCTGCATTTGAACACCTGCTGACAAGGCTTTACACGGCAGATTCGACGCCAGATCGACCCTGGAGAGAGATAAAGAATCAACTCTCCATGCCTTATTTTTAACCATCAAAAGGAGATTACGTAATGAAAAAAATGATCATTTCCATCACCCTTCTGTCCCTGCTGTTCGCCGGTTGCGCCGTGGGCCCGCAGACTCAAACCGGCCCGATTATGATTCCCGGCCGCATGTTCAACCTCAAGGACGGCACGGAATTCGTCCTTGCTATTGAACGCAGCTCCGGCATCGGCATTATGACTGCCCGCAACCTCGTGACAGGAGAACAATTTGCGGGGAATTATACCGCCATGCTTACAGACGGAGGGGTCTCTACAAGTACCTACAACAATAACTGGGGGTTTGATGCCGGCACAGTCACGACAAAAACACCCGGCACCAAAGCGGTCGGAAAGGGCATCCTGCGGGGTGACAGGGGGACAGTCATCAGCATCTCGATGGACATCAAACCCAGTTACAAAGCCCGCATCAACCCCTCCGGATTCGGCGACGGCACCGACAATACCGGCACGCGCTACCAGCTGCAGTTCGGTGGGCACTAGGCATTCGTGATCCAGTTAACAACAAATCCAAAAACAAGGAACTGAAATTATGGGCGTTCATTTAGACTTAGAACCATTTCAATTTGATGGCGTTCCGACGGGGCGCCCCCTGGTAATCGCAGGCCCGTGCAGCGCCGAATCGAAAGAACAGGTGATGAGCACTGCCACCCAATTGAAGGAGATGGGAATTCAAATATTCCGTGCAGGCATATGGAAGCCGCGAACACGGCCCAATACATTTGAAGGAGTTGGCATAGAGGGCCTTCATTGGCTTAAAAAGGTTCAGCATGAGCTGGGGATGCTGACAGCTACGGAAGTTGCCAATGCCAATCATGTGTTCGAAGCGCTGAAATGTAATGTGGATATCCTTTGGATCGGTGCTCGTACAACAGCAAACCCATTTGCTGTTCAAGAAATTGCCGATGCTCTGAATGGAGTACATATTCCTGTAATGATAAAGAATCCGGTCAATCCCGACGTTGAATTATGGATTGGCGCTTTCGAACGATTGAACCAGGCCGGCATAAAGAAACTTGCTGCTATTCACCGGGGGTTTTCCAGCTACGGGAAAACGTTGTACCGTAACGACCCGCACTGGCAGATCCCTATTGAACTGAAAAGACGGATTCCAAATGTGCCTATGATTACTGATCCGAGTCATATTTGCGGTAACCGCGATATGTTGCTGGAAGTTTCGCAGGAAGCTATGGATCTCAATTTCGAAGGATTGATCGTTGAAACCCATTGCAACCCTGAAAAGGCGCTCAGTGATGCCTCGCAGCAAATTACACCCAAAGAATTCAGCGTATTATTAAGCAAGCTTATATTGCGTCAGGCTACTGTTGACAATACGGCTATTTCGCATTCACTGGAGGACCTGCGAGCACAGGTCGACAAATTCGACGATAACCTGCTTGAAATTCTATGCAAAAGAATGCAGGTCTCCGACAGGATTGGAATGGTTAAAAAGGAAAATAACATCACCGTTCTGCAATCCGGGAGATGGAATCAATTGTTAACCAAGCGCATACAAGATGGCGTAAGCAGGGGGCTAAGTGAAGATTTTGTAGCGAAAGTTTTTCGGGCGATCCACGAAGAGTCAATCAACCATCAGATGAAAATCATGAATGATTAGTTTTGGTTATGTAACGAGTGGGGTGATCCAGGCGCTGGACCTGACCGATAAAGCCGTTAGGTCGGCACTCACGACGTTGAACTTTTATTTTGTGGGGGTACACCATGTCTGAAATTTTTGGGTTCGATGCCTTCTCTCCCAAGGAAATCGCGGCGCGAGTCGAAACAATCGGCGTGGCCAAGGCGCACTTGCCGCTAATTCCCATGCTGATGCTGAGTGTGCTGGCCGGTGCCTTTATCGGTCTGGGCGCTCTCTATTTCGTGATTGTCAAATCAGACCCTAACTTGGGGTTTGCCGCCAAACAGGTGCTCGGCGGCGTGACTTTTTCCTTGGGGTTGATTCTTGTCATCGTCGCAGGTGCGGAGTTATTCACTGGAAATAATCTGCTGGCTATGGCTTGGGCTGATGGGAAAATTTCCACACGTGAGCTGTTGCGGAACTGGGGGATTGTTTGCGTCGGTAATTTTATTGGTGCAGCCGGAATTGCACTCTTGGTCTTTCTCTCACATCATTCTGAAATGAACAACGGCGGAATTGCGCAAGAATATATCAGGATTGCCTCAGCCAAGGTCGTCTTGCCTTTCTGGACTGCCTTCTTTAAAGGCATTCTCTGCAATATTCTGGTGTGCATGGCAGTGTGGATGGCGTTTGCCGGACGAAGTGTTATCGACAAGGTCGTAGCGGTCGTCTTTCCCATATCTGCTTTCGTTGCAGCAGGCTTCGAACATAGCATCGCCAACATGTTCTTTATCCCGCTCGCCATGCTGTTGCAGAACTTCGGTAACATTGGGGTGAACTCCAATACCATTACTTGGGCCGGTTTCTTTGGTAACCTGGTGCCGGTAATACTGGGTAATATTGTTGGCGGCAGTGTATTAGTCGGGTTGGTGTACCACCTTATCTATCGGCAGGCGCCTGGCCAAGACAAATAGAAGTACACAATTCACAGAATGTTACTATTGTTCCGTAAAAATAGATATTTTCAACAAAGCGCAACAGCGGTGAACCCTTGTGCTCTGAGACGTTGGGCAAAAAAAGACGCTGACTTCAAAAGGATCAAAATATGAGTTCCCCGCACAGGCTGAAAATCGGACTCGCACTGGGCAGCGGCTCGGCCCGCGGCTGGGCGCACGTGGGTGTCATCCGTGCCCTGGAACAGGCTGGAATCAGGCCGGACGTGGTATGCGGAACATCGATCGGAGCACTTGTGGGCGCTGCCTATGCGGCTGATGAACTCGATCGCTTCGAGCAGTGGCTGCTCGGACTGGGCATTACCGACGTTCTCTCATACATGGATGTGCACCTGGTCGGCGGTATGATCAAGGGCGAGCGGCTGATGGATTTCTTTCGCCAGAATTTTATCGACCGTCCGATCGAGGAGTTGCACATGCCTTTTGGAGCGGTGGCAACGGCACTGCACACCGGCGCGGAAGTCTGGTTGCGCGAGGGCTCAACGATCGACGCGGTGCGCGCCTCCATTGCACTGCCCGCCCTGTTCACGCCGGTGGTGCGCGAGGGGCGGATGCTGGTGGACGGCGGTTTGGTCAACCCGGTGCCGGTGTCGCTGGCCCGCGCGATGGGCGCCGATGTGGTGATCGCAGTCGACCTCAGCGTCGACATTCTGGGACGCCACCTGCGTGAGGAGCGTGAGCCCGAACCGCCCGCCGGCGAAGTCAGCGAATGGATACGCAAGCTGCAGGAAAACCTGAGTGCGCTCATACCAGCGCGTTCGGACGACGAGCCCCGACCACCGTCCATGCTCGACGTAGTGGCCTCCAGCATCAACATCATGCAGGTGCGCATCAGCCGCAGCCGCATGGCGGGCGATCCTCCGGAATTGATCGTCACGCCGCGGCTGTCCCACCTCGGCCTGCTCGAATTTCACAACGCCAAGGAAGCGATCGAGGAGGGAAAGCGTGCTCTGGAGGCGGTGCTGCCGAGTCTGCGTGAACTCTTGACGAATTTACGTAAGTGAAATCATGCCGGCGAGCACGAAATTTTCAACCAAGCGCAGCAGCGGTGAACCCGCTGTGCTCTCAGCCGTTGGACAAACTAGGCAAGCCAATCGGTAATATTAAGGGCGGGAATACGCACGAATTCTCGGGCGTTATTTGTAACTAGAGGAATTCCTAACGAAACGGCATGAGCAGCAATCAGCATATCCATAGAACCAATTG
>VFJM01000289.1 GCA_009886055.1 Geobacter sp. | reverse complement strand
GTTTCACAGGTGACCCGGAGATGATTCGGCAGATAAATGCGGCTTACGGCGTACTAAGCGCCTATGTCTCAAATTATCGTTTTTCCTTTGCCGAAGATGAATTTTACGAACAAAACCCTGAAGAGCGAATCTGGATGCAATTTGCTGATGGTCCGTTGTGGGGGAAAAAATAGAAACGGTATCGGTGGCTTTTACGCATGACGCAAATTCGACGGACGAATAAGCGCCTCGACAGGGATGCCGAGCTTGTCGTGAAGATTGCGGATCATGGTAAGCGTAAGACCCCGGCGATGATTGAAAATTTCGGAGACCCTGGCCCGGCTTCCCATTAACGGCTCCAGTTCCCGTCTCGTGATACTCCGGCTCTCCATCCAGTATTTGATGGCTTCTACCGGATCAGGCGCTGGGATCGAGTAATGATTCTTTTCATACGCCTCCAGAAGTGTTGTTAATACTTCCAGCCGATCTCCTTCCGGAGTATCCGGAGCAGCATCGAACAAGCGTTCAACTTCGGCAAGAGTCGCCGTATAATCTTCTTCCGTTTTTATTGGTCTGATTTCCATGATCTTTTCTCCTTTATATCTGCGTCGCATCAACACGGTCATATTCGGCATGCGTACCGATAAAACGTATATATGCAATCCCAAATCGGTAATTAACTGCGACAATCAATCGGTAATCATTACCTTTGATGTTGAAAACGACCCGATTGTTGGCAACAATGCTGGCGTTTCGATAAATCACCTTAATATCTGACGGGGATTGCCACACTGCATGCTTTGCATCTTCGTACCACGACTGCAATTGTTGTCGTGCATTGGGATGAGCTTCCCAAAATTCCCGTAATGTTTTTAGCGCAATGATCCTCATTTGTTGGATACTACCATGTTACCAAATTGGTAACAATAGAAAAATACCCGCAAAAAAAGCCGCTAAACTCTGCGCGAGAGCTTAGCGGCTTTTTTATCGGCATAAGAGCCGTTGATTACATATTATATCCTGATTCCGAATGCTGTGTCTGATCCAGACCCATGATTTCATCTTCTTTTTCGACACGCAGGCCGATGGTCTTCTCAAGCACAAAGGCTAGGATAAAAGTAACGATAAAGGCATAGGCGCCGGCGGCGACAACGGCAATCAGCTGGGTCATCAGCTGCTTGAAATTGCCGGCAAGCAGACCGGTGGCGC
>VFJM01000260.1 GCA_009886055.1 Geobacter sp. | reverse complement strand
CGCCCCGATGAACAGGTTCAGGGTGATCAGGGAGTCGTCGCAGGTTCCGGTTTCAACATGGCCTGCAAGAGTCTTTGCCAGGCTCGGCAGGGTGGTCGTGACCTGGCGGAGCCTGTCCTGACCGGGAAGCAGATAGCTTTCCGACAGCCTGAGCAGCGGGAGCATGCCGCAGGGCCTGTTGTCGCCATCAACGACCGGCAGCACCCGGACACCGCTTTTTTTGAACAGTTCCAGCGCCTCGTAGGCTGAAGCCTGTCGATCAACTGTCACCGGCTGCCGCTTGAGGGTATCGCGCACTTTGGGGTATACGTCCGCCAGGAAGAGCGGATCAGGAATTTTAAGCCGGTCGAGGATATAACGGGTCTGGGGGTTGGGAGCGCCGGCCATGGCGGCGATGACGGTACTGTCACCTTGCCGCCGTTTCAGTGCGGCGTATCCGATCGCGGAGGCGATAGAGTCGGTGTCCGGGTTGCGGTGGCCGATAACATAGGTGCTTTTGATCATAACGGTTCTCACCCTGGTATGGATTAGTTGTTTTTCCAATCTCTGCTGCGGGCAGCCGCCTGAAGGCTTTCTACTTCTTTGAGAATTTCCATGTAGGTGGCGTAGCGCTCTGCCGGGATTCGTCCCTGGTCGACAAACACGAGTACGGCACACCCCGGCTCGGAGCGGTGCCGACAGTTCC
Source organism: Geobacter sp. (assembly GCA_009886055.1). Taxonomy (GTDB): domain Bacteria; phylum Desulfobacterota; class Desulfuromonadia; order Geobacterales; family Pseudopelobacteraceae; genus JACRCG01. The sequence goes on along the minus strand of VFJM01000260.1, from coordinate 29,934 downwards.
GGAATTTGCAGGCGACATCCCGGTGCTCTTCGAAGCCGGGATAGTATTCGGCCAGCTCTTCGACCGTTATGTCAACCAGACCGAAATCACGGAAACCGGGGGTATCCACCAGTTCACCGCCGGTTGAGAGGGCGTGCAGAGTGGAAACGGTCGTGGTGTGTCGCCCCATCCCCTTGTATTCACTGAGGCTCCCTACTTTAAGGTCTATTTCCGGGCAGAGCGCATTGAGCAGGGAACTCTTGCCGACTCCGGTCGTGCCGACAAAGGCCCCTCGATGCCCTTTGCTCAGAAATTCTTCCAGCGGTTCAAGGCCGCTTTTCTTTGCGGCACTGATCGGAAATATCGGCACAGACCCGCCATATACCCTTCTCAGTTCGGCCAGCAGTTCTGTCGTGCCGTCGAGATCGCACTTGTTGACCACCAGAAATGGTTCCAGCTTTGCCGAGCGTGCGGCAACAATCGCACGGTCGATAAAACCGCCCGGCGACAGCGGTGCTACGACGATGCCAAGGACATCCAGGTTTGCGGCTACCAGGTGGATCCCCCCCCTGGCATCCCGACGCTGGAGCTCTGTCCTCCGCGGCAGGCGTTTCAAAACCTCGCCCGTAACAACGACGCTGTCCCCGACCACATGCCCGGAGTTGCGCTTGACCCGCACCATTCTGCGCGCACCGTTGTCAAACAATACCTCGACCGAGATGCCGTGATGGGCCACTATCAGGCCGTTAGGTGTAAAACTGTTCATGGGGTGGTATTCCGTTTTCTCGAATAAAATTATTCCCGCTAAAGAAGCCGGGACTAAGAGCCTCTTTTTACCATTAGTTCTGATTCTAGCATACAAACTTACAATAACCTAAGCCCTCGGCGCTGGAGCCGAAATAATGCACGGGCCATCATTTCACCATATGTACTCGCATATGTGACGACTCATATCGTAAGAGACTAGCATAGTCGGGAAAATGAGACCATACTATCCCCACGATTCAGCAATGACTTTCACTAACAGGACGGGCACGATGACACAAAGCCACCATCCGTTTCAGCGACTTACCCCGACCCTGGTCATGGACGCCGTAGAAAGCCGGGGTTTCACCTGTGATCGCCGCATATTTGCACTTAACAGCTATGAGAACCGAGTCTATCAGGTTGGTATCGATGAATCACAACCGCTGATCGCTAAATTCTACCGCCCGGCGCGCTGGAGCGAACAGCAGATTCTGGAGGAGCACAGCTTCTGTTTTGAGCTTGTTGAACATGAACTTCCGATTGTCGCGCCGCTTAAGGATTCCGAGGGGAGAAGCCTGTTTCAGTACGACGGGTTTTACTTCGCACTGTACCCACGGCAGGGGGGGCACGCCCCGGAATTCGACAATCTCGACAACCTGAAAATTCTGGGTCGTTTGCTCGGGCGAATTCACGGCACCGGAGCGGTCAAGCCGTTTGTTCACCGTCCGACCCTTGACCGGCAGAGTTTCGGCACTGCCAGCGTGCGCCTTATCGAAGAGCGCTTCATCCCTGAAGAGTACCGCGCCAGTTATACCGCCGTGACCGGGCAGCTGCTGGAGGCCATCGACAACATTCTGGCCGAGGTCGGTCCGGTTCGCATCATCAGGACGCACGGCGACTGCCATGCCGGGAATATCCTCTGGCGGGACAACGCCCCCCATTTCGTTGATTTTGATGACGCCCGCATGGCGCCAGCCGTCCAGGACCTCTGGATGATGTTTTCCGGTGAACGCTCCAGGCAGCTGGCCCAGCTGGATTCGCTGCTGGAGGGGTACCGGGAGTTCAATGATTTCGATCCCCGGGAACTGCGCCTGATCGAACCGCTCCGTACGCTGCGCATGCTTCATTACAGCGCCTGGCTGGCACGACGCTGGGGGGATCCACTGTTTCCGCATACATTTTTCTGGTTCAACACCACCCGCTACTGGGGTGAACATATTCTGGAGCTGCGCGAACAGTTGGCCGCGCTCTCGGAACCGGCTCTTGAAGTGCAGTGAAGTTGTGCGCGGGTTCGTCCGGCATGCTCGTTGACTCCGTGCCTCGGTCGGTAGGGAAGGGGTGACCGCAGACGCTCTTCGGCTGCTGCGCTCATCCAGAATATCGATCCAGATTGGTGGGATTAGCTTCAAAGCTTGTTGCCGTTTTTCCTCGCCGTCTTTTAACACACTCCCGAAAAAAACTGTTGACACCTTTCCTGTCTTTCTGTATTGATATTGAAATTCAATTGCACTGAATTGGGGGGGTGCATGGCTTATTCAAATAAGATGCTCGCAACAATCAAGCCATCTGCTCAGACCTTTCAGCCGAGCATACTCGAACACTTCAGTAATCCGCTGGCCTTACGGCCCGTTTTCCGATCTCACTATCAGGGCGCTGCAGACCAAGCAGCGCTCGCAGCTGCTCCTCTGCTACAACAACAACCATCTTGAGCGCCACCTGTCACATGCAGGAATTCGCTCCCTGTTGCACAAGGCCGGTTATGAAGCTGATGCCTCTTGTGGGCGATATTCTGGCATCTGGCAATCACGAGGCGCTTGGGCTGCATAACCCAGGGCACCCCTTTATTTGCCATGAATAATATGAATTTTCAGTATCACGAAGGATGCAATCCATGAGCATCATACTGGTGGACGGTATGGACCGCCTTGAAGAAAAGGACCAGAAAGAAGCGAAGGGGAACGCCTGACATGTCGACCAAAAACATCACCTCCGAGGAACTGCTCGGCACTCTGCGAGAAATTATTATTCTGCACGCCGGCCAAGAGTACCGGCTGCGCATCACGAGTAACGGCAAACTGATTCTCACAAAATAGTAATAACAGACTTAAATCCAAGCCAGCCACGCGTATTTCCTCCCCCCAACGCTGCCAGCCAGGAAACTCACTCATGAGGAGACAATTGGCTATGAAGCGTACCATCAGATTACCCCTAACTCTTTGGAAGACAGCAAGAAACCTGGCACTGGTGACTCTTACCGTCGGCACTGCCCTTGGCAATGCCTCCTTTCCCGATGAGGATGGCGGGAAGAAAAACGAGATTTCCCCTGCAGCTCACAATCACGAGGACCACGGCACTGCAAAAGAAGGAGATCGGCAAATTCCTGATCAGGTGACCAACGAACATTGGGCCTACAAGGAGATAGCGGAGCTGTTGCAGAAATACGCGGCAAAGGAGAAGCTTCCCGAGAGCAGGACCTGCTCCAGGGGCGAACTAGCCGATTGCCTGTTTGCCGTCCTGAACAGGGTCGTAGAGAAGTATGAAAAAGAAGGCGCACAGGCGATCCACCGAGATGACTTGGCGAACATTGCCGGTCTCCATATCGCCCTGGAGGGTGAGTTGTCACAGCAGCGCGCATACCAGACCATCAGAAAGAAGGTCGAGGAGATCCTGGTCCTGGTCGAACCCGAGGAGCCGGAGTTTCAGTACAAGCTCGGCGTGAACGGCATTCTCCGCGGCGATGTGACGGGCAACTCCGGGCTTCCCGATTCCGGCTTTACCCCGGGCCGCAAGGAAGAGCGCCTCGTCTACCGGGTCAAGCCTTTCGCCTACTGGCATCCCGCCGACTGGCTGGACATTCACCTGGAGGGGCAGGGATACGGCTTTAGCGGCGGTGATCAGCGTTCTAACAAGATCTCCCTGTACCAGGTCTTTGTGGAGGCCAAACTTCCGGGAGACGACCGGCTGGCTCTGAAGGGTGGGCGCCAGGAACTCAACTACGGCAGTTCATTCATCCTTGGTGCAGATTCATTCTACAACGGCCTGTCGTTCGATGCAGTCAGACTGAAAATTAAGCCGCTGAAAGATCTTACGGTGGACCTGTTGGGGGGCAGTTACGCGCCCCCGTGGGCGGACGGTGTCAAGGGCAACCTGTGGGGGGCGCATGCAACCTACGCCGCATCCAAGGATGCCGCTATTGAGGCATATTTCTTCCGAGATACCGGTTCGGATAACCATCACAAGGGAGAATACCGGGACACCTACGGACTCCGCAGCACCTCCACGCTCGGACCGCTCACACTGGAGTTCGAGCCGGTGTTCCAGAGCGGTAAAGTTTTCAACCCGGATACCGGCGCCAATGAGGACATAAACGCATATGGCGGTCATATAGACCTGGCCGGCGAGGCCAAGCCGGGCGGATTCAAGAACACGATTTTTCTGAGCTACGCCGTGGGTTCCGGCGACAACGATGGCAGCAGGAGGGAATTCAGCAATCCCAACAACGATAGCTCTCTTGTGGGCGACATGGGAGTGATCGGCGACCTTTCCGGGGTCGATGCCGGAGATTCCCACGCCAGCGGCATCCAGGCCTTCACTCTGGGATGGGGAATCGACCTCTTCGACAACATCAATTTTTCCGCAACAGGCCGCAAGTTCATGGCCAATGCCGTTCCGGACGGCCTCAGCCGGAACCTTGGCGTTGAGACTGATTTCACTCTTACCTACAAAATCAACAAGGATTTCTCGGCCATCATCGGCTACGACCATTTCTACACCGGGAAGTTCTTCCGCGACGCCTCCGGCAGTGCCAGGGGCATTGATTACGGTTATGCCATGCTGGTGTTCAACTTGGATAAGACTAAGCGCAAGGCACTCAAAATATAGCTCCGTTCCGCCATGGGACCCATAGCTCCTGCATTAGCCGGAGAATGATATCAGCGTTCTGTATGGTCTGGTGCTGAAATACTAAAATAACAGGAGAAAAAATGATGCCACTTGCTCTACTCACCCCCGGCGAACGGGGCGAAATAACCGAAGTAAGACATTGCGGCAGTTGTGGCGGCGGGTGTCGCAATAGCGGACACCACCATGGGCAACACCATGGCCACGACAAACACAAAACCACCGCTACCCGTGCAGAGGAGATGGGGCTACGCGTTGGTAAAATGGTGGAAGTCCTGAAAAATGACGGCAATCTGCTTTTGCTGCTGGTTGACGAGGCGCGCATCAAGGGATATAACCTGTCGCTCCGCAAGGGAGAGGCTCGGGGTATTGAAATCGCTCACCTCATTATGTCAATTTCTACATACTTATTATATCGCCCCCCTATACAGAGGGCGTCAGATTGACGTATTGACTAAAAGCTGTATTAATGTCAAAAAGGGACTCAAGCATATCAGCAGCGGAAAATACCAATTCACACAACAAAGGAGTTTAGAATGGCCAGAGCATCTGCCCGCCACATTCTGGTGGCAACCAAGGAAGCGTGTGAAGCATTGAAAGTTAAGATCGAGGCAGGAGAGGATTTTGCGGCATGCGCCCGCAATAATTCCACATGTCCATCCGGCAAAGATGGCGGCAATCTGGGCGAATTCAGCCCGGGGCAGATGGTAAAAGAGTTTGATACCGTTGTGTTCTCCGGCGAAGTCGGAAAAGTTCTCGGGCCGGTACAGACCCAGTTCGGCTATCATTTGATTGAAGTCACCAAGCGCTCCGAATAACGCGAGGAGTTACGCATAATGAAGTTACTGGACGGGAAAATATGTGCTGAAAGTCTGGTAGCGGACATATCCAAACGGGTCGCCGGATATGTCGCTTCCGGTCTACGCAAACCGCATATGACCGTAATTCTGGTCGGGGAGCATGCCCCCAGCGAATCATATGTAAAATCAAAGATCAAATCGTGCGAAAGTGCCGGTTTTGAAAGCGAATTGTTCCGTTTTCCGGAGAATGTCAAGGAAGTCGAGCTGTTGGCCAGGATCGCCGAGATCAATGCCGATCCAGCCACTGACGGTCTGATTGTGCAGCTGCCGGTGCCGAAGCATATCAATCCGCAGAACATTATCAATGCGATTGATCCGGATAAGGACATCGATGGTTTTCATCCGACTAATTTTGGCCGCATGACCCTTGGGCAGAAGGCGTTCCGGCCGGCCACCGCCTATGGTATCTGCAAGCTGCTTCAGTTTTACGAAATACCGGTGAAAGGGAAGCATTGTGTCGTTATCGGCCGCTCGAACATCGTCGGTAAGCCTATTTCGATCATGCTTTCAAACGATTTTGAAATCGGCAATGCCACGGTCACCCTCACACACATCGAAACCCCGCGTGAACTCTTATTGGATGAAACACGGCGTGCGGACATCATCGTCGTGGCGGTCGGCATTCCCGGATTTGTTACCGAAGATATGGTCAAAGAGGGTGTTGTGATGATCGATGTCGGCATCAATCGTCTCGAAAACGGCAAGATTGTCGGTGATGTTGATTTTGAAAATGTCAGCAAAAAATGCTCATGGATAACGCCGGTTCCTGGCGGTGTTGGAAGAATGACCGTGGCCGCGCTGATAGTTAATACGCTGATGGCGTATCAGAACAATTTTGATCTGAGCTAGCTCTGATAAACAGAGATAGTGCGTTAGCTGCATAATGTTCTGCCAGTCCCATAAACGGAGACGTTCACAAAACTATTTCTGGAAAACCTCAGAAATCAATTCAACGTATTAAAAAGTGAAGAAAATATGTGCAGCTCACCAATTCGCCCAACAAAAAAAACGGCCGGGTGGCCGTTTTTTTTTGTTGGTGCTCAGTTGTTTTCAGTGAGTTAACATGCAGCAGTGGCCGGAAGATCCGGTACGGCGCTACTGGATGCTTACCAGTTCAATCTCAAAGGTTACATCTTCACCGGCCAAGGGATGATTGGCATCAAAGGTAACCTGGTCTTCAGTCGTTTCGAGAACAACGACCTCAAGTTCCTCGTCATCTTCGTTGGAGAGACTTAGTTCGTCGCCTACTTCCGGCACAAGATCTTCCGGAAGTTCGCTGCGCGGTACGGTGAAGACCTTTTCCTTGTCATACTCTCCAAAAGCGTCAGCTGCAGCGATCTTAACGGTTTTCTTCTCGCCCGGTGCCATGCCGATTATTGCAGCGTCAATTTGAGGAAAGAGGATTTCTTCTCCGAGGACGAACGTCATCGGCCCGTTTTCGTGCCCGCCGCAGCCGCATTCATCACCATCTTCACATCCATCATCACAGCATTCGTCTTCGCTGCATTCTGTGTCTTCGAGAGTCGAGTCGAATACCGTCCCATCTTCCAGGGTTCCGGTAAAGTTGATTGTTACAGTGTTCCCTTTTTCTGCTTGTGCCATTGGGTTGCCTCTCATTTTTTAAATGTTGAATACGCTTAAACTTTGCACTATACGCTACAGCTCTTGGCTTGTCCATAACAATCGCAACTGTAGGGAGAGATAGCGTTGTCAAGTGGTAAAAGCGGTTGTGCCGCTTGGTAAAAGATTGAGCTTAGTGCTGGAGAGGAGGGAAAATTAAACGGAGAATCCTGCTCTGGGCGGAATAAACTGATGTTGTACACAACGAAGAATCTTTGCGTGCTGCTAAATTTGAAAGGGGCAGGCCATCGGGCCCGCCCCTTTCAAGTGGTAACTGTTCTAATCTACAGACTTGCGTAAAAACGTCGGAATGTCATACTGGTCTTCATCCTCTTCAATAAAAGAGACGGAGGGGCGGATTCTCGTGACATTCTCGGCTCTTTCACGGTCACGCTGAAAGGTCGGTCGATCGAAAGATACGGCGGCGCTGGTGACCTGTTTGTCAGCCAAAGACAGGCTGTTTTTACGGAAGTCGCGCCCCTTCTCAACATCAAAACGATCGCCGAAACCGGTTGCGATGACGGTCACCTTGATGTTGTCGCCCATCTCGTCATCACGGACAACGCCGATCTTGATGTTGGCTTCTTCGTGGACCTTCTCGTGGACTATACGGTTGACGGTGTTGTAATCGTCCATGGTCATGGCAGCAGAACCGGTGATATTGACCAGCACGCCTTTGGCCCCCGAGATGTCATTATCTTCCAGCAACGGGCTGGAGATGGCATTGTTAACCGCTTCGGCAGCGCGATTTTCACCACTCCCCATGCCGATGCCCATCATCGCCATACCGCGGACACTCATGACCGTCTTTACATCGGCAAAGTCGAGGTTCATCAGGCCGGTAGAGGTGATTAATTCGGAAATGCCCTGAACTGCCTGGCGAAGCACATCATCCGATGGCTTGAATGCGTCGAAAAGGGACATGTTTTTGCTGGCCAGACTGATAAGGCGATCGTTAGGTATGATGATCAGTGAATCGACATGCTTCTTCAGTTCTGCGATGCCCAGTTCAGCAAGCACTGAACGCGCCTTACCCTCATAGGTGAACGGCCTGGTGACAACCCCGACGGTCAGGACACCGGTTTCACGGGCGGCTTCGGCGATAACAGGTGCGGCGCCGGTGCCGGTACCGCCACCCATGCCTGCAGCGATGAAAACCAGATCTGCGCCTTTGATTGCTTCTGCAAGTTGTTCCTTGTTTTCAAGTGCGGCAGCCGTTCCAACATCTGGTTTTGAGCCGGCGCCGAGCCCTTTGGTCAGTTCACGCCCGAGCTGCAGCTTGACCGGTGCTTTTGAGGTGCGCAGTGCCTGAGCGTCTGTGTTGGCAACGATGAAATCAACTTTATGTATGGTGCTGGATATCATGGTGTTGACGGCATTGCCGCCCCCGCCCCCGACTCCAATTACTTTTATTACGGCGCTCTGTTCAATGGTTTCATCAAATTCAAACATGTGTTCCCCCTCTATATAGTCATGACTTAATTTTATTATTAGTGCCGAAAATGTAACCTCAATTTAACGAAGAATCAAATGAAAAAAAAATATAATTTCGGTGAAAACAGAGCAGCCTTAAAAAACAAAGTGTTAGAAGATTGTATGCTGAAGATACGGCAAAAGATGACTGCATCTAATAAAGATCAAGCCGTTTGTCCCGGTGCAGGTGAACGGATCGGGACTACATCGGTGCTGAAAACAGGGGCTAGAAAAATTCGCGGAACCACCCCTTCATCCGACCGAAGACGGACCCGAACAGATTCGCTTCAGGTTTGCCGGTCGGGAACTCGCGGGAACCGGAGTTGCGGCTCCCGTAAATAACAAGGCCGACGCCAGTGGCATATACCGGAGATTTTACGACATCGGTCAACCCGCCGATTTTTTGCGGGAGTCCCCGGCGTACCGGCAGATTGAAGATCTGTTCGGCCAGTTCAGGTATCCCCTCCAGGATGCTTGAGCCGCCGGTGATAACAACACCTGAAGCGATAGAGTCTTCCAGCCCGGATTTAATAATCTCGCGGTTGACGAGCGAGAAGATCTCCTCCATGCGAGGTCCCAGTATTTCGCATAATACGTTGCGTGAGAGTTCCCGGGGTTTGCGGCCACCGACGCTCGGCACCTCGATCTTGTCTTCTTTTCCAACCAGCGAAGCCAGGCAGCAGCCATATTTCTGCTTGATTTTCTCGGCTTCGGCAAAGGGGGTGCGGAGCCCTACTGCGATGTCGTTCGTAAGCTGATTGCCCCCCAGCGAGATAACCGATGTATATTTGATCGCCCCATCGGCAAAGATGGCGATGTCGGTCGTTCCACCTCCGATATCTACCATGCAGACGCCAAGCTCTTTCTCATCCTCTGAAAGGACGGCATGAGACGATGCCAGCTGTTCCAGTACGATGTCGGCCACATCCAGCCCGGCACGATTGCAGGATTTTACGATGTTCTGGGCACTGGCCACGGCACCGGTGACGATATGCACCTTGGCTTCCAACCTGACGCCGCTCATGCCGAGCGGTTCGCGGATGCCGTCCTGTTCGTCAATGATGAATTCCTGCGGCAGGATATGCAGTACTTCACGATCCATCGGGATATTGATCGCTTTGGCGGCATCAATGACGCGGCGCACATCATCCTGTGAAACCTCACGATTCTTGATGGCGATAACACCGTTGGAGTTCAGCCCTTTTATATGTCCGCCCGCGATGCCGGCAAAGACGGACTTGATCTCACAGCCGGCCATCAACTCCGCTTCCTCAATGGCCTTCCGGATGGCACCCACGGTGCTTTCGATGTTGATGACCACGCCTTTACGCAGGCCGCTGGAAGGGCTGGTTCCGATGCCGACGATATCAATACCTTCTTCCGTGACAATGCCGACGATGGCGCAAATTTTGGTTGTGCCGATGTCGAGGCCGACGATCAGATTATCCCGTTTTGTTGATGACATACGACTCCCCCCTGCTTAAGTAAGTATAAACGTGAGAACTAGCTCTTTTTAACTATTATTTTGTCGTTGTAATCGAGGTCGATATAACGAATTGACGGCAGTTGCACCATCAGACCCTGATAGATGCGGGCGAACCGCTCAACTTTTGCGGGAAAATCCTCCGAGCCGACCTTGATCGGAAGTGCACCGGCCGCGGTGAACAGAGTAAAGCCGTACCCCTTATCGTAATGAATCTCTGATACATCCGCAAGGATAAACGCGCACTTTTCACGTAATATCTTCAGGAGAAGGCAGGTGGCTTCAAGCGCCTCTTTAGTCCCTTTCGGGTCGCTCCCCAACTCTTCTTCGCTGAAGCCGGTGACGACCGGAAAATCGAGCTTGTCACCCTGATTAAGAACCTTGAATACGTTCCCCTTCTTGTCGAGATAGTAGATAAAACCCATGTTGATGATCGCCACCGGTTCGCGTTCGGTGATGACGATTGAAACAGCATCCGGGAAGTATCGATTAATGCGCACCGTTTCCACCCAGGGGTTTTGCAGTATATGCTCCCCCATGCGCTTCAGGTTCATGCGGAGCAGATCCTTGCCAGTCTCAATGCCGGCCAGTCCGAGAAGTTCGTCCCGGGTCAGGTGCTTGGTGCTCGAGACGTCGATAGTTTTGAGAGAGAACAGGGTTACTGTTGAAACAGCTCGATAACAGCCGTACAGGATGCCGCTCACCAGCGAAAGCGCAGCCGCTCCGGCGGCTATCATCTTCAGCGGGCGCAGATACTTTTTGAGATCAAGCGGAGTGCGCTGGACCTTTACTCTGTTGGGCGCCACCTTTCTGCGCTGGTATGATGAGTTTGCGAAGTCTCGCACCCGTTAATTTACCTTTATCGAGAGTGCTGCTGAATTAATAATGCACGAAACAAGCGCCTCAAACGAGAGTCCGGCACCTTTTGCTGCTATTTCAGGCAGAAGCGAGAGGGCCGTCATCCCTGGCAGCGTGTTGACTTCCAGTACATAGCATTCGCCGGCTGCTGTCACGAGCAGATCTACACGGCTGTACCCGTTACACCCCAGGGCACGGTGGGCCGCCAGCCCGACCTGCTGCGCCCTTTCGTACAGTCCGGGTTCCAGCCGTGCCGGGAAAATATGTTCCGCCATGCCGTCCGTATATTTGGCTTCAAAGTCGTAAAATTCATTTTTGGGAACAATCTCGATGGCACCAACCGGTTCATCGTCCAGTATACCGACCTGTACCTCCTGCCCCTTGATATACTGCTCTACAAGTATCTCGTCATCATGGCGGAAAGCCAGTTCAAGGGCTGCTTCCAACTGCCCCGCCTCCCTGACAATGGAGACCCCGACTGACGAACCCTCCTGGACCGGCTTGACAACAAGCGGCAGGGAGAACGGCAGATCAGTCAACCTCACGGCTTCACCGCGCCGGTAACAGCGGAAGGGGGCTGTCAGGATGCCACTGGCGGCAAAGGCCTGCTTGCTGAAGCGTTTGTGCATGGCCAGAGCGCTGGCAAGTACGCCTGATCCGGTGTAGGGGATCTGCAACAGTTCCAGCAACCCCTGCACACAACCATCTTCACCGTAGCGTCCATGCAGCGCGATGAAGGCCGCTTCGATCCCTTCGTGCTTCAGAACATCGGCCAGATCCCTCCCGACATCGATTGCCACCGCGTTGTACCCCTGCGCAACAAGCGCCTGGAGAACGGCGGCACCGCTCTTCAGAGAAACCTCCCGCTCGGCCGAAAGCCCGCCGTACAATACGCCAATTTTTTTTGATTTCATCATGCCGAAAACCTTTCCTGCGTATGTCCAAACAAATCTGAGATTAAATTTCGCCCACTATACGTACTTCTTCCTCAAGTGTCACGCCGGATGTCGCGAAAACGGCACCTATGACGATCGCGGCAAGGTCCAGGAAATCCTGTGTGGTCGCGCCTCCGGTGTTGACAAGAAAATTGCTGTGTACCTCAGATACCTGTGCGCCGCCGACTTTTGCGCCGCGCATGCCGGCGGCGTCGATCAATCTCCAGGCGGACTGGCCGTGCGGGTTTTTGAAGAACGATCCCGCGCTGGGGTAGCCGACATTATGCTTGGATCGACGCAGCTCCAGATCTTTGCTGATCTCTTCCTCGGTGCGGTGCGGCTCGCGCTCATCCAGCCGGAATACGGCTGCCAGTACAATGTCGCCATCTTCCAATCTCAGGTGGCGGTACCCGTAATCAAGCTCTTCGATCCGGAAATCACGAATGGTGCCGTTCCGCAGAAGAGTAAGGTGATCGGTTCGAGCCAGGATTCCCTCGCCATACGCGCCGGCGTTCATCTTTATCGCTCCGCCAATCGTGCCGGGAATTCCGGAGATAAATCCGATGCCTCCCAGCCCCATTCTCTGGGCATAACGAACCACCGCCAGATTTTCGGCCCCCGCTCCAGCTTTAATCAGCGAACCTCCGACTGCGGTGATCCGGTCGAACCGTTCCAGTGAGATAACCGCCCCGCGAAATCCCTTGTCCCGCACCAGCAGGTTGAACCCCCTTCCGATCGGCAGCCACGGGATATTCCGATCGCCTAACCGTGTAAGCAGATTTTGGAGGTCTTCCGCATCTTCCGGAACCGCGTACAGATCCGCCGGGCCGCCGGTTTTAAGCGACGTGTGGAGGCTCATCGGTTCGTTGCGCAGTAGTTGACCGCGTATTTCCATCGCGACATGCTTCAGTTTTTTTCCTCTATCAATCGGACCAATGCTTCTCCCTGCTGCCATATATTTCCGGCCCCAAGGGTAATGACGATGTCGCCTTCACGGACGATCCCGGCCAGATGCTCTGGGATAAGCTCGCGATTGGCGATCCAGCTCACATCCTTCTGGCCGTGACGGAGGATCTCCGCAGCAAGCCGCTCGGCAGTGGCGTTTTCGATCGGCCGTTCACCGGCTGCGTACACGTCGGTCAGAACAAGTACGTCGGCATCGTAGAAGGCGGTTACAAATTCATTGAACAGCTCATGGGTGCGGGTGTAGCGGTGCGGCTGGAAGGCGGCCACGATGCGGCGCTCCGGCCAACCCTGCCGTGCAGCTGACAGCGTCGCCTTGATTTCGGCAGGGTGATGCCCATAATCGTCAACCACCATGATCCCCTTCGGCTGCCCTTTGACGGTGAAACGCCTCCCGACGCCACTGAATGTTGCAAATCCTTCCTGGATCGCATTAAACGGCACATCCAGTTCAAGCGCCACGGCGATGCAGGCCATGGCGTTCAAAACATTGTGCGGCCCCGGCATCGGAAAAGAAATTTCACCCAACCGGTACCCTTTGAAATGGGCAATGAACGAAGTCTGAAAGCCGTCATGCCTTATATTGGTGGCCCGGATATCAGCCTGGGCCGAGAGCCCGTAGGTCATGTAGCGTTTTTTTACCCGGGGCAGAATCTCGCAAATGTTCTTGTCATCGAGGCAGAGGACGGCCAGACCGTAAAAAGGCACTTTATTGATAAATTCGACAAACGTGTCCTTGATCTCTTCTATGCCGGAATAGTGATCGAGATGGTCGGCGTCGATGTTGGTTACCACGGCGATTGTCGGTGAGAGGAGCAGGAATGATCCGTCAGATTCGTCCGCCTCGGCGAGCAGGAACTTACCCTGTCCGATCTGGGCATTGGTGCCGATGGCATTCAGTTTGCCGCCGATGACAACCGTCGGATCTATGCCGGCATGCCCCAGGATTGCAGCTGCCATTGAGGTGGTAGTCGTTTTTCCGTGAGTACCGGCGATGGCAATGCCGTATTTCATCCGCATCAGTTCAGCCAGCATTTCCGCACGGGGGATGACCGGCACGTGCAGCTTTTTGGCCCCGATCACCTCGGGATTGTCGTTATGTACGGCGGAGGATATTACCACTACATCGACATCCTTCAGGTTTTCGGCCGTGTGGCCGATGCCGATTTCAGCCCCCAGTCCGGCCAGGCGTTCGGTGATGTCAGAGCCGCGCAGATCAGAGCCGGAAACTTTGTACCCCAGATTGAGGAGGACTTCGGCGATACCGCTCATGCCGATGCCGCCGATGCCGACGAAGTGGATTTTGTCTATTTTTCCGTACATGGGGATACCTTCTCTGGTTAGGTTATGTTCAACATCTCATCGACAATAATCCTGGCCGCATCCAGTCGTGCCAGTCCGAAGGCCAATGTTCCGGTGCGGTGTACGAGATCAGGGTCTTCTGCAAGCGTGCGGATGGTTTCCGCCAGGGTTCCCCCCGACAGTTCCCGCTCCAGCATCATGAAGCAGGCATCCTTCTTGAACAGCGCCTCGGCGTTACGCCGCTGGTGATCATCCACCGCGTGCGGGAAGGGGATAAACAGGCAGGCCTTGCCGCAGGCGGTTACTTCGGCGATTGTTGTAGCGCCAGCCCGGCAGATGATCAGATCTGCTCTGGCGTATTCTGCAGCCATGTCGCTGATGAAGGGGGTCACCACCGCCTCGACGCCCGCCGCGCGGTAGGCGGCCGTAACTTCGGCACACTCCTTTTCACCGGTCTGATGCGTGATCGCCACCCTGAGCCGGCTCTCACGTAAAAACGGGAGCGCCTCAATCATCGCTGCATTGATTGCGTGGGCACCCTGGCTGCCGCCGAATACGAGAAGGCGGAAATCACCGGCATCTTCAATCTGGATGGTGGGGGGATTCTGCTTTCCGACCATATCCAGAATCTGGCGCCGCAACGGGTTGCCGGTCAGCAGGGTTGACGCTGAGGGAAAATAGCGGGCCGATTCTTCCAAAGTTATGAAAACCTTGCTGGCAAACCTGGCCAGCAGGCGATTCGTCAGGCCGGGAATGGCGTTCTGTTCGTGGATGAAACGGGGAACCTGCATGCCGCGGGCTGCCAGTACCATCGGCAGCGAAGCGTAGCCACCCACTCCAAGAACCATATCCGGGCGGAAGCTCTTCAGTATTTTTCTCGACTGGGCGTAGCCATATACCATCATTGCGATACCTTTGAGCTGGCTGAGAGTCCCCTTGCCGCGAATGCCGGCTGCTGAAATCAGCTTCAGACGATAGCCGGCAGCAGGGACGGCCCGTGCTTCAATGCCCCGTTCGGTTCCGACAAACAATACCTCGTTGGCCGGGTCGCGTGACAGAAACTCTTCGGCAACGGCGATGCCGGGGAAGAGGTGCCCGCCGGTGCCGCCACCGGCAATGATCAGTTTCACTTTTCCTCCTTGAGGGTGATGGAGGAGATTTTCAGTCCCGATGAAATGTTGAGCAGAATGCCGACAGCAAACAGGCTGATCAGCAGGGAACTGCCGCCGTAACTGATAAAGGGGAGCGCCAGGCCCTTGGTCGGAAGCAGTCCGGTCACGACCCCCATGTTTACCGAGGCCTCAATACCGAATAATACGGCAATTCCCAAAGCGAGAAATCGACCGAATGTATCCGGAGCGGCAACAGCGATACGCATGGCCCGCTGTACCAGGAGAAAGAACATGCCGATGATTACGACCACGCCGATAAAACCGAGCTCTTCGCCAACCACCGAAAGGATGAAGTCGGTATGTGCTTCCGGCAGATAGAAGAGTTTCTGCTTTCCTTCACCCAGTCCCCGCCCGAAGAGCCCGCCGGTTCCGAGGGCCAGCCAGGATTGGATGATCTGAAAGCCGCTGTTCTGCGGATCCTGCCACGGGTCGAGAAACGCAAGAATGCGCCGCTTGCGGTAGCCGACGTTCATTATCAGAAAATAGAGGAACGGCAGCGACATCAGAACTATCGAAATAATATATACCAGCCGTGTCCCGGCGGCAAAGAGCATAATGATGGCGACAGCTGCCAGCGTCAGGGCCGAGCCCATATCCGGCTGCTTGAGCAGGAGCCCCAGCATCACGAGGAGGATCAGCATGTATGAAACAAAGCCGGGCCCGAGTTGCTTGATTTTATCCTGTTTTCTGTCGAGTGAATAGGCCATGTACATGATCAGGGCGATCTTCGCGATCTCCGAAGGCTGGATATTGAAGCCGGGGATCAGCCGAATCCAGCGCGAAGCCCCGCCGGCGATGCCCCCTATCCCGGGAATCAGTACCAGCACCAGCAGCGCAATGCACCCCAGCAGGATCGGAGCGGCCAGTTTGCGCCAGAACTGGTAGTTGATCCGCATGGTTCCGAGCATGAGTGCAAAACCGATAAGCGCGAACAATCCCTGGCGCTTAAGGAAGAAGAATCCGTCGTGAAAGCGTTTGGCGGCCATGACGGAAGAGGCCGAATAGACCATTACCACCCCGAAACAGGTCAGGGCAATGGCCATCAGCATGATCACCAAGTCATATTCTTCCAGTTTTTTAAGCATAGATGTTTTCCCTAGAGCGCCCTTACCGCAGCAATAAACCGTTCTGCGCGTTCCTCATAATCACGGAACATATCGAAACTCGAACAGGCCGGCGACATCAGGACGGTACCCCCCGCGGCCGTAATCTCCGCCGACATCCGCACCGCATCTTCAAGAGTTGTCGCCCGGCGGGTGTCGGTCAACTCACCCAACTCCCGCTCCATCCGCTCAGCCGCTTCGCCGATCAGTATCAGGTGCCGCACACGCTCCTTTACCAGCGGTGCCAGCGGAGTGTACGAGCCACCCTTATCTTTGCCGCCGGCTATGAGCGTGATGCCGGTAAAGCTTTCCAGCGCCTTCTCGACACTACCGACATTGGTCGCCTTGCTGTCCTCGTAGTATCTGACCCCGTTCACTTCGCGGACAAATTCCATACGGTGGTGCAGCGCTTCAAAGCAGAGAATCGTCTCATAGGTTTCATCCGGCCGGCAGCCGAGCAACAGTGCGCATGCGGCTGCGGCCATGATGTTTTCCAGGTTGTGTACCCCCTGCAACCGGATGGCGGCGGTGGGAAAACACTCCTCGTGGCCGTTATGACGATAGGTGATGACGCCGTCTTTGTAGAAGATGCCTTCATCCAGTTCAATTTTCCGGCTGAAGGGGAACAGGGCCGCCTTGAGCCCCTGCACATGCTGCCAAACCAGCGGATCATCCCGGTTGACCACGGCAAAGTCGTCCTCGGTCTGGTTTTCGAAAATGCGCAGTTTGGCGTCTATGTACGCCTGATAATCCGGGTAGCGATCGAGGTGATCCTCGCTCAGGTTCAAAAGCGCCGCCACGGTCGGACGGAACGAGGTGATCCACTCCAGCTGGAACGAGCTGATTTCGGCCACCACCTGATCCACGATCTGACGGGAATCCGCCAGCTCAATCAGCGGGGTGCCGATGTTGCCGCCGACAAAGGTGTGATAACCGTTGTGCTTGAAGATCGCTCCCAGTATCGTGGTCGTAGTCGTTTTGCCGTTGGTGCCGGTGATCGCCGCCAGCGGTACATTGATGAAACGTGAAGCCAGCTCGATTTCGCTGATTATTTCTATTCCTGATTGTTGTGCAACTACCAGTTGCGGCAGGTCCATCGGCACGCCGGGGGAAACCACGATCAGGTCGCTGGACAGGAAGGTGGCCGCGTCATGCCGTTCCAGTTCCCATGTGATATCGTATCCACCCAGTTCGGCCAGCGGCCCCGTCAAGGCGGCTTCATCCCGCATGTCGGTGACGGTTACCCGCGCACCTTTCGAAGCGAGGAAGCGGGCGCAGGACACGCCGGTCCTGGCCAGGCCGACGACGAGTATTTTTTTGTTACGCGGATCCATAGAGACCTATTCTGAAAATTGGAACTGGAGACCGATCTTGTGCAGGTTATTATAAATAACCTTGCCGGTGAACTCGCCGGGGATCAAAAAGGTATCGTTGCCGATCATCAGGCTGCATGGAGTGCCATCCGCAATGACACTCCGCTGTTTTCTGACAAACTTGATCGATGCGCCTGTGTTGGAAATATTTTCAAGTATACCCTTGTATTTCTTCCCGTTGCATATCAGTTGGCAGTTGTTGAGGCAATCAACCCTTTCGTCTTTCCTTTTCTCGGTCATAGACATCCCCCTCAAGAGTTATTTGCTGCTAGCCGCAGTCTGTCTGATTGAAACGGGAGGTACTCATCCCGGAGAGCGATTCGAACGGAGCGGGGCCTCGCTGCCCGAGGTCGATTATCGCATCTTTAAGGTCGAAATAGCCACCAGGGCCAGGATGATGCTGATAATCCAGAAACGGACGATGATCTTCGGTTCAGCCACCCCTTTCAGTTCAAAA
The DNA here is from genome assembly GCA_009886055.1 of Geobacter sp. Lineage (GTDB taxonomy): Bacteria > Desulfobacterota > Desulfuromonadia > Geobacterales > Pseudopelobacteraceae > JACRCG01. The sequence goes on along the minus strand of VFJM01000260.1, from coordinate 11,709 downwards.
TGGTGGTGAATCGGCGCCATGCGGAAGATACGCTTGCCGCGATATTTATAGGAACCGACCTGGAAGATGACCGACAGCGCCTCGATGACAAAGATCCCCCCGACAATTACCAGCAGGATCTCCTGCTTGGTCAGCACCGCGATGGTTCCCAGTGTCCCTCCGAGCGAGAGCGAACCGACATCCCCCATAAAGACTTCGGCCGGATACGAGTTGTACCAGAGGAAACCGAGGCCGGCTCCCACCATGGCGCCGCACAATACGGCCAGTTCACCGGCACCCACCACGCGAGGAATCTGCAGATAGGCCGCCAGGGTGGCGTGTCCGGCTATGTAGGAGAAGAGCATGTAGGTCGCGGCATTAATCGTTACCGGTCCGATGGCAAGTCCGTCAAGTCCGTCGGTCAGGTTGACGGCGTTGCTGGCTCCTACGATTACCAGAGTGGCAAACGGAATGAACCAGATCCAGAGGTCCGGGTGAAAGTTTTTGAATAACGGAAAGTAGAGCAGTTCGCTGAACCCGGGCTTGAGGAACAGAAAAACGGCAACCGACCCGGCCAGCAGGACCTGCCAGAACAGTTTTTGGCGGGCGGACAGTCCCTTTGTATCTTTATTGACCACCTTTTTGTAGTCGTCCACAAAGCCGATCAGGCCGAATCCGATCGTTATGAAAAGCGTAATCCAGATGTACTGATTGGTGAGATCCGCCCAGAGCAGCGTCGGGATGACGATTGCGGCCAGAATGATCACGCCGCCCATGGTCGGGGTCCCCTGCTTCTGCAGGTGCGATTCCGGCCCGTCGGTGCGGATAACCTGACGAGCCTGCAGAGATTCCAGCTTGCGAATGATCCAGGGGCCGAGTATGAAGCAGACCACGAGCGCTGTAATCATGGCGTAGATGGTCCTGAAGGTCAGATACCTGAATATGTTGAACAGTTTCATGTTGGTCGCGAGTGGGAAAAAAATATGGTAGAGCATGGGCTATTCCCCTTTTGCGTGTTGCATCAGATCCTTCAGTTCAGTTGCCACCTTTTCCATGGTCATTCCGCGTGAGCCTTTGATCAGAATCACGTCACCTTCTGTGATTGATTGGAACAGTCGCTCGGCAATCTCCGTGTGGCTTGTGCAGCAGATAACCGATTCTGCCGGCATATCGGCCAGCAGTGCCCCCTCGGCAGCATATTTCACCATACGTTCCCCTGTCAGGTAGAGGCGGTCAACATTCCGTCCGGCAACGGCCCCGACCCCCCGGTGCGCCTCGGCTTCGTGCTCTCCCAGTTCAAGCATGTCACCGAGCACTGCTATGCGTTGCCCCTCGGAGGCAATCTGATTCAGGGTTTCCAAGGCTGCCTTTGTTGAGGCGGGGTTGGCGTTGTAGCTGTCGTCGATGATCGTGATGCCGTTCAACTTCTCGATCTGGAAGCGCCCCTTGTAAGGGGTAAAGGCTTCCAGTCCGGCAACAATAACCGGTAATGCAACCTTCTCCAGAAGTGCGGCGGTTGCAGCGAGAGCGTTATAGATATTATGGCGACCGCATGCCTTCAGGTGAACAGCGGCTTCACCCTGTGGTGTGTGGAGCAGGAAGTCCTGCCCCTTCAGTCCCAAGGTTTCGATTTCCCGGGCTCGCACTTCGCCGCGATCGATGCCGAAGCTGATCCGGCGGGCGGATGCGTTTTGGGAGAGCGATGCAACACGCGGATCGTCAGCGTTGACAACCGCCAGGCCGCCGTCGCTGATGCGATGCAGTAATTCCCCCTTGGCTGCTGCCACCGCCTCGACCGTTCCCATGCTCTGCAGGTGAGCCGGGAGAGCATTCAGCACGATCCCGACACGGGGTGCCGCAATTGACGCCAAGCGATCGATCTCGCCCGGTTCGCTCATCCCCATTTCCAACACTGCCCAGCGATGCTCCGGTCTGAGCTGGAACAGCATCTGCGGCAGTCCGATCAGATTGTTGAGATTGCCGGATGTTTTGAGCCCCGGTCCGGTCAGTGCCAGAATCGTCGCAAGCATCTCCTTGACCGTTGTTTTCCCGTTGCTGCCGGTCACGCCGAAGATCGGGATTTCAAAGCGCCGTCGCCACTCCGCTGCCAGGTTGCCCAATGCGCGAAGGCTGTTTTTAACTGCGATGCAGGTAACGGAATCGGGGGGTGAGTGCCCCTTCAGCCATTGTTCCTCAGCGATGACAACTGATATACCTTTCGCACCCGCGTCGGCGATGAATTCGTGACCATTAAACCGATCCCCGCGCAGCGCCACGAACAGCTCCCCAGGAGCAACAGTACGGGAATCAGTTGAGACTGCATTCACCTCTCCGGTCGCGCTGCCGATGATGCGGCCTCCGGTAGCGAGGGCTATTTCGTTGATTGTGAACATTACGTAACTTTCTCCGCAAAGGCAGCCGCTGCTTCTTCCCGGTCATCAAAATGCTGTTTAACGGTGCCGATAATCTGATAATCCTCATGCCCCTTGCCCGCCAGCAGGACTATGTCGCCGGGACGCGCCAGATTGATTGCCATCCGGATCGCCTCGTGACGATTTTCCAAAAACGTAAAACCCTTTTCCGTACAGCCGTCACTCAGTTCATCCGGCCGGTATTCACGAAGAGCCAGCGGATTGATGCCGACCTTGATCTGCTCCAGGATGGCTGACGGATCCTCGGTGCGGGGATTGTCGGAGGTAACGATTGCGAGGTCGCTCATGGCTGCGGCGATCCTCCCCATGATCGGGCGTTTACCGATGTCGCGGTCACCGCCGCACCCGAAGACGGTGATGATCCTTCCGGCGGAAATTTCCTTCAGTGTGGCCAGGACATTCTCCAGAGCGTCTCCCGTATGGGCGTAATCGACCAGACAGGTGACCCCGGCTCCGTTTTCTACTCGTTCCATGCGTCCCGGGATGGTGGAGAGGTTTTCAATGCCCTGCTTGATTGCCTGAAGCGGCAGATCGAGGGCGACTCCGGTTGCGGTAGCCGCCAGAATGTTAGAAAGATTGAAGCGCCCCAGGAGTCGTGAAGTGAATTCAAACGCCCCTGACGGCGTAATCATGGTAGCGCTGATGCCGTTGACAGACAAAGTCACGTTGGTCGGGCGCACATTGCAGAATCCCTGAATCCCGAAGGTGATCACCGGGCAGGCGCAGCGCCTGGCGATTTCCTCACCATGGGGGTCATCCATGTTTATTGCCGCCCGGCGGCGGGGCTTTCCCGGCGATGGCCGGAGCAGCTCGGTGAAGAGTCGGCATTTGGCATCCAGATAGCTTTCCATCGTGACGTGGTAATCCAGATGGTCCCGGGTCAGGTTGCTGAAGACGCCAACGTCAAAGTGACAGCCATCGACCCGTTTCTGCTCCAGTGCGTGTGAGGATACCTCCATCACAAAGGCCTGAGCCCCGGCTTCCGCGAGCTGCCGGAACGCACTCTGCAGCTCGGTTGATTCCGGGGTGGTGTGGGATGCTCCAATGGTTGTCGTGCCGAAGCGGTAACTGATCGTGCCGAGTACCGCAGCCGGTTGCCCGGCCGCCGCCAGAATCGCTTCGATCAGATAGGTTGTTGTCGTCTTGCCGTTGGTGCCGGTTATGCCGATCAGCGGTTTTGTCGCGGTTGGGTCGCCGTTGAAGAGTGCCGCTATACGCCCCATGGCCGCGCGCCCGTCTGTCACCCTGGCCCAGGGGAGCCCGACCGGAGCAGAAGCTGCATCCTCAAGAACCACCGCCGCCGCACCTGCCGCTACGGCCTGTCCGATATAGCGGTGCCCGTCAGCCACCGCACCGCGAAGTGCAAAAAAGAGAGAACCCGGCATGACCGTACGCGAGTCACAGGTCAGGGTGCTGACAGAAACGGAGGTGTCTCCGTGAGTCTCTGTGCCGGGCAGTTTTTCGAGCAGTTCACTCAGCGTCATGAGCTCTCCGGTAAAAAACGGTAAAACCTGCCGGTTGCGCGGCAGGTGATTTCAGTATTACGCTGAAGGGGCAAATTTTATCCAGACTTCGCTGGCCCCCCGGATCTTGTGCCCGGGAGGGGGGCTCTGCTCGGCGGCCCGCCCGCTTCCCATCAGCCTGATGTTGATGCTGCGCTTCTCCATCACCTGAAGGACCCGGCGCATACTCATCCCCTTGAAATTCGGCATGATCTCACCCTCGGCAGGGGTATCCACAAAATCTTCATCTGACAACGATTCTACTGCCGGAGCGGCGGAAGCCTTTGCTTCAGCCAGTCTGGCCACAGCCGTTGTCGGCACGTTCGGTTGGATTTTAAGATATGCCAGCGAACTCTGCGCGATCACCCGAAATGCGGGAGCGGCAACGACACCCCCGTACTTGACGCCTTGAGGTTCATCAATAATTACGGCGATCGCCAATTTCGGTTTGTCGGCCGGGACAAAGCCGACAAAAGAGCCGATTCGCTTGGTCGGCGAGTAGGAGCGGGTGATCGGATCTACCTTCTGAGCCGTCCCTGTCTTTCCGGCAACACGGTAGCCGTCGAGCGCTGCTTTCATGCCGGTGCCGCCGTTACCGGTGACCGTTTCCATCATTTTTGTGACTTTCTGGGCGGTTTCGGGTGATATGACCCGCCGCACGATCTGCGGCTCAAATTTCTGTACCACCGTGCCGCTGTCGTCGAGAATCTGCTCCACCAGGTACGGCCTCATCAAATTTCCGCCATTGGCAATGGCCGAGAGCGCTGAAACCAGCTGGATAGTCGAAAGGGATACACCCTGCCCAAAGGAAATCGTTGCCAGGTCGATTCCGTACCAGTTGCGTTTCAGGTTTCCGGCCGCCTCGCCCGGCAGGTCAATGCCGGTTCGCCCGCCAAAACCGAAGTTACGCAGATAGGATGACAACTTCTCTTCGCCCATTTTGAGTCCGATCTTTGCAGCGCCGATGTTGCTTGAATACTTAATGATTTCCGATACGGTCAGTCTCGACTGAGGATGATCGTCATGTATGGTCCGATCGGCAATCCGATAGGTGCCGTTTTCACAGTTATACACATCTGTTGCCTTGACAGCCCCGGAATCAAGGGCTGAGGCGATGGTGAAAACCTTGAATGTCGAACCGGGTTCAAAGCTGTCTGCCACCACGTGATTACGCAATTGTGCAAGCGAGGAGCGCGAAAAGGCATTCGGATTGAACGTAGGGTAGTTTGCCATGGCCAGTACTTTGCCGGTATCTGTTTCCATCACCAGTGCCATGCCACCCTTGGCGTTACTTTCTGTCACGGCCTTGGCCAACTCTTTTTCGGCGATAAACTGAATGGTCTTGTCAAGGGTCAGAATAACGTTTTTGCCGGGGGACGAGTCCTTGATGACCGTATTCATTATAGCGATATTTCTGCCGAGAGCGTCCCGCTCAGTTATAATATAGCCGGTATTGCCCAGAATGGTACTGTCATATTTGAGTTCGATCCCCTCAAGGCCGTTAGGATCGCGCCCCGTGAAGCCGACCACATGTGCGGCGATCTCACTATTGGGGTAAAAACGTTTGGATTCCGGCGCAAATCCGATACCGGGCAGCCTCATGTTCCTGATGCGGGTCGCGACTTCCGGTGCCAGACACCGCTCAATCCATATGAAAGATTTGTTGACTGAAAGCCTGGAGATCAGCTCTTTTTTATGAATACCAAGAATCGGGCCAAGCACTTCGGCGGTGCCATCAACATCCTTGATGCGGCGCGGTTCGGCATAACAGGAATCCATGTGAATGGATTCGGCCAATGTGGTGCCGTTGCGATCAAGAATGCTGCCGCGGGCCGGGGTGAGGTCAACTTTATGCTGATGCTGCTTGTCAGCTTTTTTAACGAGGTTTTCGTGCTGGAGGATTTGAAGATAGAACGCGCGTCCGACTACAGTCAGGAACAGCAGGCCGAACACAGTCCCGACCATGATGATCCGGATGCGCGCCCATTTTTCCCGTTCGTCTTTCATTTTACGTGAATGACTTGTTGTTCGGTCGGCAGTGCCATCCCCAGATCATTCTTGGCGATGGCTTCAATGCGGGAAGGTGTCTTCAGCGAAGCGGCTTCAAGTTTCAAGCGCTTCTGCTCCTGTCCCGCCTCGTTCAGTTGCCGGCTGATCTCGGATGTCTCCAGGTTGAGGTCAACCAGCTTGAAGCGTGACCAGACGTGAAAGACGGAGACAATCGTAAACACGACCATACAGATCATAAGGTACTTAAACAGGTCAATACGGTGCGGTGTTACTTCCAGCCCGCCAAGGGCGCGCGGTGCCGCAACTTTGGTATAATCGGTTCTTGCTTGTGCCATAATCCCTCCCCCCTGGTTTCCATCCGGAAAAAAACAGTATTTTCCAAACAGGAAACCTACAACTTTTCTACCGCCCGCAGCTTGGCGCTTCGCGCCCGTGGATTATCGTCTGTTTCCTCCTGCGTCGCCGTCACCGGCCGACTGGTCAGAACCTTCACACGCGGCTGTTTGCCGCAGGCGCAGACCGGCAACTGTCGTGGACAGGTGCATCCTTCGGCGTATTCCCGAAAGATGTGTTTGACAATTCTGTCTTCCAGCGAGTGAAACGAGATGATTACACCCCGCCCGCCCGGTTTCAGCAGGTCGAGTGCCGCCCGCATCCCCCGTTCCAGGCTTTCCAGTTCGCTGTTGACCGCGATGCGGAGAGCCTGGAAGGTGCGGGTGGCCGGATGGATACGCTCATCCCACTTGGCCTTGGGAACCGCCCCTTTTATAATATCCACCAGCCGGAAGGTGGTTGTAATCGGTGACTCTGCACGATCCTTGACGATGAAAGACGCGATCCGTTTTGCCCAGCGTTCCTCGCCATACTCGCTGATAACCCGTTCCAGCTCCTGTTCCGGAAGTTCGTTGACCAGGTCCGCTGCTGTTTCGCCGCGGCTGGTGTCCATTCGCATATCCAGCGGGGCATCCTGCTGGAAGCTGAAGCCGCGCTCCCTCGTATCCAGCTGGTGCGACGATACGCCCAGATCGAGGATGAACCCGTCCAGCGCTGGTATACCAAGGGTGCTCAGCTGTTCGGCAACGTCGGCAAAGTCGCCATGCAGCAAGCGGACCTGTTCACCGTAAACCGCCAGCCGCGCTCCTGCTGCGGCCAGTGCTGCCTGATCCCGGTCGATGCCGACCAGAAGGGCTTCAGGTGCCTTTCCAAGGATCAATGCGGCGTGGCCACCTCCCCCCAGCGTACCGTCCAGATATGTTTTGCCGTTCGCCGGTTCCAGAAAGCGGATGACCTCATCCGGCAGAACAGAGAGGTGGCGGAACTCTGCCACTAGAGACCAAGCTCCGCAGCCGCTTCAGTGTCAATCGGGAAGTTCTTCATGTTTTTGGCGCGGACCTTGTCCCATTCACTCATGCTCCAGATCTCAATCCTGTCCATCGTGCCGACAAACTGAATTTCTCGATCAAGAGCTGCGTCCCTGCGAAACGTCGGCGGGATCAGAAATCGCCCCAATTTATCGGCACAACATTCCTGCGCCGGGGCAATAATTGTGTGCATGATGTTTTTACGCTGTTCGGAGGTAAACCCCTTGATTACCCTGAAATTCTCTTCAAAAGCAAACCACTCTTTGTAGGGGAAAATAAGCAACCCGGAACTGAACAAACCGTTATCCAGTTTGACCGGAGCCGAGTTGGTCAGGAAAAAGCGCTCGTCATCATGCTTCTCGACAAGAATTTCTCTAAACTTGGCCGGCAGGCTGGTGCGCCCCTTGGCGTCTATGGTTGTCTCGAAAATTCCTCTGAACATGGTTGTCTCGTTGGTCTTTTTTTCCACAATATGCCACTTTTTTCCACACTAGGGGAAACTTATACCGGCGGTCAAGCGCCGTGTCAATATAAAATATGAATTTTGTAAGGAAAATTGTAGGTGCGCGGTGGGTGATTTCTGATATATTTGAGGCAAAAGCGTATGCCGCAGGAGAACAGTATGAGTATGATGGTGTCACCGCTTATTGCCAACGTCCACTTTCCCCCCATTTCCGAGGTGAAGCGCTGGCTGTCCGAGCGACCGGATGACGGCCAAGAGCTGATCGACCTCTGCCAGGCGGTGCCCGATTATGCCCCCGCCCCGGAACTGACGGAGCATCTCTCCCACTTGCTGTGCGATCCGCTCATGTCGAAGTATTCGCCAGATGAAGGACTGCCTGAAGTTTTAAAGGCTGTATGCGGCTATTACGGCGGGAAATACGGCGCGCAGCTGTCGCCGGACAATTTCTGCCTGACGATCGGAGCCAGCCAGGCGTTCTGGCTGGCGATCGTCACCCTCTGCCGCGCCGGTGACGAGATCGTCGTGCAGGCCCCCTATTACTTCGATCATCCCATGGCCCTCGACATCCTCGGCATCCGCGGGGTGTATGCCCCCTTTGTCGAGGCGGAGGGGGGCGTTCCGAACCCCGCAACGATCGCACGCCTGATCACCGACCGGACCAGGGCGATCCTGGTGGTCTCCCCCAGCAACCCGACCGGCGCCATTACCCCGCCCGGTACGATTCGGGAGCTGTTCGACCTCGCCCGGCGCCGCAACATCGCCCTGATTCTGGATGAGACCTATAATGAATTCATCCCCGGCGGTATCCGCCCCCACGAGCTGTTCTCCGACCCGGCCTGGGGAGACCATTTTGTGCAGATCGCCTCGTTCGGCAAAACCTTTGCCCTGACCGGCTACCGCGCCGGAATGCTCGTCACCTCCGGGGAGTTCATCGGCCATGCCCTTAAGGCGCAGGACACGATGGCGGTCTGTCAGCCGCGTATTACACAGCATGCCGTCAGGTTCGGTGTCGAGAACCTGGCCCCCTGGGTCGCCGCCAACCGGGATATGATGAGCCGCCGCCACGACCTGTTCCGCGCCGAATTCATGCAGCCGGGCAACCCGTTCCGTCTGGCGGCCAGCGGCGCCTTCTTCGCCTGGGTGCGGCACCCGTTCAACGGTTGCAGCGGTCGCCAGGCGGCAAAACGGCTGGTGGACGAAGCAGCCATCCTCTGTCTGCCGGGGGAGGTCTTTGGTCCCGGCCTTGAGGGGTACCTGAGGCTGGCGTTCGGAAATATCCGGGAGGACGCCATTCCGGAGGCGGTCAGGCGGTTCCGTCAGCTGACGCTCTGATCGGCATGCGAAAGATCATTGTAAATTGCCTTCCATGGCAAAACCGTGTACGGTTTTATATATAGACGACGTGCTGAATCAAATTACGCTGCTGGCACCAGGACAATTGGGTGCGGCAGGGAAGGAACAGGAATGGTTCACAAAAAGAAACGCACAACAATCAGCTCGCCCGGTTTGACCGAGCTCCCCCCGCTACCGCATGATGCTTCCGGACTGATACACGATTACCGGAGATATTTCACCTATACCCTTGGCCAGAATAAATATTGCCATTCAGTCAAATATTTTTACAAGGCGCTGGCGCTGACGGTTCGCGACCGTCTGATGGAACGGTGGAAGAATACCCGCTACAGCTATGTTGAGTCTCGCTGCAAACAGGGGTATTACCTCTCGCTGGAGTTTCTGATGGGGCGGACTCTTGGTAATGCCATGCTGAATCTCGGCATTACCGATACCGCTGCGCAGGCGATGCATCAGCTGGGCATCAACCTGGAAGATCTGGCCGAGGCCGAGATCGATGCCGGACTCGGCAACGGCGGCCTCGGGCGTTTGGCGGCCTGTTTTCTGGACAGCTGCGCCACGCTGCAACTGCCGGTGATGGGGTATGGTATCCGCTATGAATATGGCATGTTCCGACAGCGTATCGTTGATGGCCGCCAGATAGAGGAGCCGGATCACTGGCTGCGGGATGGCAACCCATGGGAACAGGAACGGCCGGAATATACCCAGCGCGTCCGTTTCGAAGGGCGCAGTGAGCACTACCGTGCCGAGACCGGTGAGCAGCGTGCCCGCCTGGTCGACACCCGGGATGTGCTGGCGGTCCCCTACGATATTCCGATCCCCGGCTACCGCAACGGCACTGTCAACACTCTGCGACTCTGGAAAGCAGCCGCCACTGATGCCTTTGATCTGGGTGAATTCAACGCCGGAGACTACGCCGAATCGGTTGCCACCAAGAATGAAGCCGAAAATATCACGATGGTGCTTTACCCGAACGATGCCAGTGAAAACGGCAAGGTGCTCCGTCTGCGCCAGCAGTACTTTCTCGCTTCGGCTAGTCTTCAGGATGTCGTTGAACGCTGGGTGATGGTGCGCAAAGGTGACTTCAGCGAATTTGCCGACAATAACTGTTTTCAGCTGAACGACACCCATCCAAGTTGTGCCGTGCCCGAATTGATGCGCATTCTGATGGACGACCATGGGATGGGGTGGGATCATGCCTGGGGAATCACCTGCCGGACGATGGCATACACCAATCACACCCTGCTTCCCGAAGCGCTCGAAAAATGGCCGCTACCCCTCTTCGACCAGCTTCTGCCCCGGATTCTGGAAATAATCCTGGAGATCAATGCCCGCTTCATAACGGAGGTTTCCATCCGCTGGCCCGGCGATAACGAGCGCATAAGGCGCATGTCGATCATTGAAGAGGGTGCCGTCCCCCAGGTTCGGATGGCATATCTGGCCATTGTGGGGAGCTTTTCCGTCAATGGTGTTGCCGCTCTGCACTCGCAACTGCTGGTTCAGGGGTTGTTCCGTGATTTTTATGAACTCTGGCCGCTCAAGTTTAACAACAAGACCAACGGGGTGACACCACGGCGCTGGATTGCGCACTGTAATCCAGCTCTTAGCCAGCTTGTAACCGAAAAGATCGGAGATGGCTGGGTGGCCGACATGCAGCAGATCAACAGGATTGCCGAACGCGCTGATGACCCTGAATTCCGTCAACGCTGGCATGAAGTTAAACAGGTCAATAAAGAGCGACTGTCTGACCTTATTCAGGCCAAGTGTAACGTCTCGTTCAACCCAGAAGGGCTGTTTGACGTCCAGGTCAAGCGGATTCATGAGTATAAGCGCCAACTCCTCAACATACTTCATGTCATCCATCTCTATGACCGGATCAAGCGCGGTGACACGGCAGGGTGGACCAATCGCTGCGTGCTGATCGGAGGGAAGGCGGCTCCCGGTTATGCCATGGCAAAACTGATTATCAAGCTGATTAATAACGTTGCCAGCGTGGTCAATGCCGATCCGGCCGTCGGTGATCTGCTCAAGGTGGCGTTTCTGCCCAACTACAACGTGACCGCCATGGAGATCATCTGCCCCGGCACAGATCTCTCGGAACAGCTGTCGACCGCCGGCAAGGAAGCTTCCGGAACCGGTAACATGAAGTTTATGATGAATGGTGCCATAACCATCGGCACTCTGGATGGCGCGAACATCGAAATTCGCGAGGAGGTAGGGGAAGAAAATTTCTTCATGTTCGGTCTGACGAGCGAAGAGGTGGATGAGTTGCGCGGGCAGTATGACCCGAACGTGACCATCAGCCAAGATGACGAGTTGCAGAGGGTCATGACTCTTCTCCGCTGCGGTCACTTCAATCTGTTTGAAGCCGGTCTCTTCGACCCGATTATCAACGCAATCTGCTCCCCTCACGATCCCTGGATGGTTGCCGCGGATTTCCGCAGCTTCGTCGATGCCCAGCAGCGCGTTGCTGCTGCGTATCAGGATCGCGAGCGCTGGACCCGCATGAGCATCCTCAACAGCGCCTGCAGCGGCAAGTTCTCCACCGATCGGACGATCACCGATTATAACGAGGAGATCTGGCACCTGAAGGCGATGCCGATGTGTGG
>VFJM01000407.1 GCA_009886055.1 Geobacter sp. | reverse complement strand
CGTGCGCATGATCGACTTCATCGCCAAAAAGAGCGGTTTCCCCAAGGAACGCTTCCTGCTCAACCTCGACCGCTGCGGCAATACCTCGGCCGCCTCGGTAGCATTGGTGCTGGACGAAAACCTGCGCAACGGCACGATCAAGCCGGGGCACCTGGTACTGGCCATGGGTTTTGGCGGAGGCCTGACCTGGGGCGGGTTACTGCTCCGGTTTTAATCCACCGAGACCTTCACCGGTTTCAACATACCGTAATCCTTGAGTTTCAAATGATGCCCGCAGCTCTGCCTGCGGGCATTTCTGTTTCCACCCTCCGTGGAAATTGTCTGCCGCCAGCAGGAGTCCCCCCGGTGCCAGCAGCCGGGCCAGATTACCAACCGCCCGGTCCGCATGCTCTTTTTCATGGATGATCGGGCCGCCCAACAGGCCATTGCAGAGGATCAGATCGAATCGTCTCTTCTCGCCACCCGGTTTGTCATCAAGTTTCCGGAAGATGGTGGATGGTGGGGGAGCCGTCAAAATATCCTGACAACGGAAACTGATACGGTGGTCGTATCCCCGCTGAAAGAGAGCGGAGGTCGCTCCCCTCAGATGGATTTCGCGGCGCCGGTCATGCGGGAAACAACGATGCGCTGCAGCCCAGACCTCCAGCGGTTCAAGTGTCCAGCCATCGATCCGGATTTCTTCAGGTGAAAACCCCAGCTCTGACAGCAGGAGAGCCAGCCCGTAGGCCTCCTCACCGGTGCCGCAGGCGGCGTCCAGGCAGTGCAGTTCCCCCGTTTTCCTCGTTGTCAGATACTCCCGGATAAATTTCTGCTGTCCTGGATAGCGCCCAATGCCGCCATAGAATCGATCCGGCAGGAACGAGGCAAACAGAAACCGGGTCAGTAGACGACCATCGGCCAGCAATGACTCCAAAAGCAGGGCCGGATTAGCGCTGAACTGGAACTGTGCCGGGAGGGCTGCGAAGGCGTCGGCCCAGCTCATGGCATTGTGGAACGGAGTGCTGGACAGAGTCGGTGGATAAGTCAGTGCGGCAGAGTAGAGATGATTGAATACGGCGGTGATGACGGCAACCGGGAGATAGCGCTCAGACTGGGTGCGAATCTCCCGGGTGACGATCAGTCCCGGAGCGGGGAGCGGCACGGGAGAGGTACAGGCGTAGACCCTGAACAGCGTGTGCAGACGGCGGAGAGCACCCCGAAAACGGTCTTTGTTGATATCTGCTGAGAGCAGGGCGTCAAGAGAGCCAAACTCGTCTTTGGTACTGACGAGAGACATCAGTACCTGCGAATCGGCTTATACAGCGTATCCCGTTCGACAGGGATTTTTCCGGCCTTTCGGATCAGGCGGATGATGCCGTCTTTTGTGAGTGATTGCGGGCTGTTGGCTCCGGCGTCATGGCCGATCTTCTCTTCGACGACGGTGCCGTCCAGATCGTTGACCCCGAATGCCAGCGAGACCTGGGCGATCTTCTCTCCCAGCATGATCCAGTAGGCCTTGATGTGGTCGAAATTATCGAGGAAAATCCGCGCGATCGCCAGAGTCTTCAGGTCATCGAGGCCGGAGGTCCCCTTGATGTCCAGTTTCAGATCGGAGTTCTCGGTCTGGAACGCCAGCGGGATGAAGGCCTGGAAACCGCCGGTTTCATCCTGCAGGGTCCGGAGCATCTCCATGTGCGCGACCCGGTCGGCAGCAGTTTCGACGTGACCGTAGAGCATCGTGGCGTTGGTCTTCAGTCCGGCATGGTGCGCCAGGCGGATGATCTCCAGCCATCGCCCTCCCGAGATTTTTTCGGGGCAGATCTTCTGCCGGACCTCTTCGACCAGGATCTCGGCACCCCCGCCCGGCATGGAGCCGAGCCCGGCGCTGATGAGACGATCAAACACTTCTTCAATAGTCAGTCCGGAAATACGGGAAAAATATTCGATCTCCACGGCGGTGAAAGCTTTGATATGGAGCTTTGGTGCGGCGTTGCGGATGGCCCGCACGGTTTCTTCGTAGAACTCGAAGGCCAGGTCGGGGTGCAGGCCGCCGACGATATGCACTTCGGTGGCCCCTTCTCCCTCCGCCTCCTGAGCCCGGCGGCAGATTTCGTCCAGCGCCAGCGTGTAGGCGCCATCCTCGCCGGCGGTGCGCGAAAAGGCACAGAAGGCGCAGCGGTTGACGCAGACGTTGGTCGGGTTGATGTGGCGGTTGACGTTGAAATAAACGTTTTTGCCGTTTTTGCGTTCGTTGGCCAGCGCTGCCAGTTCGCCGATGCCCAGCAGGTCGTTTGATCTGAACAGAAACAGAGCCTCGTCAGGGGTGATGCGCTGACCGGCGCGGACTTTTACGGATATGGTTTCGAAGGGTGTCATGAGTGGGAGTCTACGAAAAACGGGCGACGAGTGCAAGCGGAAAGCTTAATCTTTCAACGTGCATCCCCTCTCTTTCCCTCATCAGCTCCTCCTCCTGACAGCATTTCTACCTGTGACATTTTGTAACGTGACGGGTATATTGTCTCTGAATTAAGTAACAGACCAAAGGAGATTCCCGGTGAACAATTATATCCTTTATCTGCTGATGCTCTGCGGCGGCATTGCCGTGGCCGTCCAGCCTTCCATCAATGCCCGTCTGGCCCGGATCGTCGGTGTGCTGGAGAGTTCCTGCATCTCGTTTGCGGTAGGCACAATTGCTCTGTTCATGATGGTGCTGCTGGTCGGACGCGGGAGCTTGCGGGGCATTGCCGGAGCATCGTGGTGGGAGTTGACCGGCGGATTATTGGGAGCTTTCTTCGTAACCATGACGATTTTCGTTGTGCCGCGGATCGGAACCGCCGCCACCATGGCTGCCATTATTGCTGCCCAGCTTGCCACCGGTGTGCTGATGGACCACTTCGGCCTGTTCGGCGGGCGTCAGATCCCGCTTGATTCAAGCCGTATGATCGGTGTCGCCCTCCTGATGGCCGGCGGCTGGCTGGTCTTTCGCCGTGTCGCCGGCTGAAGGGGGTCGGCAAATTGACATGAACGAGGCAGTGCGGGTGTGTCTGAAGCCCCCCATGGTTCTCAAATTCTCCGTTCAGCCTTCCAGCCTTTTCAGAAAATCCGACACCGTGGTCACATCCTGCATCTCCCGGAATTCCCGGTAGCCATCAATGCCGTCGGAGTCAAGCCCGCGATAGAAGCGGGGTCTGGCGGTTTTCAGTCCCGACAGGGCTTTGCCGGTGGCATAATCCGTTTCACTGAGTTTATCCGCCCTGAACTTCAGGCCGAGTACCAGGCTGAACCCCAGCTGGAACAATCTCTTCAGATGTTCGCCGGTAATGATTTCTACTCCCTTTGTTTCATCCCCTTCGC
The DNA here is from genome assembly GCA_009886055.1 of Geobacter sp. Taxonomy (GTDB): domain Bacteria; phylum Desulfobacterota; class Desulfuromonadia; order Geobacterales; family Pseudopelobacteraceae; genus JACRCG01. Next base: position 5,114 of record VFJM01000407.1, on the reverse strand, counting down.
TCAGGTACTCCAGGGCAATGTTCAGATAACCGTAAACCCGCTCCACTACCGACCTCATCTGTTCCATGCCGGCAAGATGGGCTTCATCGGCCGCCAGTGCGGTATTAATCAGATAATTCAGCTCCCTGCGAAAAAGCTCCGAGTCCGCCCGAAGAATAACCCTCTCCAGGAACGTCTTGCCGGTCAAAAATATCTCGGGGAGTGTCGTTGCTTCAACCGACAGTAAGAGCTCTTTGTTGCGACCGGGTGTAAACGTGGCCGGGTTGATACGGGAGTAGATCTCAAGCGCCTCATCATGAGGAGGAAAGCCCAGATCGGCGAGGCGTCCCGATTTCAAGCGATAGCACTCCTCCTCTGATTCAATGTCAATTTCGCCGCTCACGCTTTCCATGAGAGACGTGTACAGGGGATTATCCAGGCGGCAGACCAGTTCCAGGAAGGAGCCGATGATCGCGGCGTGTTTGGTGTTCTTGAATTTTATCAGGAACACATCGTCAAAGGTGTGGTCCCAATCGGTCTGACGTTCTTCGTCGGTGTTGATATCGCCAATGCCCCCCGCGACAATAAGCTCTCTCCCCAGAAAAAGGGAGAGGAGATTGAAATCCAGATGCGGGAGTAATTCCAGGAAATGCTCCTCACTCCCTTGCAGGATATACTCCAGGTATTCGGCTGCCTTATCTTCCGAAAACGACCACCCTCTCCAGAGTTCCATATCCATGATGAAAACGCACTGCTCCGGACTTGCCAGCCCCAGCAATTCCATGGCGTCGGGGCCGCCATTTTCCTTGAAAAGCCGGTACAACTCATGAGGCGGCAGGGCGCGGGCCAGTTTCTTGCCGTCCGGGTCTCCCAGGATCAGGGCCATCTTCTCCGTGGGGAGTACCCGGTCAAGATAATTGCGCTTGTCGACAAAAGGAAGTGTGCGGAACTCTTCTTCACCAACTCTTACACTCGTTACGGCAGTTGTGCGTGCATCTTTTCCGGTTGTGCTTTTTTTCACTATGTATTCTCCTCGTCACACGGGATCAAGCCTGGGGTCGGATGTAGTTTCTTGAGAATGTTCCTGGAGGACTGCAAGGCGGCAGGCTGCTTAATGATACCACTGTTTTCCTATGCTGTCTGCCGCTAATCTGGAGTTCCTCGCGCCTCACGGCTCTGCCCACCCCTTTGACCGCTCCAGTGCCCTGCTCCAGCAGCGGCGCAGCTCGGCCGCCTTCCCCCGCTCCATGGCAGGGGTAAAGGTGTGTTCCGCCTGCCAGAGCTGCCCGATTTCCGCGCGATCCCGCCAGTAGCCGACCGCCAGCCCGGCCAGGTAGGCCGCCCCCAGCGCCGTCGTCTCCCGTACCCGCGGCCGCACGACCGGAACACCGAGGAGGTCGGCCTGGAACTGCATCAGCAGATTGTTGGCGGTAGCGCCGCCATCCACCCGCAGCTCGGCCAGCGGGGTGCCGGCGTCCGCTTCCATCGCTTCGAGGAGATCGGCACTCTGGAAGGCGATACTTTCCAGGGTTGCCCGGGCGATGTGCCCGGCAGTGGTGCCGCGGGTGATGCCGAGCAGGGCGCCACGGGCATACGGGTCCCAGTGGGGGGCACCCAGGCCGGTAAAGGCCGGGACGAGGTAGACGCCGCCGTTGTCGGGAACGGATGCTGCCAGCGCTTCGACCTCGGCCGAGGAGCGGATGATGCCGAGACCGTCCCGCAGCCACTGCACCGCCGCCCCGGCCACGAAGACGCTCCCTTCGAGGGCATATTCGGTCTGGCCGCCTATTTGGCAGGCCACGGTGGTGAGCAGGTTCTGCCCGGAGATCACCGGCCGCGTCCCGGTATGCATCAGCATGAAACAGCCGGTGCCGTAGGTGTTCTTGACCATCCCGGGGCGGTCGCAGAGCTGGCCGAACAGCGCCGCCTGCTGGTCACCGGCGATGCCGGCAATCGGTACCCGCGCGGCAAGAAAGCGGGCAGCGGTTTCGGCGTAGACCTGGCTGGAATCGACGACCTCGGGCAGGATTGACGGGGGGATGCGGAGCATTTCCAGCAGCTGAGGGTCCCACGTCCCGTCGTGGATATTGAACAGCAGCGTGCGGGAGGCGTTGCTGGCGTCGGTAATATGACGTTCACCCCCCGTAAGGTTCCATACCAGCCAGGAATCGATCGTGCCGAAGGCCAGCTCCCCCGCCTCTGCCCGTGCCCTGGCGCCTGGCACGTGGTCAAGCAGCCATGCGAGCTTGGTGCCGGAGAAATAGGGGTCCAACAGCAGCCCTGTCCTTGCGCGAAAAGTCTGCTCATGCCCCTGGACCCTGAGCAGATCGCACTCGCCCGCGGTGCGTCGGTCCTGCCAGACGATGGCATGGTGGATCGGCTTGCCGGTCGCGCGGTCCCACACAACCGTTGTTTCCCGCTGGTTGGTGATGCCGATGGCGGCGATATCGGCGGCGGCCACACCGGCCCGGGCAATCGCCTCCACCGCCACCCCCAGCTGCGAGGCCCAGATCTCCTCGGCGTCGTGCTCCACCAGGCCGGGCGCGGGAAAGAACTGGCGGAATTCCTTCTGCGCGAGACCACGGATGGTGCCGTCATGGTCGAACACCACGGCGCGGGAACTGGTCGTTCCCTGGTCAAGGGCAAGGATGAAGCTCATCGTTCATGGCCTCCGGAGAGTTATGACCATTCAAGAATGAATCATTTCGTTGACTGATGCAAACCATGCTGCTTTCGCCGCCGCCGGCGTCTCTTCTTCCGCGGTGGCGCCCCGGTCTCTTCGGTGCGTTTGGACAGCGGCGCCAGCGGCTCCTGCTCCATCTGTTCTGCCTGAGCCCGCCACCACTCCAGCCGCCCGGCAACGTCCTTCTTGTCGCCGTGGATGAGCCGGCAGTATTCGATGATGTCGTTGAAATCGTTACGGGCGATGAACGCCTGTGGCCGGCGACCGGGGATCAGCTTCAGGCGCGTCTGCTGGGCAATTATGTCGCGAAGCGCGAGCCCGACGCGGTTCGTGATCTGAACGAACGGGCAGACTTCTCCCAGGAACTCCGCTGTCGCGGCGTCGATACTCTGCTGCCACGGCGCCCCCTTGGCGCGGAAGTTCTCCGCCTTCTCATCGAGGTACTCGCCGAAAAGGAGTGCCAGGAGAAGCGGCGGGGAGATCTTGTCCCCCTTCTGGATGCGGGAATCGACGCAGGTGAGCATCTCGCCGAAACGGGTATGGGGGAAACCTTCGCTTTCGGAGTCGAGCCAGGCAGAGAAAGCAGGGAAAAGCGCCGCGAAGAGACCGGTCTGGCGGAGGAGGTCGCAGCACTTCGCCCCTTCTCCGGAGAGCAGGATTTTGAGCATCTCGTCGTAGAGGCGCGGCGGCGCGGCCCTGACGATGGTGTCGGCGGAGGCGACCAGCGCCTTCCGGGTCTCTTCTGCCATCGTGAAGCCGAGCTGGGCGGCAAACCGCACCGCCCGCAGCATCCGCACCGGGTCTTCCTGAAAACGGACCGCCGGATCGCCGATGGTGCGGATGATGCCGGCGCCCAGGTCGGCAAGGCCGGAGGCGAAGTCGATGATCGAGAAATCGGCAATATCGTAGGCAAGCGCGTTGACGGTGAAGTCGCGGCGCAGGGCGTCTTCTTCGGGTGTGCCGAAGACGTTGTCCCGCAGGATCATGCCCTCGTCATCCATCAGCATGTGCGGGAGTCGCTGCCGCTGCTCCCCCCTGCGCGTCTCCACCGCCTCGGGTTCCGGCTCATCCGACGCCTGGGAACGGAAGGTCGCCACCTCGATGAGCTCTTCCTTGAAGTGAATGTGTGCGAGACGGAAGCGTCGCCCGACAAGGCGGCAGCTGCGGAACATTCGTTTCACCTCGCCGGGGGTGGCGTTGGTCACGACGTCAAAATCCTTCGGCTCTCGTCCGAGCAGGAGGTCGCGCACACAGCCGCCGACGAGATAAGCGACAAAGCCGTTATCCTTCAGCCGGTAGAGAACACGCAAGGCGTTCGGGCTCATGAGCTTGCGGGAGATCCCGTGCTCCTGCCGCGCGATGATCACCGAGCCGCTCTTTTCGGGATTTTTTTTCTTTTTCATTCTGTTACAGCACTCCCAGTCGGAAGTTCCAGTGGGGAGCGAGGCGGTCGTCAGTCCCCACCGTTTGCCCATCCACCAGCCAGCGGTCCGCCAGGAGTTCCCCCAGTCAGAGCCCCTCTTTCTTTCCCTTGTATACGACTATTGGCCCGGCCTCAATTCGGACTGAGCTCGAAAGAACCGAACTCAGGTGATCCTCCACCCAACTTCTTGATTTTCTGTTTGCCGCTATCGCTTCAGAAAGCGTTTTAAAAATGGTAATTGACATCATCGCGCCATCTCCCAGATCGATCCAAAAATATTCGATGAATCCTGGCAACGCAGATATGAGCGGCACAAAGACATCCTGTACTTTTTTTGTAGCTGCTTCTGGGTCCTTCACTCCTTCGTAACGCCTCGCTGTAGAAAACATTTTATGTTTCATATTGCCCTCCTTGTATTTTTGTCCTTGAAAAATCAGGGACACTCCCCGGTTTTTTCCGGGGCGATCTTTATCTGGTAATACGCCTTACACCCGTGCGGCCACCTGCTGTTTTTACTTCATCCGCCGAATCCGCACTTAGAGTTTGCGGGAAGTGTAACAAAATGGGCACCCCTTTCCGTAGGAGGTAGATGCCCGGTTATCGCAGCATCCCGGCGGCCATCCTGATCGCCGCCAGCAGGCTCTTTTCCGAGGCCTTACCCGTGCCGGCCAAATTATAAGCGGTGCCGTGATCTACCGAGGTGCGGATGATCGGCAGTCCGAGGGTGATGTTTACCCCGTCGTCGAAGTGCAGCATCTTGAGCGGGATCAACCCTTGGTCGTGGTACATGGCCACCACGCCGTCATAGAGCCCTTGCTGGGCAAAGTGGAACAGGGTGTCGGCCGACAGCGGCCCCTCGGCATCGATTCCCTCCTGCCGGGCGGCCTCGACCGCCGGCGCGATGACCTCAGTTTCCTCGGTACCGAACTTCCCCCCCTCGCCGCAATGCGGGTTGAGAGACAGTACTGCGAGCTTCGGCGACCCCTTCCCGGTCAGACGCGCGACCCCTTCTGCCGTGATGCGGATGGT
>VFJM01000173.1 GCA_009886055.1 Geobacter sp. | reverse complement strand
TTTTTCTTGGCGTAATCAACCATCCCCTGAAAATCGACCACGACTGCCGGTTCATCGCCGACAACCCATGCATCGTGCCCTGAGGGGAGGGACGATACGTCTCCCGGTCCGCAGTCGAATTCGTTGCCATCATCCATAACGATATGCAGACGCCCCGCTACGTGAAATTGGAAATGCGGCGCTTCACAACTCTTGGTGGCGACTAGCGGCTGTAGTGACGTCATCCAGCGCCAACCTGGCTCGAAGATGGCCCGGCCAACAGTTGCGCCAGCAATTGTCACCAACTCCAGTCTCCCCTTCGGAAAGGTTCTCACCTCATCCGGCACCTCAAAACTTTTGACCTCTGCTGCTTCAGTTATAATCTTCATGAGCTTCTCTCCGTGTCCCGGGTTTCAATTCCTTCAAAATTTATACTACCTGGTATGCGTCACCAGCAATTGACGTACCAATACGTAATATCCTGTTATCTAACAACATATTACTTGTTTCAGGAAAGCAGCCATACATAGTTGTAATTTTTTCCGACAGATTTCAGATATATTTAACAGAAGAAGGAGAGATGCCACGATTTCAAAATCGGAAGAATAAGCATAATCGGCAGTCAATCAGCCGCTTTCAAAGTTTATGGGCCGGACGGCTGACATCAGGGGGTACTTCAGATGATTCCTTTCAAAAAAAACACTACCCCCACTTTTATGAATCGGGTGTATAATAGGTTTGCTAAAACCGGGCAGAGCCGCACGACAGGCGGCACCGGACATAACATACCTTACAGCTCTCCGGAGCGGAAAGGAGACTAGTCATGTTAGTCATTACCGGAGCAACAGGTAACATCGGAAGCAAGGCGGCCGAAATTCTGCTGGCTAAAGGAGAAAAAGTGCGGGTGGTCGGCAGGGATGCCGCCAGGATGCAAGCGCTGGTTAATAAGGGGGCCGAAGCGGCAGTGGGGGACATGAAGAACGCCGCCTTCCTGATACAAGCTTTTACCGGCGTTGATGCTGTATTTGCAATGATCCCCCCTGATTATACAGCCGCAGATTTCCGGGTCTATCAGAACGAGATCGGCGCAAGCATCGCCGATGCCATCACCAAGGCAGGGGTGAAATATGTGGTGAACCTCAGCAGCCAGGGGGCCGAACTGCCTGCCGGAACCGGCCCGATTCTGGGGCTGCACGATCAGGAAGTACGGCTGAACGGGGTGGCGGGAGTCAATGTTCTTCATCTGCGTCCCACCTACTTCATGGAGAACCTGCTGATGAATATCCCGCTCATCAACGAGAAGGGGTTAGCCGGTTCGGCGGTGCGGGGCGATCAGAAGTTTGCGATGATCGCCACCAAAGACATCGCCGCACGGGTCGCAGAGCATCTGCTCAGGCGGGACTTCACCGGAAAGAGTGTGAAGGATCTGCTCGGACAGCGTGACCTCTCCCTCAAAGAGGCGATCGGCATTATCGGTCGGAAGATCGGCTGGAGCGACCTGAAGTACGTGCAGTTCACGTACGAGGAGGCGTCAAAGTGGATGATGGCGAGGGGGATAAGCCCCGACACGAGCCGTCGCTTCATCGAGATGAGCATGGCGCTGAACGACGGCCTGTTTGCGGTGAACCGGCCGCGAACCGCGGAGAACACAACCCCCACGGCCATAGAGGAGTTCGCCGGAACTTTTGCCGCGGCGTTCGCGGCCACAGCGCAGAAAAAAGCCGCCTAGCCGGCTTGAAGGATCAAACAAAAAAGCCCGCCTTGTGCGGGCTTTTTTGTTTGCGGTAACGCCAATGGTGCCGGCCCGACACCCACTTCCCTCAGAGGAGATGCCGAACCTCCCGCTGTTCGCTCTACTTGCCGGTCCCGGCAAAGCTCTTGAGGTAGAGCACGAGCGACTTCATGTCTGACGATTCCGGGTCGAGACGCTTCCCCTTGAGCGCGCCTGCAATGCATCTGTTGATGGTGGCGGCCAGCTGTTCGTCACTGGAAGCTTCAATTCCCTTAAGATCTTTTCCGCCCTGATGGCAGGAGGAGCAGCTCTTTCCCGACGTGCCGAGCTTCGCGCTCTCGAAAAGCTGCTGTCCGCTTTCAAGTGAGGGCGGTCCTGCCGCCCAGGCTCCACCGACGCTGATAAGAACAGCGCAAACAACCGATCCTGATAACAGTTTCATATCCATCCTCCTTTGCGTAGAGTTTCTACCATCATATTCTAGCAAAGTTAACTGCCGAGTCAACAAACGGCCGGCGATTTTCCGGCTGGCGTCCCCGGGGAATAGCCGGCGACACATGTCTACCTGCGAAACTGGAAACTTTCCGAAATCCTGCTACACTTGGCATAAAACCAATTCCGGGAGGAGAACGATCATGGCTATACGTCTCTGGATGACATTCTGTCTGGCAATAACTCTGTTTACGGCCTCATCCGCATCGGCGAAGGTATCCGGCCGCGAGGTCGAGTACCGGGTCGGCGATACGGTTCTCAAGGGGTATCTGGCGGATAACGCGGCGCTGAAAGGGAAGCGCCCGGCGGTGCTGGTAGTGCATGAGTGGTGGGGACATAACGAGTATGCCCGGAAACGGGCCAGAATGCTGGCCGAACAAGGGTATGTCGCCCTTGCCGTGGATATGTACGGAGACGGCAAGACCGCCCAGCACCCGGACGATGCCGGTAAGTTCGCCGGTGAGGTCATGAAGAACAAGGCGGTCGGCGAGGCCCGTTTCAATGCCGCTCTCGACTTCATCAAGCAGCAGCCGTCGGTCGATCCGGCGCGGATCGCCGCCATCGGATACTGTTTCGGCGGCGGCGTAGTGTTGCACATGGCACGGCAGGGGGCCGATCTGAAAGGGGTGGTCAGTTTTCACGGCAGTCTGGCGACAGATTCCCCGGCAAAAGAAGGCGCTGTGAAGGCCAGAGTGCTGGTTTTCAGTGGCGATGCAGACAAGATGATTCCGCCTGAGCAGGTGGCTGCCTTCAAGGATGAAATGACCAAAGCCGGGGCTTCGTTCCGTTATGTGGGTTATCCGGGAGTGATGCACAGCTTCACCAATCCGGATGCGGACAAATTCGCGGCACAGTTCAAACTCCCCATGGCCTATGACAAGAAGGCAGACCGTGACTCATGGGCGCAGACGGAAAAATTCTTCAAGGAAATTTTCGCGAAGTAGGGTATCTCACCTGTCGATGTACAGCGCTATTCACGAAGTGCCACATCCCTCTTCAGCAATGCGGGATGTGGCATGTAATCCAAGATAAATATGAGTTCCGATGTTGCGGGGGCTGCTTATGTCCTTCAATCCAGTACTGATCATTGCGAAAGCGGAAAAACCGGCGTGGTACATGAACACCTCGCCGTACGCCAAACCAGAGACCCGTATCGCAATCCGGCAACTATGTACCACCCTCGTCCCTTATCTCGTCCTGATGGCCCTGATGGTTCAGACCGTTCGCCACGGCCACTCCTACGGCATCACCCTTGCCCTTGGTGTGGCCGCGACTGCCCTCTTCTCCCGCCTTTTCATCATTTTCCACGATTGTACTCACGGATCGTTCCTCCACTCGCCACGCTGGAACAGGAACGTGGGCTATCTCTGCGGCATCCTGACGTTCACCTCGTTTCACGACTGGCGGCGCAGCCATACCCGGCATCACATCACTGCCGGTGACCTTGACCGGCGCGGCATTGGGGAGATTACGACCATGACCGTGGAGGAGTACCTGGCTGCACCGCCGCTGCAGCGGCTTTCCTACCGGCTGTACCGGCATCCCCTCATCCTGCTCGGCATTGGGCCGCTCTATTACTTCCTGCTGCGCAACCGTTATCCGGCACCGGGAGGCAAGAGGATCGATTATTTGAGCGTGATCTGCACCAACCTGGCAATTGCAGCAATTATCGTGACAGCAACCCTGACGGTCGGCTTCAAGACCTATTTCCTGGTCCAGTTTCCGGTTCTGGTTTTGGCAGCGACACTCGGCGTCTGGTTGTTCTACATCCAGCATCAGTTCCAGGGGGTCTACTGGGCGCGCCACGACGAGTGGGACCCCTGGCGGGTCGCCATGGAAGGGGCTTCGTATTACCGGTTACCGAAGCTGATGCAATGGGTTACGGGCAACATCGGTTTTCATCACGTTCACCACATGCGTCCCGGCATTCCCAACTACCGGCTGCAGGAGTGCTACGAGGCGATACCTGAGCTGCAGGCGGTCAAGCCGCTCACGTTCAGCGAGAGCCTGAGATCACTGCGCTTTAATCTGTATGATGAAAAACAGCGGAGAATGGTAAGTTTCCAGTCTCTGAAGGGTCGCAATCGCAGGAGTGGAAAAGAGATTTGAAATCGGAATACATCTTCACCTTAATCGCTTGTAAATCGCAAGACCGGGTCTATACTTTTTCACGAACCATGAATTCAGGGGGGATAAATGGACAACAACGGCAGGAGGACGTTTCTCGGTTTATGCCTTGCCGGCCTTGCGGCGCTGGCAGCGGCAGCGGGCGGCTGGCCGCTGTTCCGCTATCTGTCGCCCCGCACAAATATAGAGTCAGCGGCCAAAGTTGTAATACCCGCAAAGGATATCCCTGAAGGCGAAGCAAAGTTTTTCGAGTACGCCGGATCAGCAGCAGTGCTGGTTCGAAAGCGCGACGGCAGCCTGGTGGCCCTTTCGGCGGTCTGTACCCATCTGGGGTGCATCGTTCAATGGCAGAAGGAGAAGCAGGATTTCCTCTGCCCCTGTCATGCCGGACATTACAGCGCCGATGGCATCGTCACCGCCGGCCCGCCACCCAAACCACTTCCCAAAGTCCCTTTCAGCGTGGCTGGAGGAACTATTACCGTAGGATGAACCGGCTTTCCGGGGAGGCTGCATGACACTGCTAAGAAAGATTATCGACTGGATAGATCTGCGCATCGGTGTGCGTGAAGTGGTGCAAAAAGAGCTGACCGGCTATCTGCTGCCGCGCAACATCAATGCCTGGTACTCGCTGGGAAGTATCCTGTTTTTCGCCTTCGTCCTGCAGGTGCTGAGCGGTATACTGCTATTGGTCTATTACGTGCCGGACGCGGAGAAAGCCTTCAAAAGCGTCAGCTTTATCATGAACGAGGTCCCTTTCGGCTGGCTGATCCGCATGTTCCATGCCGTCGGCTCCAACATGATGGTGCTGGCACTGCTGCTGCACATGCTTTCAGTACTGTTCATGGGGAGCTACAAACGCCCGCGCGAACTGAACTGGCTGACCGGTTTCATCCTGTTCATCATGGTGCAGGGTATCTCTCTGACCGGTTATCTGCTCCCTTGGAGCCAACTTTCCTTCTGGGCTACTACCGTGGCCACCAACAGCGCCAACGCGATACCGGTGATCGGCCCATATCTGGTGGAATTTCTACGGGGAGGGGTGCTTGTCGGTCCGCCGACCCTGGGGCGTTTTTTCGCTCTGCACGTTGCGGTTATTCCGATCGGAATCGTCGCCCTGATCGGCGCCCATCTGTTCCTGTTGAAACGGACAGGAGTATCGGCACCCCCTTTTGGACAGAAGGAAACCGGCAACCAGTGGCTAGGTGACAGTTATCATTACGAGAATCATCCCGGCGGCATTCCGTTCTTCCCTCACTTTGCCCTTGAAGATCTGCGGGCGATTGCAATTTACATGGCCTGTTTTCTGGCGGTGCTCTTCTTCGACCCCTATCTGTTCTTTCCCAAAGACGCCTTCATTCCGGCCAATCCCTTCGTGACCCCGTCCCACATAAAGCCGGAGTGGTACTTCCTGGCCAATTACCAGACTTTGAAGATCTTCCCGAACGAGTTGATCGGTCTGTCGCTGCAAGGCGCCGCGATGACCTTTCTGGCGCTGCTCCCCTTTGTCGATCGCGGCCCTGAACGGCACCCTCTCAAACGGCCACTGTTCATGGCCTGCTCCATCGGGGGACTGCTGCTCTGGATCGGACTCAGTATCTGGGGGCATTTCTCATGAGATCACGGGATGGTATCAGACCACTATTTGTACGATTGTTCGCACTGATGCTGGCGGCTTTAATCACGCATCTACTTCCGCAGACCAGCTTCGCAGAAGGGCCGGCCGAGATCGTCTGTATCCAGTGCCACTCCGGAATGCCTGAAAAGTACAGCCAGCCGGTCAAACTTTGGCGCGGCAGCATCCATGCCGAAAACGGTATCGCCTGCAACAGCTGTCACGGCGGAGATCCGAAGGACGCTGCCAATGCAATGAAGCCGGAGCGCGGCTTCCTGGGAGCTCCTAAAGAGCCCGCCATCCCCGCTTTCTGTGGCCGCTGCCATATAGGCGTGATGAATGACTACCTGGCCAGCGCCCACGGCCGGGCCCTCGGCAAGGGCGGGCCGACCTGCGTAACCTGTCATGGCAATCACCAGGTACTTAAGGCAACGCTGGAGCTGATCAATGAAAAGAGCTGCAGTCGCTGCCACAGCTTCGACAGAGCCCGCATGATCCGGGATGCGATGCAGCAAACCGATGGCATGATCACGACTGCCGAAACCCGTATCATTGCCTTCAAAAAAGTCGGAAGCGATACCGAAAAACTTGAAAAAGAGTTATTCGCCCTGCGCAATCGTTTCCATTCGCTTTTTCATAATGTAAATGTTGAAATGGTCAACAAGGAATCAGCCCGGATACAGGCCGACTTGAAAAAAATCCAGAGCGTGCTTGCGACGTGGGATGATACCGGCCGGAAACGGAAGATAGCCGGGGCGGCCGCACTGTCCCTCATGCTGCTTGTTGCATTGCTGGCTCATCTCCTCAGGAAAACTTTTGACGAGACATAAAGGAGGTGACGTGTTCAAAAAAACAACCATCAGTGCATGTACCATTGCTCTTGTTACCATCTGTTTCCAGTGTGGCTGTTCGAAAGAAGAACCTCGGAAGACAGAATCCCGAACGGCATCCGTACCTCAGCCAGCTTCGACAAAGCAGGAAAAGATACAAACGGGCGAGGAGCTGTTCAGGCAGTTCTGCTTCAACTGCCATCCCGATGGCGGCAATGTGTCCGATCCAAAAAGAACTCTTCGCAGATCCGACTTGCGAAAGAATTACATCACCACGCCGGAGGATATTGTCAAAATCATGCGCAATCCGATATCCCGGATGATCCGGTTCGATGCGGGAACCATCCCGGACAAGGACGCACGAACGATTGCCGAATATGTCCTGAACACTTTCAGGTAACTTCGGCTTCTACTGCTAATTGTGAGCAAAGCCCGCCTCCAGCGGCGTTTTCATCGGCCAGCCCAAGATAAGCGCTCCAGCAGTCCAGGGACCGGAGAGCATGAGGACGTTTTTGAACCTGATCCTGACATCTTAATCTGCTCCCCAGCTCCATGTCCGCACCTTCACAGCAACATGATTCTTGCAGCCGGAAGGTCCTTCGAATCCGGTTCCACCGGCAGACCGGCCTCAAGAGACGCGTCGAATCCTCCGACCAGTTTATGGACATCACTCCAGCCAAGCTTCAGTAACGGCTTACCTCTTTCCGATGCGGCATGAACCGCCAGTGCACACATTGCGCCGTTTCGGCAGATAACCCCGGATAGCGGCGAACATACGGTAACCGAGTATGGCTAGCGGATTGACCAGCGGCAGCATTATCAACTTGCCGCACAAGCCAAGCAGGGTAGAGCTTGGGAAAGCCTGCCAGATGGCCCAGAAGGCCTCCACCCCTCGATAGACCGCGCCACTCTGGTCGATGGCATGCATCTGGTACATGAATTCCGCGAGCGGGATTCCAAAAGAATCCGCATTGAAATCAGGGGCGCCGATGTCCACCAGAATCAAACGGCCTTCACGGTCCTTACGCCCGTATCGCTCGACTTCCGAAGCGCAGACTGAACAGGTTCCGTCATAGAAGATTCGCAAAGGGAACACAGGACTATCCATCATGGAAGCACCACCTTTCTGCCTGACAGTATTATAACTCAAATCAGGTAAAGCGCGATATAACGAGGGTTCATATCGTGGACATACTCGAATTTCCGGTCTGCAAATGAGGGAAGGGGTATTATTCATGGCAGATTTTACGATACTGTGAACGATGCAGATTTAATGCGGGTTGAAGGTCTGCTGGATAAAAGAGGAATAGTATATTCACTGCGGATATGAGGAGAAGGTTAACCTTGATAAGGGAGATCCAGGTGGCGGAGTCATGGCGAATAGATGTATCTCCGTTCTTTGTTACAGATAGCCGGACTACATCAGAAGCGAAACCGGCTTCTCCAGGATGGCTCGCAATTCCGCCAGGAATGAAGCCGCATAGGCGCCATCGACAATGCGGTGATCGCTGGAGAGGGTGACCCGCATGGTCGCTGCTACTGCAAGCACACCGTTATGCACAACCGGGCGCTCGCGAACGACGCCGACTGCCAGGATGGCCGTCTGCCCGGGCATGATCAGGGCGGTAAACTCATCCACACCGTACATTCCCAGGTTCGACACAGAAAAGGTGCCTCCTGCCCTCTCTTCGGGGGTAAGTCGGCCGCTCCGGCTTTTTTCGGCGAGCCGGGATGATTCTTTCTCGATCCCGGAAACAGATAAACGCTGACATTGTCTGATGACAGGCATCAGCAATCCTTCGGGCCTGGATACGGCAAAGTTGATATCTATGGGATCACCCGAACGGAGCAGGGGGAAATTCAGTAATGCGCCGGCACAGGCCTTGATTACCAGAGCGTTGTAGCCGATAGGATTGGGGCTCTCCTTCAGTTCTCTGACGATCTCACGGCAGGCATCCATGTCAATTTCAACGGTAACCTGGAAGTGGGGAATCTGCCACGACTGGGTAACTGCGTTGGCGATGGCCTGCCGCATGGGAGTTGGTTGTGCGCTCTCTATTGACGATACTGCGGCCGCCCCCGGTGGAGCTGTTGCGTCCGGCGCTGCGGTTTCCTCCTTCCCCTGCTGTTGTTGGGCGAAGGCTTCAAGGTCCACCTGGGTGATCCTCCCGTCGGGGCCGCTCCCCTCGATCCGCTCCAGGTCAATACCCTGTTCGCGCGCCAGGCGACGCACCAGCGGAGACGCTTTCTCATGCCCAGTTTCTGTGTGAGATACCCCAGCATCGGGTGCCGCCGGTTGAGCTGCAGGTTTTGAATCTACTGCCGGTTGATCAGGTTTCGAAGCTTCTGCCTTTGGCGGGTTTTCCGGCGACGGGGCTAAGGCCTGGATGTCGTCTCCTGAATCAGCAATTTCGCCCGCTTCGCCGATCAGACCGAGTACCGTTCCGACCGGGACATTTTCACCGCCATTAACCATGGTCTTGATCAGAATGCCCGACGCGAACGCCTCCAGATCCATGACCGACTTGTCGGTTTCCACCTCGGCAATAATGTCGCCCCTCTCGATACGGTCCCCGACATTTTTTCTCCAGCCGGAAAACATCCCCTCGGTCATGGTGTCGGAAAGCTTGGGCATGGTTATTTCGATAGCCATGAATTCTCCTTTGGGATTGAAGCAGAAGTAATCAATATTCGCCGGACATGACGTCCATCACAGCCTGCCTTATGTTTACCGGCTGCGGGATGCAGATCTTCTCGATTTTGCGTGAATAGGGCATCGGCACGTCAAGACCGGATATTCTTTTTACCGGAGCCTTGAGAATGTCGAAGCAGTTCTCATAAATCCGGGAGGTGATTTCGGCCCCAAGGCCGCAGGTGCGCCAGCACTCCTCGATCACTACCGCCCGACCGGTTTTGCGGACCGAGGCCAGGATGGCCGCCTCGTCCAGAGGCGCCAGGCTGCGCAGGTCGAGCACCTCGCAGGAGATGCCGTCTTTTGCCAGCTCCTCGGCCGCCTCAAGTGCCAGTATGCTCATGCGGGCATACGCCACGATGGTCACATCCTCTCCGGGACGCTTCACATCGGCCTTGCCGATCGGAATAGAGTATTCGGGATCCTCCGGCACCTCTCCCTTGCTGTTGTAGAGCAGTTCGTGCTCCAGAAAAATGACCGGGTTGTTGTTCCGTATGGCGCTTTTGAGCAGCCCTTTGGCATCGGCTGGTGTGGCCGGATAGAGAACGTACATGCCGGGGCAGTGCATGAAATAGGTTTCGAGACTCTGGGAGTGCTGAGCGCCCAGCTGGCTGCCTCCCCCACCCGGCATGCGTATCGTCATCGGCAGGAAGGTCTGCCCCCCGAACATTGAACGGATTTTGGCCATATGGTTGACGATCTGGTCCATGGCCAGCAGGGCAAAATTGACCGTCATCAGCTCGGCCACCGGTCGCAACCCTCCCATGGCCGCCCCGATAGAGACTCCGATGATGGTGTTCTCCGAGATAGGGGTATCCTTGACCCGCTCCTCGCCGAATTCGGCCAGCAGACCGCGGGTCACCTTGAACGAACCCTCGTACAGCGCCACGTCCTCCCCCAGAACGAAAACCGACGCGTCGCGGCGCATTTCTTCCTTCAGAGCCAGATTGACCGCATCCCTGTAGGTCATCTCAGACATAGATATCCTCCCATACGGCGCTGTCTTCCGGCCAGGGAGATTCCTCGGCAAATTTTACCGCCTCGTCCACGGATGTCCGGCAGCGGGCCTCGATGGCGCCCAGCGCTTCGCGGGTGGCAACGTCCTCCTCTATCAGGCGTTTGGCGTAATTGGGCAGCGGGTCGCGGGCCTTCCACATCTCGTTTTCCGCCGCCGAGCGGTATTTGGCCGGGTCGGCCATGGAGTGCCCACGAAAACGGTAGGTGGTCGCCTCAATGAAATACGGGCGGCTGGTCTCGCGGACCTTTTCCGCGGCATATTTGACCGCCCGGTAGACGGCGATCACGTCCATGCCGTCCACCTTTTCGGAAGGCATGTCATAGCCGCAAGTCCGCTTGTGGATGGATGCCAGTGCCGAGGAGCGGTGGACCTCGGTGCCGATGCCGTAGAAATTGTTCTCGCAGATGAACAGCACCGGCAGCTGCCAGAGCTGCGCCCAGTTGAGGGATTCGTGGAAAGTGCCCTGATTGACGGCTCCATCGCCGAAGAAGCAGGCAGCGATGCGGTCCTCGCCCCGGTAACGCGCGGCAAAGGCCAGGCCGACCGATATCGGGAACTGCCCGCCGACGATGGCATACCCTCCCATGAAGTTGATAGAAGGATCAAAGAGGTGCATGGAGCCCCCCTTGCCTTTGCATATGCCGGTGGCCTTGCCGAAAAGTTCGGCCATGACCCGCCTTGGATCGGCGCCGCGCACTATAGCCTGGGCATGTTCACGGTATGCGGAGAGAATGTAGTCGTCGCGATGCAATCCTGCTGTTGCTCCGACCGCCACCGCCTCCTGTCCGCTGTAGAGGTGCAGGAACCCGGTGATGTGCCCCTTGGTGTACTGTTCGGCACACCGTTCCTCGAATTCCCTTGATACGAACATCTGTTCGTATAACCTGAGCAACTCCTGATCCGGTAATACAGTTCGCAGCCTGGCTTCCATTGGTACCTCACATTACCTAAGGTGAACTTCACCGGTGACGGCGGAACCAGGCGGCTATCGCCTCGCTGCTCTGGACGCCGGACAGCTGATCGACAATCCTTCCCTGCCTGAGCAGGAATAGCGCCGGGATCCCGCGCACGCCGAAACGTCCCGCAAGCAGCGGATTTTCCTGGGTGTTTACCTGTACTACCGCTGCAGCACCCGCCAGCATCCCGGCCACCTTTCGCACCGCTGGTTCAAACGACCTGCAGTGCGGGCACCAGGGTGCCCAGAACTCGGCCAGCACCGGTCCGCCGTAGCCTTTGATGAAGGTGTCGAAAGTACGTTCGTTAAGCTGCTGTGGTCGATAGTACAATGGAGGCAGGTCATTGTGGCAGTTGCCGCAGCGCCCGATTTTTCCTTCTTTTTCAGCCGGAATCCTGTTTGCTGTTCCACAGAAGCTGCACGTGACAACATATGTTGGCATGTAGCACTCTCTTCAATCTACGGAGCCTAAGGAGGGGACGGTTGAGTTCAATTTGGTTATGGATCTATGATGTCGGCTCAGAAATGTCTTCCGTACATTCATCCCGGCTCCAGGTATCCAGCTCCCCGTTGGCAAGCCTGACCTGAACGGTTTCACCGGCCATGGTGCAACCGAAGGTATATCCGATCTGGCCGGTCTTGAGATTTCGCAGGGCAACACTCTCATCCTGCTGTTCTGTCCGGTAACAGACCTTATCGTAATTAAAAGTGCTCATCGTCACGCTCCTTTTTGCAGTTACAGCGTCTTGAGATTGCTAAATCAACTCTCCTTTAAAGAAAGGCTTCAATCCCTTATTTCAGGCTTTCTAAGCTTATCCCGTTTGTGGTTGCTGACAGAAAACAACTTCTTATCCTGTTTTCAAAACTGAGGGGCCGCTCAATCGATCTGCTCGACCAGATAGTTCTGTACGCCCATTTGAGAAATCTGATCAATCTGGGCCTCGATCAGGTCGATATGTTCCTCTTCCTCCTTCAGAATCGACTCAAATATTTCGCGACTGCCGTTGTCGCCGACTTCCACGGCCAAACGGATGCTCTCGTTGTAACCACGGATCGCGGCGGTTTCAGCGCTTTGATCGTTTATGTGCATCTTCGGGATA
>VFJM01000060.1 GCA_009886055.1 Geobacter sp. | reverse complement strand
TGAGGCGATGGACCGCCTCCCATACAGGGGTGCGACTCGCACCGACCTCCTTGGTGATCTGCTCTACGTTGATGCGGGCACCGGGGCTGAAGCGGTGATCGGCTATCATTTCTTTAAGTATATCATATACTTGTTGGCTGAGCCTTTGTCTGTTTACCTTTAACATGGGAAAAAGTATATTAACAGCTGATACGCATGTCAAGTAATTTCGCGAAACATATTTCATGTTTCATGAAATTTTTTCTCGGAGATCAGACTGAACCTGGAGAAATGAACTCAGGTACATTCGATTTATGAGGCTATCAGCGGCAGGTGAGTGGATGAACCGTCGTACCCGCAGAAATAAAGAAGGCTGCGCTTGATTGCGCAGCCTTCTTTATTTCTGATGTTGCTTTCCTCGTATGCAAAAGTCTTGAGGGATTTCTGTTTCCTACGAAATAAACGCTTATTGAAATAGTATTGCTGATTCGCCATCGGTGTAAATTCGAATTGATATTTTATCCTGCTGCACGATTACATCGTTAAACGTAAGATTTTTAATGTCACCCTTCAGAAATACGTGTTCTACCAGCTGCACCCTGGCAAGCGCCTTACCTGCCATCTGGCGGGTAAGCTCCAGTCGCGTGGTCAGGTCCATATTGAGCTTCTCCTGGATCATGGTTCGTATGGTACCATGCAGAAACCAGTCGGCTGACTGGTGCAACAGATTCTCGGTCTGCATGTCAAAGTCCACGTCCTCTACGGAAAACATGTTTGTCTGCGGGTTGAAGAGCGGCTTGGCTGTCAGATAAAATACCCCTTCCAATGAACCCAGGGTCTCCAGCTTAAAAACGAGCTTGTCCCCGTTACCATACAGGTCGAAATTCTTGATTGTTACGCTTTTCCCTTCAGAATCGAACTTCTTGTTGAGCAGTTTGGTCGAGGCAATGGCGCGCAGTTCCTTGTAGAAGAGATCAGCATTCAGGGCGATGCGGAAGGTTTTATCGAACGTGTTAACCAGCTTGAGATGGGGCAATGGGAGCGCAGGGCGGGCGGGCGGCTCCGGCCCCACCACCAGCTCGGCATACGTGCTGATGCCGATGCTCAACTTTACCCTGTTGTTCTGGGTGGTCATCGGATACAGCATCACTGCCTGCGGAGTCAGCTTAAGCCAGGCGTTGTAACTCCTGTCCAGCAAAATCGGCTTCTGCGCAGTATTCCAGACGCTGGTAATCTGCGTTTTCAACGGGAATGCGTCGTTGAGCTTCTGTGCAGCCAGATCGGACAATACTCTCTGCACCGGCTGGATAATTCCCTCCACGATGCTGCGCGGCTTGAAAGACAACGGTCCGATGCGTACATCCTCAGCAAGCAGATCTCGTATCCCCTGATAGTTGATTTCAGCATGAAGTCGCCAATCGGGGGTTATGGTGGCCTTGACCCTGAACTTCATCTCCAGGGGGATGGCCGGTGTCTCAAACATGCTGTAGCCAAGTGACAGGTTGATCGGCAGGGTGATATACAGACAGTTGTCAGCGGCGGTAACAACAATCGGTCCATTGCGCACCACATCCGCAGTTATTCCCCTGGTTCCGGTTGATCCTCTGTACAACTCTGTGCGCAGTGCCTGGTTTAATACCCTGGCGAGATCATCCGCCGATGACTCAATCGGAATATTGAGTGTAGATGTTTCCAATTTCAGAACGGTAAGAAAGGCTTCATCCTTAGGGCGTTCGGCTGTGAGCGGCTTGACCCCGGCACAGGAGCAGAAGGATAATGCCAGTAATGACAGCACAACCAGCGATAAGGTACGTTCTCTCGAAATCATGTATGCCTCTTTAGTGTGAAATCTGACCATATAATGGTCGTTTAGTATATGGTGCGCGAGGTCCCGGGGAGTTAAACGTCATCACCAGCTTCCATAGCTGCAATATATTTTCGGGCTTCGACATATATCATAATTGGACTTGCACTGACCAGCTTCTCAACATCATAATATCAAGATGATTCCAAAGAGCGGGCATTCCATTGCCGTGTTGCATGCCAAAAATTTCGTGGTGAACTGGATCAAGCGAGGTGTCAGAGGGGTGTTGAGATCAGACATGACTCTGTCGAGTGGGCAGATGCGACCATAGCCTACTGTTGGTGCCATTCACGGCGCAGGACGCTCGGCATAACGGTCCGTCCTGACAAGTCGGTATCGGTACGGGTGCCGCTGCGAACACCGGTCAAAGAAATCAGGGTATTTGTCACGAGTCGGGCTGAATGGGTGCTGAAGGTTTGGCGGAGACTGGATGCCCGGCCTATCCGGCAACTACAGGAGTACGGCCGCGGGGCGGTTTTTATGTATCAGGGGGAGGCGTTCCGTCTGGAGTTTACAACAGGAGTCCGTCGTTCACTGCGTCTGCACGACGGGCTCATGATCCTGACTGTACCAGAGATACCTTCAGAAGAGACCGTCCAAAGGATGATTGACAGCTGGTACCGGAAACAGGCGCTCTTGATCGTGAAGGAACGTTCAATCGAATGCCACCGCAGGATGCAGGATGAAGGGATCCCGTTGCCACCGATTACGATCCGCTCCATGAAAACTCGCTGGGGGAGCTATTCCTACCAAACCCGGCGGATAACGCTCAATCTCAACCTGGTCAAGGCGCCACCTGCCTCCCTTGACTATGTCATCTGCCACGAACTCTGCCACATCAAGGTGCGCCACCATGGTCCCGACTTCTGGCGTATGGTACGTCGTTATGTGCCTGATTACCTGGTCGTGAGCAGGCAACTGAAGCTCTACAGCTGAGCAGACAAACCTTCCCAATCGGCGGACGTATGTGGTGAGCGCCTCGTGACGCAAGAAACGTGTCATGAACCAACGGGGAACTCTAAGTGAGCTCCCCGTTGTCTTTACTACTTTTTCTTTGCAGGTGCCTTGGCAGGTTTAGCCGTCAGATCCTTGAGGGCCTTGCCGGGTGAAAACTTGCCATTCGTCTTGGCAGCAATCTTCAGTGCTTTGCCGGTCTGCGGGTTCCTGCCGGTACGGGCAGCACGGGTTACCGCGCTGAATGTGCCGAAACCGACGAGCGTGATTTTGTCGCCGGCTTTGAGAGCGGCTGTGGTTGCAGCGATGAAACTGTTAAGCGCTTTTTCTGCCTGAACCTTGGTCAGTTCCGCACCTTCTGCAATCTTTGCAACGAGTTCTGATTTGTTCATAAACCCTCCCTGATGAGATTTTTTCAAGTTATATAGATATCCATCGCGAAAGTCTATCTATTACAACACTTTCAGAAACTGAATGTGAATCCGCTCGATATCGCAGGCCACAGCGTCATAGCCATATATGCTGTCCCTGCCCAGAGTAACAGGCTGAACGGATGTGTCAGTGCCACCTTGATATCCTGCCACGAAGGAGTGCACGCAGCAGCACACGCGTACAAAACCACAACGATCAGATATTCCGGTACCCACACGGGTCGGAAATCCCATGCCGCCATCGCATAATACCCGATCACCAGCCACCCCAGCGGAGCAAGCGCTGTCGGGACTGCAGACAGGATGGTCGGTACGGCATTGACGCTCCCGAGTATCCACCGTTTTCCTTTTCTTTCCGGCCAGACGCTAAATGATGAAGGGCGCCCCCCGGTGAGGAAGGCGCCCACAAAATGGGAAAGTTCATGCATGACCGTAAAAGGCACGCAGTACAGGATCGTAAAAAACGATCCGGATGAAGAGAGGCGTCGGTGAACTCCCCCCATAACCATGGAGAGTGCCAGAAAGCCGATGATACGGGGCGGACTCTGCAGCATGGCATTCACGCAGTGATATCTCCTTCAGAAGTACATACCGCCATGATCTGATTCAGTTCGGTAAAATTCACCGTTTGCTACTCCCAAAAAATCCCAGTAGGATCGGCCCCGACTTCAGCGACCAACTTTTCAATCGTATCCCGGTTTCTGCCTGTTGGGTACGGTTGCCGCCTGTTTTTACGATCATACCAATAGAGAGTCCAGACCTGCAGAGCCATGTTGAATTCAAACTGTGCTACCGTAACACTGTTCATAAGAGCAGGGTCAATGAACAACGGACGAGATTCTACGAGGGTGGCACGGTTCCCCCTGATGTGGTACTCAAGTGTGACCGAATCGCCGCTCCTCTCGTGGCAGAACGTTTCAAGAAGCTCTTTTACTCGAACCAACTCTTTTTCAGGCACAGCCATGCCGCATGTTACCTTCCGTGTATCTCACACGCATCTTTATCTAAATTGGAAACCTACCACATCATCATGGTCTCTCGTCCCATATTGATCCCGATCGACTCGGCGCACTTGATCAATTGAGAGTCTGCGGGGACACGCCTCACGACGCCGGCAAGCTCCCGTAACGGCACCAGCGTGATGTCCGGTGTCCGAAGAGCGACCATAGTGCCGAACTTGCCTTCCGCTGCCGCTTGAACGGCGTAACTGCCGAGCCTTGTTCCCAATATCCGGTCGAAAGCCGTCGGTGTGCCGCCTCGTTGAATGTGGCCCAAAACGGTGCAGCGAACTTCCAGTTCGATACGCTCCTTAATCTTGTTGGCCAGATGATAACCTATGCCGCCTAATTGCGGCACCCCCTGAAGCCGGGTGGTAGCAGATTCCTGGGTGATGACGTCGCCGCCGATTGCCTTGGCTCCTTCCGCCACCATGATAATGCTGTAGGGGCTTCCCCCTTTGATTCGATGGCGAATTTTCTGAACGACGCTCTCGATATCGTAAGGTATTTCAGGAATCAGTATTATGTGCGCTCCCCCTGCAATGCCGGCTTCAAGCGCAATCCAGCCTGCGGTACGCCCCATGACTTCGAGAATCATAACCCTTTGATGACTGCGGCCGGTGGTAGCAAGCCGATCCAGCGCCTCACAGGCAACCTGTACGGCTGTCTGGTACCCAAAGGTATAATCGGTTTTATCGAGGTCGTTGTCGATAGTCTTGGGGATACCGATGACCTGAACTCCCTTTTTCTGAAATTCGGAGCCGATTTCCAGCGTGCCTTCTCCCCCTACGACAAAAAGACAGTCGAGCTCCAGATCCCGAACGGTTTGCACAGCTCTGTCCGAATAATCGTTAACGCGTATCGAGCCGTCCTGATTCTGCTCCCGCCACTCGAAAGGGTTGCCCTTGTTGGTTGTGCCAAGGATGGTCCCCCCCAGTGTGAGAATATCTCTGGTACTCTTAATCGTCAGCTCCTGAGTGTGATTATAAACCAGACCTTCAAATCCACCTTCAATGCCGACGACCTGAGCGCCATGTCCGATAATGGCAGATCTGGTGACCGCTCGAATAACTGCGTTCAGTCCGGAGCAGTCCCCGCCTCCCGTCAAAATACCCACCTTTTTAAGACTCATGGCAACCCCCCACCGAGCGAAAGTTTATCCCTGTTTATCTGCTTCACGTTGTAAAAAGGAAGGGGCGGCAGCCCTGGACACCTTTGACAGCCGGCGCATCAGATCAAAAGGTACATTCTTAAGCTTATAACCGGCTTTAAGGTCATGCACCATACCGATCCAGAGATGCCCGGTCATCTCGGCATCGGCAAGTGCCCGGTGGTGGACCCCGTCAGTCTTGAGATTCTTGTAGCGAACCAATGCTTCCAGGCTGTGACTGGGGAATTCCGGATACACCCGGCGGGAAATGAGCATGGAGCACGCGAATTCCTGGCTCCGCTGCTGATTGATGTGCTGCAGCTCGACGTCGAGAAAGCGACTGTCAAAGCCGGCATTATGCGCGACCAGATGGTGCTGCGCCATGAAAGACGCAAATGTGTGCATGACCTCGGCGATTGAGGGGGCACCGCTTACCATCTGGTTGGTGATGCCGGTATACTCCTCAATAATGCGGCTGATTTTCATCCCGGGATTCATAAGGCTCTGGAAACGATCCACGATCTTGTTGTTCTCGATGAGAACGGCCCCGATCTCAATTGCCCTGTCGCCGTAATTCGGCGAGAGACCGGTGGTTTCAAAGTCAAGCACGACAACGCTGTAATTCCCCACAGTTTCACCTTAACACCTATTGATTTTTATTATTCCATATGCACTGGAACCAGGGGCGAATATGGGGGGCTCCCCTGGTTATCTGCTCTTTATTGCCTGCTAAACGTGCACCTAAAACAGTAAATGAAGACTGTTATGAGCCAGGTTGGCTTGCTCCGACGCCGGAGATTGAGACGTCGGGAACTGATCTATTGCTTTTCCCCGAGCTTTTGAAACACCCTCATCAACTCTATAGGGAGCGGAAAAACGATGGTGCTGTTCTTCTCCACGGCGATCTCAGTAAGCGTCTGCAGGTAGCGCATCTGCATGGCGGCGGGGTTCTGGCTGAGGGTGTTGGCGGCTTCCAGCAGTTGCTGGCTGGCCAGAAGTTCACCTTCGGCGGCAATAACCTTGGCGCGCTTTTCCCGTTCGGCTTCGGCCTGCTTGCCCATGGCTCGCTGGATCTGTTCGGGAAGGTCCACGCTCTTGAGTTCGACGGCGGAGACCTGGATGCCCCAGGGCTCGGTGGATGAATCAATGATCTCCCGCAGCCTCACGCTTAGTTTCTCACGATCCGCCAGCAGCTCATCCAGAGTTACTTCACCGAGAATGGATCGCAGCGTAGTCTGCGCGATCTGGCTGGTGGCGTAATTGTAGTTCTCCACGCCGAGGATGGCCTGTTTGGCGTCCATCACCTTGAAGTAGACGACAGCGCTGACCTTCAGACTCACATTATCGCGAGTGATGATATCCTGGCTCGGCACATCCAGCACCACGGTGCGCAGGCTGATGCGCACGGCCGTCTGAAAGGGGCGGAAGACGAAGACGAGGCCGGGGCCCTTAGGATCCTTGTTCACCTTGCCCAGCGTGAACACCACCAGTCGCTCATATTCGTTCACCACCTTCAGACAGCTCACGAGCCAGACGATTGCGATGAAAAGGAAAGGCGCGAAGCCGAAACCCATGTTGTACAGTGCATGCATGCTGTCCTCCGGAAATATGGATAGAAATGTGTCTTTTTAGTGCAAAATCAATATAACTCAAAACAGCCCGTCGTCAATTTAATTTCAGGGTTGTGTTCGGGAACGCATGTGTGGACGAAAGAGCATAAAAACCTACCAGGGCCTGATCAAAAATGACCAGGCCCTGGCTTTGAAGCGGTGCCGAAATTTTGTCGCCTGCCTTGAGAGATGCAGTGGCTTCATCAATAAAGCTGTTAAATCCTCTCACCGCTTGAACTTTGGTTGCAACTGATCTTTTGCTAATTGTCAGCGTCTTCCGGTTAGGTCTTTGCATTGTTCTTTGAGAATGTAAAATAGTTGAAAAATCAGCGTGATACCGTATTTTTTGCTTGACATTGAGTAAAAAATTGGTGGGCCGTTTTCGTAACTATCCGATATTACAGGAGTTACGACATGCGACCGTTCAAACGACTGAAGCAACGCCGAAAATCACACGCTTTTAAATTGATTCTTGCCCCAATCTTTGAGAGGTTCAAGTCAGATAACCAACTTGAATCCAGGGGGTACCGCCCGTTGCAGATGTCTTTTAATGATCAACTCAAAGCCCTGATCTTCTATCACTTGCAAGAGTACTCTTCAGGAAGCGAGCTTCTCCAGGCGCTGGAACAGAATGACTTTGCCAAGGAGTGTGTTGCTCCTCCCAAGGGGATCAAAAAGAGTTCCTTTTTTGAGGCAATCAACACCCGTGGCCTTGAACAGCTTACTGAAGTGTTCAGCCATCTTGTCAAGCAAGCAGGAAAAGCACTCCCTGCCGAATATGCACATCTTGGCAACCTGGTATCCATAGATGGCTCACTGATAGATGCTGTTCTGTCCATGGAATGGGCAGATTACCGAAACGGCTCAAAGAAGGCCAAAGCCCATGTCGGCTTCGACATCAACCGTGGCATTCCACGGAAGATATATCTTTCCGACGGCAAAGAAGGTGAACGCCCGTTTGTTGACAAGATCATCGAAAAGGGCGAAACCGGTGTCATGGATCGTGGCTATCAGTCACATGATCACTTTGATCAGTGGCAGACCGCCGAAAAGTTCTTTGTGTGCCGTATCAGGGAAAATACACACAAAACTATCATCAGAGAGAATGCCGTCAATCCTGATAGTATTGTCTTCTATGACAGCGTAGTGCTGCTCGGCACCAAAGGTGTAAACCAGACTGAGAAAGAACTGCGCCTTGTTGGTTACCATATTGACGGCAAAGATTTCTGGGTGGCAACCAACCGATACGACCTGACGGCTGAAGAAGTAGCCCAGATTTATAAACTGCGCTGGAACATAGAGACCTTCTTCGGTTGGTGGAAGCGGCACCTCAAGGTGTACCACCTGATTGCCAGAAGCGAATACGGTCTCATGGTTCAAATACTTGGTGGCCTCATCACCTATCTGCTACTGGCCATTTATTGCCGGGAGCAGCATAACGAGCCAGTTAGCATTGCCAGGGTACGAGAATTACGCAATCAGATTGCTAATGAAGCAGCAGAGGATCTGAAAAGCCAAAGAACAAGAAAAACTAATAATAACAAGCGTATAAAGTCAAAACGACGACGTGCAAAGACCTAACCGGAAGACACTGGCTAATTGTACGTTACTGAGAACAGAAGGCCGAATGTGGTAGATTCCACATCAGACGTGGCGGCGGCAAACGACTTATCGCGGCAATTCGTGTACAGAAACTGTCCAGCTATACCGAGCCCCCAATTGTCACTAACCCACCACTCTTTTCCAATCATAACATTCGCGCCATAACCGTTGTCAGTTTTGTGCTTTATCCCATTTGATTTATATTCTGTTTCCGCCATGCCGAAAGCTCCGGTAATGTAATAATCTGATGGGAAATAATATGTCAGCCCAATCCCTGCAAGGGTTGTTGTTGTGGATGTGACATCGGGTGATTGCCCATTACCTCTGAGTGTCGCTTTGGGGTCTGAAGTATTTACACCTGAAACATCCAAGTGTAATATAAGATCCTGGGCTACGGCACCACCTATAGCAAAATTAAATAGTACGCTCGCTCCTGACATTTTCAACGAATTACCGCCAGATTCCGAAGAGGTCTCATTCCACCCGAACCCCGGAGCCAATCGGAGAAAAAATCCATCATGCACGTATGCTTCCGCATACACCTTTTCACAAAAAGCAGAACTTACGGTAACGGCAACTACAATCATCAAAATCAATCTTCTCATTTTCCCCTCCTGTCGTGCTGAGCAGTTTACGGAGAATATCCGGATAATCACCCTGCGGTTGTTTAACAAGCTTACATCAGATTTATAATATCACCACCCATTCAACAAATAATTCCGGATGTCTGGCTACTGACGCAAATTTGGGAGGAGTTTACGCTCGGCGCTGGGATACCGCCCTGATGAGTTACTTGGCCAGGTGATAAGTGCTTATACGCTAAGTCGACTGCTAACACTCTGATTGAGTCGCGCATCTAGCAAGTCACCATCACGCAATCGTATGCCGGATATCCTTCCCCTTGACCATAAAGATCACCATTTCGGCAACGTTTGTGGCGTGGTCGGCAATGCGCTCCAGCGATTTTGATATATAGTTGAGCTTCATGGCGCGGGAGATCGTCGTCGGGTCTTCGATCATGAAGGTCAGGAGCTCCCTCTGGATCTGGATGTTAAGCTCATCAACGTAACTGTCGTCCTTGCAGACCTTGATCGCCAGGTCAGAGTCACCGCGCACGAAGGCGTCGAGCGCCTCCTTGACCATCATCTCGGCCCGGTGGGCCATGCGGGGGATGTCGATATACGGTTTCAACGGCGGCTCCTCGTTCATCTCCCGGGCCCGCTTGGCGATGTTGGCGCACTGATCGCCCATCCGCTCCAGATCGGTGACGATCTTGAGCGCAATCGTGATGAAACGGAGGTCTCGGGCGGCCGGCTGGCGGAGTGCCAGCAGCTCCAGACAACGCTCGTCAATCGAAACCTCGGCCGTATTGACCTCATGGTCCAATGCAATAGTACGCTCCGCCAACGGCGTATCACGGTCAACAAGCGACTTGACCGAGTTGGCGATCATCAACTCAACCTTGCCCCCCATCACCAGGATGCTCTGCTTCAATTCGTTCAACTCGATGTCGAATGCCGTACTGATGTGTTCACGCTCCATTATTTCTCCTCATCCGGGCAAGCCGGATCTAAAATCTATTTTTTCACGCGAAGCCGCCAAAACGTGAAGAAAAGCCTTAAATACGCTTTGATTGCTGGTTTAAACTTTGCGTCTTTGCGCCTTTACGTGAGACCGGTTTCGACGTGTACTAGCCAAACCTTCCGGTGATGTAGTCTTCCGTCTGCTTCTTCTCCGGGTTGGTAAATATCTTGCGGGTCCCTCCGGCCTCGATCAGCTCCCCGAGATAAAAGAAAGCCGTTACATCCGACACCCTCGCGGCCTGCTGCATGTTATGGGTGACGATGACGATAGTATACTTGTTTTTCAGCTCTTCAATCAACTCCTCTATCTTGAGGGTCGAGATCGGGTCGAGGGCTGAGCAGGGCTCATCCATCAGAATGATCTCCGGATTGACGGCAATTGCGCGAGCGATACAGATGCGCTGGGCCTGGCCGCCGGAAAGTCCCAGGGCCGATTCATTCAGCCGGTCCTTGACCTCGTTCCAGATGGCGGCACTTTTCAGACTGCGTTCCACCGCCTCGTCCAGGGTTGACTTGTCGTTCACGCCGGCGATACGCAGACCGTAGACGATGTTCTCATAGATCGACTTGGGGAAGGGATTGGACTGCTGAAAGACCATGCCGATCCTGCGCCGGAGCGCGATAACATCGGTGGAGGATTCATTAACCTCATCGCCGTTAAAACGAATGCTGCCATCGATCCGGGCGCTCTCCACCAGATCGTTCATCCGGTTGAAACAGCGGAGCAGTGTGGACTTGCCGCACCCCGACGGTCCGATAAAGGCGGTCACCTGGTGGCGGACCATATCAAGGTTGATACCTTTCAGAGCGTGTGCATCACCATAGTGAAGGTTCAGGTTGGAAACCGAAAGAATGGGTGCGTTGCCTTCTTGTTTCTGGGTTAGTGCCATAATAATTCCTTGAATGTGCGTTAAAACGTCGAAGTCGTGTATTTGCTGCGCATCCGGTTGCGCAGGTAAATTGCGGCGCTGCTGGCTATGATGACAATTGCAAGCAGCAGCATGGTGGTGACGAAGACCATCGGTTTGGCAGCTTCCACGTTGGGAGATTGAAAGCCGACATCATAGATATGAAACCCGAGGTGCATGAATTTCCGATCCATATGGAAGAACGGGAAGTTTGTGTCAAAGGGGAGAGTCGGCGCCAGCTTGACCACGCCGACAATCATCAGCGGCGCCACTTCGCCGGCAGCGCGCGCCATGGAGAGGATCAGGCCGGTCATGATGCCGGGGGTTGCCATGGGGAGCAGGATTTTTGTCAAGGTTTGAAACTTCGTGGCGCCCAACGCCAGAGACCCCTCACGGATTCCTTTCGGAATTGAAGCAAGTGATTCCTCGGTAGCAACGATCACCACCGGCACTGTCAGGAGCGCCAGGGTCAGGCTCGACCAGAGTATGCCGCCGGTGCCGAACGTCGGGGTCGGCAGTCGCTCCGGGAAGAACAGGGAGTCGATGCTGCCGCCGATGCCGTACACGAAGAAGCCGAGGCCGAAGACGCCGTACACGATTGAAGGGACGCCGGCCAGGTTATTGACGGCGATGCGCACCATGCGGGTCATCAGGCCGTCCCGGGCGTATTCGCGCAGATAGATTGCGGCGATTACGCCGAAGGGGAGCGAGAAGATACTCATGAGCAGCACCATCATGACCGTGCCGAAGATGGCAGGAAACAGTCCCCCCTCGGTATTGGATTCACGCGGGTCATCCAGCAGCAGTTCGCGAATACGTTCAAGATACGCTCCGCACTTGGCAAAGAACGACATGCTGTTTGGTCGTTGCAGGGCGACGATCTCCGTCAGGGATATTTCCTTGCTCCCTCCGGCAGCATCGCTGAAACGGGCAGTTATCCGACTGATTCCAGCCTGGGTTGCGGTATACTGCTCATTCAGGAGGGTAAATTCCGCCAGGGCCTTTTCGCGGGCGGCGGTCATCTCGCCGATTTCGGCTGAGTTCTTCTCCCTGTTTCGATATTCGAGTTTCAGTAGCTTTAACCGGAGGCTCTCCGCTGTGTTGTTCAGGTTCGACATCTGCTTCTTTATTTTAAGGGTCTCATCCTGTTTGTCCGACACCAGCTTCAGCCCCTGCTGCAGCTTACCATACGGCGTTGCGGCGGCCAGGGTAAGCCCTTCCGCCGAAACATCCCTCAGAAAACCGAAATAGTTGCCGTTTTCATTGCGCTCCAGCAGAACCGCATCTGCCGGGGTTGAGCGGGAAGCGATATCATTCTCGTCGATCCAGCGGAAATCCTGACCGAATACATCGCGGTTGGCGACTTTAAGCTGGATACGTCGGGTGCCGTTGATCGGGTTTTTTTCCCGTTGCGTGACCTGTCCGAGCGCGGCTGTGCCGTCCTTCAATTCAAACTTGACGAGTGCCCGCGGCCAGAAGTATCCGAGGCCGTTCGACATGACAACTCCGACAAGCGCAAGAGACATGACCAGTATGATTGCCAGGGCGGCGCCGGTTGCCAGAACATACGGTTCCCCTGTTTTCCAGAATAGTTTCATAGATAAAGCACCTTGCACATATCGTTTTAGTATCGTCCGTACTTTTTACGGAACCTCTGGCGCAGCGCCTCGGCAACGGTGTTGATGATAAACGTGAAGATGAACAGCAGCACAGCCGAAAGAAACAGCACCCGGTAGAGTGAGCTGTTCAAAGGGGCTTCCGGTATCTCGACCGCAATGTTGGCCGAGAGGGAGCGGAGGCCGTTAAACAGGCTCCAGCTCATTACCGGCGTGTTGCCGGTCGCCATCAGCACGATCATGGTCTCGCCGATTGCACGTCCGAAACCGATCATAACCGCCGAAAATACGCCCGGCAGCGCAGAGGGGAGCACCACCCGCCAGGCGGTCTGCCAGCGGCTGGCGCCCAGGGCCAGTGATGCGGCGGTCAGATTGCGCGGTACGTTTGAAATGGCATCCTCCGCAATCGTAAAGATAATCGGGATTACGGCAAAGCCAAGTGCGATGGCGATGATGATGCTGTTGCGCTGGTCGTAGCGTACCCCAAGAGTGCTGAAAAGCCACTGTTTGAAATCGCCGGCGAACAGGTGTACCTCAGCCAATCCGCTCAGGAGAAAAGCGGAGTAGAAGCCAAGGATCACAACCAGAGCCATGGCGATAAATTCATGGCCGCGAGCCGTCCTCTGGAGCGGAGAAGCGGTCTTCATCCGTTTCCAGAAGAAGATGGTGATCAACAGCATGAAAGGCACGATAACGACGCTCGTAAACACTGTCAGGATACTCTTGTCTATCAGCGGTGCCAGCCAGATACCTGCCAGGAAACCGATCACCACCGATGGGATGGCTGCCATGATCTCGACCACCGGCTTGACGCGCCCCTTCAGCTTCGGCGACATGAACTGGCTCGTATAGAGTGCTGCCAGAAGAGCCAGTGGGACGGCAAACAGCATGGCGCATATGGTCGCCTTGATCGTTCCGAATACCAGCGGCACGAGGCTCATCTTAGGTTCAAAGTCGTCGTTTGCCGCCGAGGACTGCCATGAATACTCCGGCTTGTCATACCCTTCGTACCAGACCTTCCCGAACAGGGTCCCGAACGAAATTTCCGGGTGCGGGATATCCATTTTCCAGACCGTCAATGAGTTTGCGCCATCAAGTACTGCCAAGGTGTTGCCTTTGGGCGAAAGAGCGACACGGTTGACCGAAGCGGCGGTCTTGATGGTCAGAAGATTCCGCTCCGAGGTCATATGGTCAACATGGATTTCACCGGCATCTCCCGAGAACAGGGTCTTGTCGCGGGGTGAAGGGATAATGCGTGACACTGCGCCGACAGTGGAGCGCAGGGTATGAATGCGGGTCAGGCGGCGGTCTTCTCCGCTGCCGGACACCTTGACCGGAAACCAGGTTGTCAGGGAACCGCCGGCATCACCAACCGCAACAGACACATCTCCCAGCACCAGCGCCAGCGACGTGATCCCTTTATGCTCTTCGGATGCCGATACACTGTCCAGAAGGCGGATCTGCCCCGGCTCGGAAATATCCCAGCGCAACAGCCATCCGGTGTCTGTCCCCCCGTAGAGATAATGCCCCTTCGAATCGACAGCGACTGCAGACAGATGTCCCGGCAGTGGGTCGGTAATGTCGGTGCTGGCACTGCTCCGCTTTTCATTGCCGAGCAGATCCTTTTCTACCAATTGATGGGTTACCCGCAAGCGGTCCCCTGCCAGACGGTCGATCCGCACCGTCCCCTTGTCTTCGACCAGGCGGGCAAACGATTGCACGACCCCGCTGGAAGCTCCAAGGGAGAGGCCGTCCTGCCCGGTAACGTCGTGAGAAAGAGAGACCGTGCCATCGGCATTCCTGACAGAGGAAAGTGCTACCGAGACCGAGGTGATGGCGCCATTATCCCAGAGCAGATTATATAATGTTTTACCGGTATATTCTGCAGAAGCAACGCGAACGGCTCCCTCCGGAACAGCTGGCACCTTGATGCTGGCAGAGACCGTTCCATCGGCGACATTCAGGAAATGAAAGGTACCGGTGTCATCGAGAGTGAATACTCCCCGCTGGCTCTCCTCAGACCCGATCGCCAGAACCGTTCCGGCCGCGATTGCCGCCGGCAGTTTCACCGTGGCGGCGATTTTGGCCGAAGAGGGATAGAAGAGCGGCAGGGCTACCCGTGAGATCATTACCAGAATCCACACAACCGAAACGATGACCAGAAGACCACCGACCCGGATCAGCAGTTCGGCGAGGCGGTCGTTGCGCCGGGATTTATCGATAACTTTTTTTACCATGAGGACCTGAACTTATAAAAAAAATCCCCTCCCCGGAGAGAGGGGGAAAACAAGTGGGGGTGCAACTCGAAACGCCTACTTAAGGGCTTTCAGCTGAGCATCAACCAGCTTGGCGGTCAGTGGATCGTAGCCGTCCTTCACGACAACCTCCTGTCCTTCCCTGGAGAGGGCATACCGAAGGAACTCCTCTACAACCTTTGGCAGCGGCTGTCCCGGTTTCTTGGCAACGTAGATGTAGAGCATGCGGCTCATCGGGTAGGAGCCGTTCAGCACGTTGGCGTAAGTAGCCTCGGCTGCCTTGCCGCCTTCCTTGGCGGAAAGAGGTACCGCACGCACGCCGGATGTTGCGTAGCCGATGCCGGAGTACCCGATAGCACCGATGTCCTTGGCAACACCTTCTACGACAGAAGCAGAACCGGGTTGCTCTTTAACCGTGTTTTTGAAATCGCCTTTGCTGAGTGCGTGCTCTTTGAAGTAACCGTACGTGCCGGATGCGGAGTTACGGCCATAGATGCTGATCGGCATGGCTGCAAGCTTGCCGGTCACACCCAGCTGTCCCCAGGTGGTGACGTCAGCTCCGCCACGCTTGTGGGTTTTGGAGAAGATGGCATCGACCTTGTCAAGCGACAGGGTTTTGATCGGATTGTCCTTGTTGACGAATACCGCCAGAGAATCGAGCGCCACGCCGATCCTGGTCGGCTTGAAGCCATGCTTCTTTTCAAACTCTTCGATCTCGGAACTCTTCATTTCGCGGGACATTGGGCCAAGCTGGGCGGTGCCGGCGATCAGGGCGGGAGGTGCTGTGCTGGAGCCCTTCCCTTCGATCTGGATGTTAACATTGGGATATTTTTTCTTGAACCCTTCAGCCCAGTAAGTCATCAGGTTATTGAGGGAGTCGGAACCGATGCTGCCGAGGTTGCCGGCCACACCGGCCGCGGGGGTGTACTTCTTGATCTTGGCATCTACAGTGGTTTTTTCGGCGTGAGCAGCTACAACGGTGACCATCACGAGTAGCGCGGTCAGGATTGACTTTTTGAACATGGGATATTCCTCCTTGGGGGTGTGTAACAATACTGTAGATACTATAGCAGACAATTGTTACAGCGGTGTTACAGGGAGGCAAAAGATTGGTTAAATCTGCATGCCGGGTTGGCGCCTGCCTGAACGGCTGAATCAGAAATTATGCCTTTTTGAGCGTGAACGAGAAGAGTGACCCGCGGCCCGGCTCGCTTGTTACGGAAACATCTCCGCCGTGGAGCTGCACAATATGTTTGACAATGGCCAGCCCGAGCCCGGTCCCTCCCTGTTCGCGGGTTCTGGCCTCATCTACACGGTAAAAGCGCTCAAATATTCGCGGCAGGTCCTTGAAGGGGATGCCGATGCCGGAGTCCGCTATCGACACCATGACGAACTCTCCTGAGTCTTCCGTAAACAGGCGGACAGAACCACCCTCTGGAGTGTATTTTATGGCGTTCTCCAACAGGTTCACCACGACCTGTTCGAGCCGCCCCTGATCCGCCATCACACGCGGCACGGCACCGCCGATCGATTCGTTGATTATCGCAATATTCTTTTGAACGGCCCGCTCCTGAAGCAGCTGGCAGGCCTTGGCTATCGTCCCCGTTACATCCATCGGATTGAGCTCGACCTGCGCCTCTTTTGTTTCCAGGCTCGAAAGCGTCAGGATATCGTTTATCAAATTAGTCAGACGTTCCGAGTGGCTGAAGATGATTTCCACGAAACGAACCGCACGGTCAGGGTCGGATTCCAGGGCGCCGTCCAGCAGGGTCTCGGCATATCCCTTTATAATTGTTACCGGTGTCCGCAGTTCGTGGGAGACATTGGCGACGAAATCGCGGCGCATGTTTTCCGCCTTCTTCAGATCGCTGATATCGTGGAATACCGCAACAATCCCCTGCCTGACACCATCAACTTCCAGTGGGACCCAGTGCGTAAAGAGCGTGCAATCGTTCGGTTGCAGGGAAATTTCCCGCACCAGTTCATTCACATCCGGTTTGCCGAGATCATTGAAGGCTTCCAGCAGGTCGGGATGCCGCGATATTTCCACCAGTTTTTTTCCTTCTACGTCGCCGTGAATTGAAAAAAGACGACGGAAAGCGGGATTCACCAGGGTTATGACACCATCAGGAGCGGTCACCATAATCCCTTCGCCCATGCTGCGCAGTATGGTGTCCAGACGCTGTTTTTCTGCTGAAAGGCGTTGCACCTGGTCTTCAATCCGTTCAGACATATCATTCAGGACACCCGCCAGCATACCGATCTCGTCATTGGACACCACCGGGATTTTTGCTTTGCTCCCTCCGTGGCCGATACGTGCGGCGGCATCAGCCATGTCACGGAGCGGCTTGGACGTCAAATTGGAAAGGAGATAGCTGAACAGGAGCGCAATCAGTACCGTTACGGCTGTTGCCCCTCCAACAATGCCGTGCAGGGTGCTCCGGGCAGAAGCCAGATATTCAAGCGGCATGGCAAGTCGAATGACGCCGTCAACCGTACCGCTGCCG
>VFJM01000315.1 GCA_009886055.1 Geobacter sp. | reverse complement strand
GTACCCGCCTACTCCAATGTCTTTACCGGCCCCCGGAAGCTTCCCTTTCAACTGGCTACGACTCTGAGTATCCGCAACACCGACCTCTCCGCTTCCATTCGGGTCACTACAGTCGATTATTACGATACACACGGCAGAATGGTCCGTCGCTACCTTGACAAGCCTCTTGACCTGGGGCCGCTTGCCTCAACGTTTGTTCACATCGAGGAGAAGGATGTTACCGGAGGATTCGGCGCCAACTTCATAGTTCGATGGAGTGCCGGGAAGGTTATCAATACCCCGATCATCGAATGCGTCATGGTCGGAGCCACGTCGGGGCAAGGGATATCATTTGTCAGCCCCGGTCAAGAGATCAGGGAATGAATCCAGGTAACGTGCATGACATATGAGGCTTTAAAAGATATCGAAATCCTTTTCGGACTGGCGCTGGTAACGGTCATCCTGTTTCAGCGCCTGAAATTCCCCTCCATCATCGGCTTTCTGGTCACCGGCATCCTGGCCGGACCGCATGCGCTGGCATTCATCCAGGATACCCATCAGGTCGAGCAGATGGCTGAAATCGGCGTGGTGCTGCTGCTTTTTACTATCGGCATCGAACTCTCCCTGAAGGAACTGATGCGGATCAAGCACCTTGTCCTCTGGGGCGGCGGGCTGCAGGTTCTGGTAACCATCATGGCGGTGGCGGCCGTTGGCGCGGCTTTCGGATTCCCCGTCAAACAGTCGGTTTTTTTCGGCTTTCTGGTCGCCCTTTCCAGCACCGCGATCCTGATGAAACTGTTGATAGATTCCGGTCAGGCTGACTCACCCCATGGCAAGATGGCCATGGGCATCCTCATCTTCCAGGATTTGTGCATCGTGCCGCTGATGCTTCTGATCCCGCTTCTGGCAGGCAACGACGATGATCTCTCGAGAATTCTGGTCATAGGTGCCAAGGCGGCAGCCGTGATACTGGCAGCCCATTACGGCGCCAGATTGCTTGTGCCGTGGATCTTCAAACAGGTCGTCAAGACCAGAAGCCGCGAACTCTTCATTCTGACCATCATCTTTATTGGTCTGGGCACGGCCTGGCTCACGGCACTCGCCGGTCTGTCGCTGGCTCTGGGCGCTTTTATCGCCGGTCTGGCCATCTCCGAATCCGAGTACAGCCACCAGGCGTTAAGTGACATCATCCCCTTCAGGGAAGCCTTCATGAGTCTCTTTTTCATTTCGGTCGGGATGCTGCTTGATCCGGCCATCCTCGCCACATATCCGGTGCTGATCGCCTCACTGGTGGCGACGATCCTGCTGATAAAAACCCTGATTACCACCGGGGCTGCGATGACTTTGGGAGTGCCGATGCGGATCGCCATAATCGCCGCACTCTCCCTGGCCCAAATCGGTGAATTCTCCTTTGTGCTCTCCCAGGCGGGGGTTAAAGTCGGGCTCCTCACTCCGGAAATGTATCAGGTTTTTCTGGCAGCTTCCATTGCCACCATGGGGTTGACGCCCGCCTGCCTCAAATATGCCAACCCGGTTGCGGATTTCGTCATCGGTCTGCTTCCCCATGAATGGACCCGCGGCAGAGGTGTGCTGGCCAAGAGCGAAAAAACCATACCGCTGAACGATCATGTCATAATAGTCGGGTACGGCGTGAACGGTAAAAACCTGGCGCGGGCGCTGAAAAACCTGAAAATAGAGCATGTTGTCATTGACACCAACCCCTTCACCGTTAAAAAAGAGGGGAAAAAGGGACAACATATACTGTTCGGGGATGCGTCAAAACCGGAGGTGCTGGAACACGCCCACGTTAACAATGCCCGCGGCATGGTGATCGCAATTTCGGATGCAGCCGCCAGCAGAAGGGTGGCAGCGCTTGCGCGTCATCAGAACCCCTCTCTCCACATTATTGTCAGAACCCGCTACATTCTGGAGGTTGAGCCGCTTTACAAGCTTGGGGTCAACGAAGTCATCCCGGAAGAGTTCGAAACTTCGATCGAGATTCTCTCCCGCGTTTTAAGGAATTACATGGTGCCGCTTGCAGAGATAGAGCGCTGCATCACCGAGGTACGCAGCGACGGTTACGACATGTTCCGCTCCATGAGCAAGCGCCACAGTCACGCCGTCGGGATCAGCGGCTATCTCTCCGGAGCGGAGATTGATACGTACATGGTACAGGAAAATTCCCAATTGGCAGGAAAGAGCCTCAGCGAAGGAACAATCAGAAACAAATCCGGTGCAACAGTGCTGGTCATCAAACGCGGGGAAGACGTCATGCCTAACCCGGACCCCTTTTGGGAGTTGCAACGTGACGATATTGTCCTGCTCCTGGGAACACCGCAACAGTTGAACGCGGCGAGGAATCTATTTGAAAAACGGTAACAGTTATTTTCTGATGTTAAGCTATGAGAGTCTATCGATCGGGTGTACAGTACTACGGCGTTGAGGATGTTTGAGAAGGGGCAGGCATGCCATTATTGCGATCACACTATTTTGATATGAGGGAGCTACACCATGTTCAGTAAATTCAGGCTTATACCGTATATTATCGCTCTCCTGGTAATTATTCCCTTTGTCTCATCCCTGCTCGGTTTCTTTACCGATTGGCTCTTTTTTGCCGAGACCGGCTTCTCATCGGTCTTTACGACAACGCTGTATGCCAAGACAGGGGTGGGACTGCTTTCCGGCGTGTTTCTGTTTGCCGTGCTTCTGATCAATATTTTATATGCGAACAGGGCGCGATTCCCCTACAGCGGTGTATTCATGGTGGGGGGCGGCAACTTCCGCGTACAAAGAGATGATGCCGTTCGTCTTGTAAAGCCTCTGGCCCTCCTGGCCAGTATGCTCCTGGCGCTCTTTGCGGGTAACTGGGGTGCCCTGCAGTGGGAAGAAGTGCTCCTCTTCGTAAACAGGGTGAACGTCGGGACCGTTGACCCGGTCATCGGCAAGGATATCGGCTTCTATCTGTTCAGCCTGCCGTTCTGGGAGACGCTCAAAGGCTTTGCCGGCTTCGTGCTGCTGGCGACGGCTGTCATGGCCGGGGTGGTGTACTTTGTGCGCGGCGGCATCACCCTGACGGACCGGGGGGCGGCGGTTGATGAAAAGGTTCGCAGGCATCTGGCGGTACTGGCCGGAATCTTCACCTGCGTGATCGCTGCCGGCTTCTATCTGGACAGCTTCAGGCTGCTCTTTTCCAACAACGGCGCCTTTTATGGCGCAGGGTATGTCGATGTCAACTCCCGGCTGCTGACCTACAGGATATTGACGTTCGTGACACCACTGGCCGGAGTCATGCTGGCGCTCGGAATCTGGAAAGGCGCCTGGCGCATGGCGCTGCTGCCGCCGATCGTCGTTGTTGCACTGTACGTAATCGGCATCCGGGTCTATCCGGGAGTGCTGCACAAATTCAAGGTAGCACCCAACGAACTGGCGCTTGAAACTCCCTACATAGAAAACAACCTTAAATTTACCCGTTTCGGCTTCGATCTGGAAAAGATCGAAACCGTGCCGTTCGATGTCGATACGAAGCTTTCCTCTGCCGATATAGCTAACAATGACGCCACGATCAAGAACATCCGGCTCTGGGATCATGCCCCGCTGCTCAAGACCTACAGCCAGCTGCAGCAGATCAGGACCTATTACAAGTTTTTTGACGTGGATAATGACCGTTACAAGGTAAACGGGCAGTACACCCAGGTCATGCTCTCGCCGCGCGAACTTTCCTACGCCGATCTCCCGAGCAAGAACTGGATCAACGAGCGCCTCATATTCACCCACGGCAACGGCATCACCTTCGGACCGGTCAGCCGGATCAGCAAGGAAGGGCTCCCCGAGTTTTTCGTCAAGGACATCCCGGCCGTCAGCCTGGCCGACATCAAGGTTACCAGACCGGAAATCTATTTCGGCGAACTATCCAACGACTATGTGGTCGTCAAGACCAAAATCCCGGAATTCAGCTATCCGACCGCCACCGGAGACATCAATACGACCTACGCCGGAAAGGGGGGGGTGGCAATCGATTCACTGCTCAAAAAAGCTCTGTTTGCCGCCATGTTTAAAACGGAAAAAATCCTGCTCTCGTCAGACATTACAGCCGAGAGCCGCATCATCTACAACCGCAACATCAACGAGCGAATCAAGGCAATCGCGCCCTTTCTCCGTTTCGACGGCGACCCCTACATGGTGGTGGATGCAACGGGCAGGCTCAAATGGATCATTGATGCCTACACCTATTCGGATCGTCTCCCCTATTCGAAGCCGCTCAGGGGGGGGATAAACTACATGAGAAACTCCGTTAAGACAGTCGTCGATGCCTATGACGGCTCGGTCGGCTTCTATATCAGCGATCCGAATGATGTCCTGGTAAAGGTCTACAGCCGAATGTTCCCCGGTCTCTTCAAGCCGATGACGGCCATGTCTGACGATCTGCGCACGCATGTCCGCTACCCGCACCAGTTCCTCCAGTTGCAGGCCGCCATGTTTGCCGCCTACCACATGACCGATCCGAAGGTCTTCTACAACAAGGAGAATCTCTGGGAGATTCCGGCCCTCGGCGAAAAGCCGATGGAAGCGTACTACACGATCATGAAGCTGCCGGGTGAAAAGGTGGAGGAGTATATCCTGCTCCTGCCGTTTACCCCCTCCAAGCGGGACAATCTGGCCGCATGGCTGACGGCCCGCTGCGATGGGGAAAATTACGGAAAAATCAGGGCTTACACGTTTCCGCGCGACAGGTTGGTCTATGGCCCGAAACAGATCGATGCCCGCATCAACCAGGATTCCTTTATATCCCAGCAGCTGACGCTCTGGAACCAGCGCGGTTCGGAGGTTATCCGGGGGAGTCTGCTCGTGATACCGATTGAAAAGTCGCTGCTCTACGTGCAGCCGCTGTTTCTTGCCGCCGACAAGGCCGGTCTCCCCGAACTGAAGCGGGTGATTGTTGCCTTCGGGGATCAGGTCGTCATGGAGGAGAATCTTGAACTGGCCCTGCAGCGACTCTTCGGTGGTAAAAAAGCTGTTGCGGCTGCCTCTGCGGCGGTGGCAACAGATTCGAAAGCATCACCATCCTCGCTTGCAAAAGAAGCGATGAGCCTTTATGATAGGGCGATCAACCTGCAGCGCCAGGGTAACTGGTCCGGTTATGGCGAGGAGTTGCGCAAGCTGGAGCAGGTGCTGAAAAGGATGGCGCAGTAGCGCCACAATAAACGGCTTCGGGCCGAACCTTGCAAAGGAGAAGGTATGATGAAGAAACTGATGATAGGACTGGGAGCACTGGCATTTGTGTGGGCTGTGCAGGCGGAGGCGGCAGAGGTGACCTGGCAGAAGGATATCAAGCCGATCTTTGAAAAACAGTGTGCGGGATGCCACGGCAAGGATTCTCCGGAACACGGTGAGTTCAGCAAGGATAAGAAAAAGTGGACAGACAAAAATATCGGCATGCGCCTGGATACCTACAGCCACCTGATCGCCCATGTCGGCTGGCCAGATGCCGGCGCCTTGATGCGGCGTCTGGATGACGGCAGCGGCAAGGCTGACAAGAAAGCGGGCAACATGTACGAGCACCTGGGTGCCAATGAAGCAGAGCGCTCGGCCAACCTGAATACTTTCAAGGCCTGGGTCGGCAACTGGAACCTGAAACGCGGGAAGGACGTCACCAAGGAGGAGTTGAATTTTCTCAAGGTGAAGTACTGACCGGAACAGACGTAGCGGTATAAACGGCAAATCCCTGTTTTCAAAAGGCCCGATGCGGATGCACCGGGCCTTTTGACCTGCTGATAATCA
Organism: Geobacter sp.; assembly: GCA_009886055.1. Classification (GTDB taxonomy): domain Bacteria; phylum Desulfobacterota; class Desulfuromonadia; order Geobacterales; family Pseudopelobacteraceae; genus JACRCG01. The sequence continues at coordinate 58 of VFJM01000315.1, read as the reverse complement.
CCGCCGGCTTCTCGCCGTTATTCCAGCACCTTGGCATCAACAGCAAAATAGTCCGATT
>VFJM01000317.1 GCA_009886055.1 Geobacter sp. | reverse complement strand
ATTCTTGCCATGCACCGAGTTGGCAAAATCGTGCACAGAAATCTTGTCACTGTGGCACCCCAGGCAGGTGGCCGGGTCAATGGCCATTCCCTGCTGGGCTGGTGCTGGTACAGGCGCTGACGTCAGGAACAACAGAATCAATGCTACGACGATGCGAAGGTACATTTCTCAATCCTCCAGGCAAATTTATTCCGGCAACATCAGCATCAGTGCAAAGCTGTAAACATTTTAATGGTACCAGCTAAACGAAAAAGCACAACTGTCACATAAAAAAAGGGCGACAGGCCATGTCTGTCGCCCCGGTTATTTATCTGAAACCATCTGGTATGTAAGAGGACGTTCCCGGACTGACCCGGGCAGCTGGCCGTCTCCGCAGGACAGTCATGCTACTTGGGATGGCACCCTTTGCAGTTTGTCGGACCTTTCTTCATCTCGCTGTGGCAATCCTTGCATTTCTTGTGGGCAAAATCCTTGCCGAAGCCTTCAATCTTACCTCCCTCGGCTTTTTCATGACACGTTTTGCAGTCTTTAAGGGCTTCGGCATGTGCATTGTGTTTGAAGGAAACCCCTCGCTTCATCTCAATCACCTCAGCGGCAAATGCCGACCCGGCAAAAACGGTTACTGTCAGTACTGCAACGATCATCTTCATCATGTCTTCTCTCCTTTGTTGTGGTTTTCAGCGCTTTGCGCTCGTCATTGCCGGTAATGGTACCAGCTAAACGGAAAAGCACAACTCCCTGCAAAAAAAAGGTGACAGACTATGTCTGCCACCCCTTTAAAACCGTGATCAACGGTTATGTAACAATACGTTCCCCATTGAGCCTACATCTTGTGGCACTTGCCGCAATCATCTTGCACCGGGAAGGCGTCCTTGCCTTTGTTGTGGCATGCTCCGCATGATTTGCCGGACTCCATGTCGCTCATGGTGGCTTTTGATGCACCACTCCTGAAAGGAAATATCTTGGTGTGGCAATCGGCACATTTGTAGTTTTGCAGGTGGAATTCGTGGCTGAAGGTCGCTTCACCGGCCGATGTTTTAAAGGTGATTTTCCCCGGTTTCATTCCTTTATGACATTTGTCACAATCACCGGAAGAGGCAAAAGCATCCTTGCCGTTGTGACAGATACCACAGGATTTGCCTTTGACCATGTCATCCATGGTAGCTTTGCCGACAACGGTCTTGTAGGGAAAGGTTTTGGTATGGCAATCTTTGCAGCTGTATGCCTGGGTATGGAATGTGTGGCTAAAAGTTGCCGGTGTTACACCTTTCAGGTTGAATGTGATTTCCTTCGGCTTGAGCCCTTTGTGGCAGCGTTCACAGTTCGCCGTTACCGCAAACGCGCGCTTTCCGTTATGGCACGAGCCACAGGTACGCCCTTTTTCCATTTCTGCCATGGTAACCGCTCTTTCCTTGCCGGTTATGACAATGCCATTGTGGCACCCTTTGCAGGCGCCGCCGGTTTTGGCGATGTGTGTCGCATGGCTGAATACCGATGTGCCGATACCTTTTACCGAGTATGTAATATCCCGCGGCTTACCGCTATGACAGCGTGAACAATCCTTCTCGTTGGCGACACTGAATGCTTTTATACCGCTATGGCACGCTCCGCAGGATTTGGTCTTCTCCATTTCAGCCATGGTAAAGCGTTTTTTGCTTTTCAGGCTGAAGATCGCATCGTGGCATATTTTACATTTATTATTGTATTTTTTAAGGTGGAATTCATGGCTGAAAACAACCGGTCCGGCGTTTTTGAAGGTAAAGGTGACATCCTTGTACTCGGCCGCTCCGGCCATAACGGCTGTCAATAATAGCGCGATGGCTGAAAGTAATATACATTTCCGCATGGTCCCTGCTCCTTCTACCTGTAATAATAGCAAAACGTGTCGACAATAGAGGACAGTACTGATGCATGTCAATTATAAATGGGTAACTGCTTAAAAAAAATACGGTCAGGAAGATTTGAACGTGGCGGAAACACGGGCATGCAGAGGCGAAAAAAAATTGCCCTGTTGCTTTCGAGGGGATAATGCCGGAAGCAGTATGTCCTCGAAAGCAGATGGCAAAAGTTGAAGCAAAAAAGAAAAAAGTCGTATCACGCCTGCCTGGAATGACCAGGGGGTGTTATGGCGTGCCCGCGGAGTAAATAGTCGTTATTTCTTTTTACTGTGGCACATTTCACAATTATCCTTTTCCTTGGATGCAAAGGCCTTTGT
>VFJM01000102.1 GCA_009886055.1 Geobacter sp. | reverse complement strand
GCCACCTTCGATATCGATGAAAAGCTGTATGACACGCTCCGATACGACGATACGTTTTACCTGCGCGCAGACCGGCTGCGCCACCCCCTGATCTTCTATTTCGGCCATACCGCCACCTTCTATATCAACAAACTGACGGTCGCCAGGGTCATCGACACCCGCATCAACCCCCGTTTCGAGTCGATGTTTGCCGTGGGGGTGGACGAGATGTCCTGGGATGACCTGAATGAAGCGCATTACGACTGGCCGGCCCGGCAAGAGGTCAAGGCATACCGTGATCAGGCCCGCGAACTGATTGACGGTCTGATCCGGCGGCTGCCGATGACGCTTCCGATCGCCTGGGAAGATCCGTTCTGGGGCATCATGATGGGGATCGAACACCAGCGCATCCATCTGGAGACTTCGTCGGTGCTGATCCGCCAGCTCCCGCTCGATCAGGTGCAGCCGTTGCCACTATGGGACATCTGCCGCGAGTCGGGCGAACCGCCTGCCAACCGGCTCCTTGCAGTTGCCGGAGGCAGCGTCACCCTTGGCAAGACAAAGGATCATCCGCTCTACGGCTGGGATAACGAGTACGGACTGCACACCGCCGACGTACCCGGTTTCAAGGCGGCAGAGCACCTCACCTCCAACCGGGAATTCCTGGGGTTCGTTGTGGCAGGAGGCTATCGCGAACGACAGTGGTGGGATGAGGAAGGGTGGAACTGGCGTGAGTTCAGGCAGGCTGAATATCCGCTGTTCTGGATCAAGACCGGAGGCAACTGGAAGCTGCGCACGATGGCCAGCGAAATTGATCTTCCCTGGAACTGGCCGGTGGAGGTCAATTATCTGGAGGCCAAGGCATTCTGCAACTGGAAGTCGGACCGGAGCGGCACACCGATCCGTCTGCCGAGCGAGGACGAGTGGAACCGGCTCCGTGACGTGTGCACCATCCCGGACCAGCCGCAGTGGAATAAGGCGCCGGGCAATATCAACCTGGAATATTGGGCCTCATCCTGTCCGATCGACCGGTTCAAAACCGGCGACTTCTTCGACGTGCTCGGCAATGTGTGGCAGTGGACCGAAACCCCGATCTACCCGTTCCACGGCTTCGAGGTCCACCCCTGGTACGACGACTTCTCCACCCCGACCTTCGATACCCGCCACAACCTGATCAAGGGGGGATCGTGGATCTCCACCGGCAATGAGGCCACGCGGGACTCGCGCTACGCCTTCCGGCGGCACTTCTTCCAGCACGCCGGATTCCGCTACGTGGAAAGCGCCGCGCCGATTGTCATCCACGATGACCGCTACGAAAGCGATGCCCTGGCGTCCCAGTACTGCGACGCCCATTACGGCCCGGAACATTTCGGCGTGGCCAATTTTCCGCAGAGCTGTGCCCGGATCTGCCTGGAACTGATGCAGGGGCGTTCCATGGGTCATGCCCTTGATCTGGGGTGCGCCCTGGGAAGGGCCTCTTTTGAACTGGCCAAAGCGGGCTTCCACAGCGTAACCGGGCTGGATTTCTCCACCCGCTTCTTCCGCCTCGCCGCCCGGATGCAGGGGGAGAGCTCCCTGCGCTACACATTGCCGGAGGAGGGGGAGATCGTCTCCTTCCACGAGATTACCCTGGAGGAGCTGGGGCTGGACAAGGTTCGCGACCGTGTGCAGTTTTTCCAGGGCGACGCCTGCAACCTCCCGGAAAAATTCAGCGGCTACGACCTGGTGCTGGCCGCCAACCTGATCGACCGGATCTACTCTCCGAGAAAATTCCTAGGCACAATTCACGAACGGATGAATCCCGGCGGCCTGCTGGTGATCACCTCCCCCTATACCTGGCTGGAGGAGTATACGAAAAAAGAGGAGTGGCTTGGGGGGTACCGCGAGGCGGGGGAACCGGTCTGGTCGCTGGATGGATTGAAGGAGGCGCTGGCGAAGCACTTCCGCCTGCTGGGCGAGCCGCGTGACGTGCCGTTCGTGATCCGCGAGACGAGGAGGAAGTTCCAGCATACGGTGGCTCAGCTTACGGTGTGGGAGCTGGGAGGAGCGAAATGACCGTAAAGCATCTCATGCCGGCTCTCTTCATCGGACACGGCAGCCCGATGAACGCGATCGAGGAGAACGGTTACGCTTCAGCCTGGCGCGAGGCAGCCGCTGCGATTCCGCGGCCGAAGGCGATCCTCTGCATCTCGGCCCACTGGAAGACCGAGGGGCTGCCGCTTGGCTCCATCTCCATGCGATCCCTTCGGATTGGTTGATTTTTTATTTCATTGCAAACAGCCGGGCGACCCTTTCTCTCCCGGCCTCAAGTTGTTCGAATGGAACGACCCGCAACAATTCCTCCAGTGTGGTTTCTCCCGCCTGCACCCGACGGAACCCGTCCTCAATCATCATCGGGCGGTTCGATTGCGCAAATACGGCATTATGTAGAGTGCGATTATCAGGCCGCCGGTTGAATGTCAGAAGTTCGTCACGGGTGGGAATCCACAATTCAACAATCGGGAGACGACCGCTGAATCCGGTAAAATTACATGCCGGACATCCCTTCCCCTGGACAAATTCCATAGCACTATTGACCGGTATTCCGAATTCCGCCATGATCTCTTCAGAGGGAGTATACCGTGTCCGGCACTTCTGACAGGAATGGCGGACTAAGCGTTGAGCCAGCACACAGCGCAGGGTGGTAGCAATCAGGCTCGGTTCGACCCCCATATCGATAAGTCGCGTTACAGCGCTGGTTGCATCGTTGGTATGCAGGGTTGAAAGCACCGTATGGCCGGTCAAGGCAGCGCGCATGGAGATGGTGGCGGTCTCAAGATCGCGGATCTCGCCAACCATGATGTTATCCGGATCCTGGCGCAGGAAGGCACGCAACAGGCGGGCAAAGGTGTTGCCAACAATGTCATTGACCTCGGTCTGCGTGATGCCGTCGATGGCGTATTCGATCGGATCTTCAATGGTGAGGGTCTTGACTCCGGGGGTGTTGATGCGCGAGAGGATGGCGTACAGAGTGGATGACTTGCCGGAACCGGTCGGACCGGTCACCAGAAAGATGCCGGTTGGCTTGTCCAGCGTCTGATAGAGCGCGAAGACATGTTCGGGAGCATATCCGAGCGACTCCAGAGATATGTCCCCGCTCCGTTTGTCCAGGATCCTGATTACAACATTTTCGCCGTACTGCGTCGGCAGCGTGGAAATACGGAAATCAACCCCGCGAACCGTCCCTCCTTTAGACACTTTCATTTTAAAACTGCTGTCCTGTGGTCTGCGCCGCTCCGCAATATCCATATCGCACATGATCTTGATCTTCGAGATTATCTGCCGGGAATTCGGACTTATCAATGCTTCGTCCGCTCCCATTTCGACCGCTTGAAGGATCCCGTCGATACGGTAGCGTACATCCATCCCCTGCTCGGTAGTTTCCAGATGGATATCGCTGGCGTTATCCCTGATACCGGTAGTGATAATGCGTTTAACCAGGAGATCAACATCAGCACTGATAAAATCACTGACGTACTTCGACTTGCTGCTTTCGCGAACCTGGTCTTCAGACAACTCAAAATTAAGTTCATCATGGCGGGCCGATCCGCTCAGCTTGAACACCTTCTGCTGGGCGATGATAATGTCACTCTCCGTGGCGATGACCGGGAGGACCCGCATCTTGCACCAGCTTTCAAGCTGAGCAAGTTCGTCTCGCTGAAGGGGATTTACCATGGCAATCGTCAGGCAATTGTCTCTGCACCTGATTGGTACGATTCGGCGGCGCTGTGCAAATGACGCGTTGATAAAACCGGACAGTTCCTGATCGAAGCGTACACCGGCGAGGCTGACATACTTCAGGTCGTACTGGGATGCTACCGCCCGCGACAGCTGTTCTTCCTCAACAAGATGCTGTCTGACCAGAGCCCTGCCGAGCGGTATTTTTTCCTCCTTACTGATTTTAAGAGCATTGTTGAGACGTTCTTCGTCAATCAGGTTCTGGGAAATAAGTATGTCTCCCAATTTGCGCCGCTTGTTGTTGTGATCCAGAACGTTTTCCAGATCAACGGTCTTCAACAACCCCATCTGACACAGCAGTTGTCCGATTGGCTGTGTCGGATTCATCCGCTGCATTTCAAGCGCCTCACTGAATTGCTCGGCAGTGATCAACTTGTTTTCGACCAGCAGTTCACCGATTTTCTTTTCTGGCATGGCTGAGTCCCTCCCGGAAAATAACCGAAGATTACACTTTTAATGTCACCACCGTAGCACCATCGCGACCTTCGTGCGGTTCACCCGGCCGGTGTCCCGCGACCAGAGGGTGCCGCTCCAGCTCTTCCCGCACGGCATCGCGCAGCCGGCCGCTGCCGACTCCGTGTATGATCCGCACTTCGCCCAGACGGGCAGCGTGGGCGTGGTTGATGAACGGTTCCAGTTCCGTCAGCGCCTCGTCCACCCGCATCCCGATCAGCTTCAACTCACGCTGTTCACTCTCGACGATATCCACCTTCCAGGGCGCGGTGGCGGGTTTTTTCCCGCTTCGCCCCGGGGTGCCCTGGGGGTAGGACAGATCCGTCACGGGGACATCCAGCTCCATCCGTCCGGCTCTCACCCGCGCCTTGGCATGGCGGCCGTCCAGCGAGAGCACGACGCCATCATACCCTAATGAAGTGATATGAACGGCGGCTCCCTGTTTGACCGACGTCAGCGGCAGCCGTTCCGGCAGGGCAGCCCCCGGCTTAAGCTCTTTAATCAGCTCCGTCTCGGCCTGACGCAGCTCATCGACAATTTCACCCCGTTTCTCACGCTTCAGCTCATCCAGCAGTGCGTTCGTGCGCCGCCTTGTCGCGGAAATCAGCTCTTTGGCATCACTCCACCCCCTTTCGGCGGCCTCTTTACGGATCTGGAAGACTTCATCCGCCCGCTGGTCAAGTTCTGCACTCCGCAGGTCAAGCGACCGCTCACGCGCGTGGAGAGATTTGCGGAGATCTTCAAACTCTTTCCGCCGCTGGCGCAGTTCGGTTAACAGCCCAGCAAATTCGCTGCCGGCATTGCCGAGCATCCGGCGGGCGAAGGCGATCACCCGCTCCGGCATCCCGAAACGGCGGGCGATCTCCACGGCATGCGACTGCCCCGGTTCGCCGACGATCAGACGGTAGAGCGGTGTGAAGCTGGCATCGTCAAATTCCATCCCGGCGTTGATCATGCCGGGAGAGCGATGGACAAAACCGATGATATCGCTCAGGTGCGTGGTCGCAATCACCATGCTCCCCTGCTGCTGCAGTTCATGCAGCACCCCGCAGGCGATGGCCGCCCCCTGCAGCGGCTCGGTGCCGGCCCCCAGCTCGTCCAGCAGCACCAGTGTGCGAGCGCCGCTTCTCTGAAGAATGGCGGTAATCCGGGCGGCATGGGCCGAAAAGGTGGAATGGCTCTGTTCGATCGACTGTTCATCGCCGATATCGACCAGAAGCGAATCAATCAGCGGAAAGGTGGAGCGCGGTCCTGCAGGCACCGGCAGACCGGAAAGCGCCATCAGCGCAAGCACCCCGGCCGTCTTGAGGGCGATGGTCTTGCCGCCGGCGTTGGGGCCGGTGATGACCATGACCGAAGCGGAGTCCGGAGCAGATCCACCCAGCTCAAGCCCGAGCGGCTCGACGATTTTAAGCACCCCCCGCTTCTGCATCATCAGCAGCAGCGGGTGACGAGCCTCCACGAGGCATAATGTGCCCTGTTCGTTAAGCGTAGCCGGCTCCAGATCGAACTCGACAGCAAAGCGCGCCATACTGTTCAGCAGATCCATCTCCAGAAGAGTTTCAAAGCAGGCGGCAATCTGATCGGCATCTTCGCGCAGCCAGCTTGAGAGCTGGCGCAGGATACGAATTTCCTCCGCTTTTTCCTCCGCGGTCAGATTTTCCAGTTCGTTGACGAAGGGGATAATCTCCAGCGGCTCCATGAAAGCGGTTTCGCCCGAGGAGGAGACATCATGCACGACACCCTTGACCATCCCCTTGGAATCCATGCGCACCGGAATCACCCAGCGTCCGGAGCGCTGCGTGATGAAGTCGTCCTGCAGAAACTTCTCTATGCCGCTGTTCCGGATAATCTCCTCAATTTTTTTGCGGATTCGTCCCGCAAGACTCCGTTTGGCACGGCGGGTCTCCCTGAGCAGGGTCGAGGCGGAATCCATGATGCTGCCGTCGCTGTCAATAGAAGCCACGAGCGGCTCGAGAATATCGGGAAAGGGCCGCAACTGAGGCTCAATTGATTTCAGCAGGGGGATGTCATCCCGGTGCGTGCATTGACGGGACAGCGCAGCATACAGCCGCAGAACCGGAACAAACAGGAGCAATTCGAGCGGCGCCAGAATGGCTCCAGCCGGCCTCAAGAGCTCGAGAGATGGCCGGATATCCTCAAAACTCCCCAGAGCAAGTGAGATACCGGAGCGATCAAGTGCGCGAATCTCGCCGATACGACCTGATATTGTTACGATTTCTTGAAGGTCATTGAGCGGCCGGATGCTCTGGATACGCGCTGCAGTACAGGAACTGTGGGCATGCCGGGAAATTTCAGCCAGTAGTTTGTCGAATTCGAGCCTGACCAGCGTTTCAGAAGCTATCATGTGGGCAACCTGTGTGTTATTAATTGTTCTGCAGTTCACTGAACGAAGTGTATCATAGTTACCCGAAACTTCACCACATTCTCGCCGCGCAGGAGCTGCAGAAATCGCCATGCATCTCGAAAAGCTACAAGCCTTCGTGCTTTCATCGTCCGACTATGGTGAGAGTGACCGGATCGTGTCACTCTTTACGCTCGAACACGGTCGGTTAAAGGGATTTGCGCGCGGCGCCCGCAACAGTCGCAAACGCTTCGGACCGGCCCTGGAGACGTTTGCCCGGATAGATCTCCAGCTGCACCATAAGGACGGCCTCTCTTCCTTGCGGAGCGCTGACGTCATCACCCTCTATTCCGGGATTCGGGGTGTACTCGGTGCCATTGCCCATGGGTTGTACGCCTGTGAACTGGTGGAGTGCCTCACCCCGGAAGGACAGCCTCTGCCGCGCCTGTACCGTCTGCTGGCCGCCTATCTTGAGCGCCTGGACTCCGGCCACAGTGGCGAGGCGGACCGCCGCATGTTTGAAATCAATCTGCTGAATATTCTCGGCTACCGCCCTTCGCTGGAGGGGTGCAGCCGCTGCGGCTCGGTTTTTGACGAACGTGGCGCGCTCATGCAGCAGGGGGGGGAACTGGTCTGCCGTTTCTGTGCCGCAACCGGCCGTCAGATTACATCGTCCACTCTGCAGT
>VFJM01000156.1 GCA_009886055.1 Geobacter sp. | reverse complement strand
CCTGCTGCTGCTACGATTGCTGCTGCTTTTTTGAAATTCATTTTTGTTCCTCCCATTTTATGATAGTTGCTTGTACAACTGCGGTTTACGTACTGTCAGATTAGCTTGATGCCGTTGCTCACCACCTTTCGCAGTAAATTTGGCCTGAACTTCTCAAACAACATCGCCATCAGAAACAAAGACCTTTAAACACAAAAACCTTTAAGCATCCAGCTCAGAAGCGGATGCCTAAAGGCACAATTATAACTACACAACTATTTTTTCTTTCTGAAACGTCCACAGTTTGTTTCGCTCCCGGTCGTTGCTGCCAGCAGCCGCTGGTGCTCAGTAATTATAATCGGTTAGCTACTTCTAGGTTCGCTTGTTTCAGGCTTTTGTTCTATTTGAATGGCGGCAATATACAACAAATCAAACGGATGTCAACATAAAATTCACATAAAGCTGTCATTTGTCCTATAATAGAACAATAGATTATTTAATTCCTTCTTAAATACGCTCATGCCCAGCCTGACATAATTCGGTCAGCACACCGTTACTGCTCTTCGGATGAATAAAGGCTATGCGTGTGCCGTGCGCGCCGTTTCGCGGCTTCTCATCGATCATCCGGGCGCCTTCGGCACGCAGCGTGGCAATTGCCGCCTCGATATCCGCAACTTCGTAGGCAATATGGTGGATACCGGGACCGCTTTTTTCGATGAACCTGGCAACCGGACTATCTTCGGAAGTTGGTTCCAAAAGCTCGATTTTGGATTCTCCCACCTGAAACATGGCAACCCGCACCTTCTGCTCGGCAACCTCCTCAATACCGGCAAATTCCATGCCGAGGTTGTCGCGGTAAAACGGGATGTTAGCATCAAGTGATGTTACGGCGATGCCAATGTGGCTGATTTTTGTAAGCATGGTAAACCTTTCTGAATAATCACGGTGAATCGTAGAGACGTTGCATGCAACGTCTCTACAAGGTCAATGTAATTGATCGGGTGAAATACAATGTATATGTTGCCGACATTATCATCCCTGGCGTTCCGGTATTTTATACCTACAGCACAACGGTCTCGGTGTGTTTACCGAACACCCCTCTGAACACATCCGCAATTTCTCCCAGCGTGGCATAGGTTTTGACCGCAGCCAGGATGTGCGGCATCAGGTTATCCGTGCTTTTAGCGGCTGTTTCCAGCTGAGCCAGTGCCGCAGTAACAGCAGAGTTATCCCGCCCTCCCTTCATCTCGCCCAGCGACTTCTTCTGGGAGATCTCCACCTCTTCCTTGACCCTCAGCAGGCCGGTCGGTGGCGGCTCAGTGACGGTAAACTTGTTAACGCCGACGATGATCAGCTCGTTTTTCTCGATCGATTTCTGGTAGGCATAGGCCGAATCCTGGATCTCCTTCTGCTGGAAGCCGCGCGAGATCGCCTCTACTGCTCCCCCCAGCTTGTCAATCTTGGCGATGTATTCCAGGGCAGCTTTTTCGATCTGGTCAGTCAATGATTCCACCAGGAACGAGCCGGCCAGCGGATCGATGCTGTCAGCCGCGCCGGATTCATACGCAATGACCTGCTGCGTGCGCAGGGCGATCCGGACCGAGTCCTCCGTCGGCAGGGCCAGCGCTTCGTCACGGGAGTTGGTGTGCAGCGACTGGGTTCCCCCCAGCACAGCCGACAGCGCCTGTATTGTGACACGCATGATGTTGTTGTCCGGTTGCTGGGCGGTCAGGGTGCAGCCGGCGGTCTGGGTGTGGAAACGGAGCATCTGTGATTTCGGGTCTTTGGCGCCGAAACGCTCCTTCATTATTTTTCCCCAGATCCTTCTTGCGGCGCGGAACTTGGCAACCTCTTCAAACAGGTTGTTGTGGGCATTGAAAAAGAAAGCCAGCCGCGGGGCAAATTCATCCACTTCCAGGCCAACCTTGATGGCTGCTTCAACGTAAGCGATGCCGTCGGCAAGCGTGAAGGCAACTTCCTGCACGGCGCTGGAGCCGGCCTCACGGATGTGGTAGCCGGAGATGGAGATGGTGTTCCATTTGGGTACATTGTCTTTGCAGTAGGCGAAGATGTCGGTGATGATCCTCATTGATTCCTTGGGGGGATAGATGTAGGTGCCTCTGGCCATGTATTCCTTGAGGATGTCGTTCTGGATGGTGCCGGAGATCTTGTCGGCCGAAACCCCCTGTTTTTCTGCCACGGCGATGTACATGCAGAGCAGGATGGCAGCGGTGGAGTTGATCGTCATCGAGGTGGAAACCTTGTCGAGCGGGATGCCGTCAAAGAGGATCTCCATGTCAGCCAGCGAATCGATCGCCACTCCGACCTTGCCGACTTCCCCGAGACTCATGCCGGCGTCTGAGTCATACCCCATCTGGGTTGGGAGGTCAAAGGCGATCGAAAGCCCGGTCTGGCCTGCGGAGAGAAGGTATTTGTAGCGTTCATTGGACTCTTTGGCGGTGCCGAATCCGGCATACTGGCGCATGGTCCAGAAGCGTCCGCGGTACATGGTCGGCTGTACACCGCGGGTATAGGGGTACTCGCCCGGAAAACCGAGCTGTTCTTCATAACCGGGGTAGTCGAATCCGGGGGTGAAGCAGCGCTCCATCTCTATATTGGAAGTCGTCAGGAACTTTTCCATCCGTTCGGGTGACCTGGCGACCCCTTTGACAACTTTCTCATTCCACTTCTGCTTGCTGTCGTCGATGCTCATATATGACTCCTTTCAAAATTGTGTTCAAAAAAAAGACCAGAGGAGAAGTTACACTCCCCTCTCTGGCCTTAACTTCATCAAAACATTCGTATCTGTGCCTACAATGAGTTATGCAGCACTGCCTTCAAATATTCAGTCGTTCGCTCACGTTTTTCCTTTTCAATCGCCTTCGGATCGACTTCGACAAATTTTTCATCAGGAGTGATCTTGAAAAGCGGCTGTCCCTTCTGAACGATGGAACCATCGCCGCTCTGGATAACAATCTTGTCGATTGTACCGGAGTAGGTTGCCCGGACAGTATTGAACATCTTCATGACTTCGATGATGTAGAGCGCCTGCCCTTTCTCAAAATGCATGCCCTCATGCACGAAGGTAGGAAGACCGGGGGCTTCCTGGCCGTAATACATACCGCCGCAGACCGCTACGACTTCATCGGCTTTCGTGGCGGGGGGCGGGACCAGAATCTTTTTCATGCGGGTTTGAAGTTCGGCATCGAACAGATACTCGGGAATTGTCACTTCAAGATCCTCTTCGACCCGGAAAACCCAGAAATTGGTTTTATCGGCAATCAGGAACAGCATCCCGAGAAGTTCGACACCTGCTTCGAAGCCGAAGTGCGACGCACGGATCTCCGCCCACAATTCTGCAGAATAGCCACCCTGTGGCTTTTCCTTCTGAATGATGCTGTTCAGTTTGGCATGGTCATCGGTGCCCAGCTTGAATGTTTCGTTGAGCGTGGCGTAGAAACTGAGCGCCTTCTGCAGCACGTCGTTATCATGGTTCCAGATGACCTCGGCCGCCGGCACGGCGGCACGATAGTTCATATTCAAGTACTTGTACGTCTCATCGAGTATGTTCAACGGATTTTTGAGCCATACAACCTTACCATTCTCAAGCTTGAAGTTCTTTCGGTTGAGGCTCAACCACCCGGACAGGAGGTGCGGATCCTCGATGAATTTTTCTATCGGGCGGGTTACCAGAGTCCCCTTGCGATCGAGAGTCTGCGATATAGCCTTGGCAACATCGGGCTGATCGGGGAACTGCTCACCCGCCAGCTTGGCATACTGCTTCTTCATCTGGATAAAGGCGAAGACCGGGTCAAGCTTGCTGGCCTCTTCTTTCAGTTGACCGACCAGGGTCAGGTACGGCACGACAAAGCGGGTGGTCGGCTTGGCCATGACGTTATAACCCAGGAACCAGTTGACCAGTCCGTAATGGAACTCCAGATTGGTACCGAGGTCGTTGCCGCGCAAGGTTGTGTGGCAAAGCACCTTTGCCATATGCTGGTAGCTCTCGAGGCGGTTATCCCCCTTGGTAAGGAGCAGGGCGATGTTTGAATCGTAGGCTCCGGCCACCCGGTAGCGCATGAACATTCCGGTATCAGGATTTACCAGACAGATACCCTGGTCATCGCGGATTTCACCTTCAATCGGCTTGGACCAGTACCGAATCATGCCGCCGGCATGGGGCGAAAGCGAGGCATCAGTCGCATTCAGACGGGCCTCTGCGGATGCGTTGAAACGCACGAACCGCTCAGGTTTGGGAAGACGTTCCTTGTGCCGAGCGATGAGAGCCATCGCTTCAACCAGCGACTCGACGATGAAAAAGTCATTTTTATTCTTGGGGTTGGTGAATTTGAGGCTGTAGCAGAGTTCGGTGACACGATGCTCAACCTGGATACGGGTGTTGACCTCCATGAAGTAGTGCCGGTCGCGGTCGACAATGCATTCGAAGGTTGAAGCGGAATCAAGCCCGACAGCCTGGCCGAAACGCGCCGACTCTTCTTCCATCCGCTTGAGTACCTTCAGATCGCTCTCCAGCGCCTTAACTTCGGCCTTGCGACCCGCTTTCCTCGCGCTTTCGATGGCGGCGGTCAGCCCTTCCTGGGTAACGGAGACCTCCAGCAATTTCTGTTCATGCATCTGCAGGGAGCAATCGCGCCCCCCGAGCGAAATACACCACTGACCATTGCCGAGCAACTGAATCTCATTGTGGCGGGTCTGCTCAATGTTCAATTCAACCAGTACGTTTTTATTGTCGCCGACACCGTTGGCTTTGACTTCGTTCAGGACTTCACGTACGAGCGTCGGTGCTTCCACTGCCGCAGCAGCAATCTGCTTATCGGTAGCTTTCTTGAGGGACAGAAGCGAGGCCCCCAGAATACGCTGCCCCTTGCCGCCACCACCGCCGATCGCTTTAATGCGGAAGCGGCTCTGCGGATATTTGCGGAACAGTTCCACTACCTCGGCCTGTACCTGGGCACACAACTCATCGATCGAGAAAAGATCGATACCTTTACGATATGAGGCCATCAAGATGAGATCAGCCAGCGCTTCAAGATTTATTTTCGTGTCGTTAAGCACCGTACTGCTGCAATCAAGCCCCTCGGCATCGGCCAGCTTGATCAACCTTTCACGGGTCGGAAATTTCTTCAGCAGGGTCAGCGCCGTTATGTTGTTGATCCCGGGGGTAACACTGACGTTCACAGCCAGAGCGGTTCGTTTGGCTTCGTCCTTTTTCCCGGCCTTGGCCTGAGTTACTGCGCATGGTCCGATAAATTTGAGCCCGGCGTTTTCAATCGTAGCGACAAACTCTTCATCCTCCGCCATGAAGCCATAACCGGCAAAAACCGAGTCATAACCATTCTCCTTGGCAATCAGAATAATCTGATTCATGCGCTCGACACGCTCTTCCTTGCTGGCGCCACTGTAGTCGGGCACCCGGTGGACGCGGGTCGAATCGGTCAACTGGCGCAATTCCGGAGCAAGAGCGTTCGGATAGACAATCGAATCCTTTTCGGACAGCAGGATTCCGAAATGGGTGATACCCATCTCCGTGTAGACATCCATGGCCTCTTTGCGTATCGGACCGCGGCAGACGATCAGCGGTTTCAGGTCTCCACAGGCAAACGAACGTACCCATTCCGATTGTGACAGGCTCAAGCGGCGATCGCGGTGAATCAGAGGATTATGTTTATAGTAATCAGTCATTGCTATGTATCTCCAATCTTCGTCGGATATAAAAAATATTTTAATAACACGGAGAGGCAGAGAGACGGAGAAAACCAAAGGGATTAATTCAACTACAAACAGGTTCTTTATGACGTTAAACCCGAATCTGCTGGTTTTTGCTTTGGGTTATGCAGTTCTCCGTATCTCCGCATTACTCAATTCTATTTAGTGGAACTCTCTCTGTATACCGCCCATCGGGGATGGTTTGTAGTGGCGCAGGAAGAAGTTCATATTTTCACCCAGCACCTTGCGCAGATCGGTAGGCATGACGATCGAAGAGATCGAACCGAGCGCCAGACCTTCTCTCGGGTTCATAAGCTCTT
>VFJM01000413.1 GCA_009886055.1 Geobacter sp. | reverse complement strand
GAAACAGCAAGAAAAACCGGCATGAGACGGATCTGGAAATCATTTTTGAGTGGTGAAAGCGCGAAACCGAGGGCCGTCACCACAACGCCATAGCCACCGATCGCTGCCGCCCAGAACATTCCGAGGCGATAGACCCGGCTCTCTGCATCCGGTGACAATGATAACAGATCAGACAGCTGCACGTGATAAAAGCTGGCCAGAACAATCAATATCAAAGCCGCCATAACCAGACGCATACCATTTCTGACGGTACGTTTACGCACACCCTACCCCCTTTAGCTGCCACACCACGAGACATCACCAAGCCCGACCCGTAATACCTCCGGGATATCACCAATCAGGCTCACGACAGAGCTGACGTCGGTTGTCAGAACACCACCGTCAATGATAAAATCGAGCTGGTTTCCAAAAGTTTCAGCAATTCTGCGCGGGTCTCCTTCCGGCTCTTCACCGGAAATATTGGCACTGGTGGTTATAATCGGATTGCCCAGTGCGGTCACAAGATTGCAGCATATTCTGTTATCAGGAATGCGGATCCCGACCGTTTTCTGGCGGGTCAGAAGCAGATCAGGGACTTCACGTGTCGCTTCAAATACAAACGTATATGGTCCCGGAAGATAACGTTTTATTATCTTGAAGGCAGAGTTGCTGACCCGGGCATACCGGGAGATTTCAGACAGGGACGAGCAGATAACCGAGAACGGTTTGCGACGATCGCGCTGTTTCATCTGATAGATTAGTTCGATACTTTTTTTACAGAAGATCGAACAACCGATTCCATAGGTCGTGTCGGTCGGATACGCGATCACCCGGCCATCCCTGAGGCTGTCAACAACCCGTGAAATCTGGTGCGGTTGAGGATAATCGGGGTTTATTTCCAGTATCATGGCTGCATCCCCTGCAATTGGATCTCATCTAACGTCTCATCTGAAGCCTCAGAAATCTCTTCAAGCTCGAAAACATCCTCTGGAAGAGCGTCTGATCCTTGGTGCGGAATGTCCTGGACATCGCGTAATTTACGCTCAATGACCCTTGTGCGGGTAGCGGCCAGATCAATATGGTTTCCCGCCTCCACCAGTTTTTTACGGGTTTTTTCAAGAATTGCGCCGAATTTTGAAAATTCCGTACGCACCGCCCCCAGCAGATTCCAGACTTCTGCAGAACGTTTTTCGATGGCAAGCGTCCTGAACCCCATCTGCAGACTGTTCAGCAGCGCTGCCAGCGTGGTCGGACCGGCCACCATAACCTTGAAATCACGCTGCAGAGCTTCAAAAAGTCCCGGCAAGCGCAGAACTTCGGCATACAACCCCTCGGTCGGCAAAAACATGACCCCGAAGTCTGTCGTATGGGGTGGGTCAAGATACTTGTCCCGGATAGCTCTCGCCATCTCCCGCACCGAGCGATCGAGCTGCTTTCTCGATTCGGTCGCAGCTGCAGCATCGGCAGCTTCCTGAGCTTCCACCAGACGCAGGTAATCCTCCTGGGGAAACTTCGCATCCAGAGGGAGCCAGACCATGCCATCCGGCGTGCCATCGCGCCCCGGCAGTTTCAGGGCGAATTCAACCCGCTGGCCGCTCCCGCCCCTGGTTTCAACATTTGACTCATACTGCCCGGGAGCCAGGATCTGTTCCAATAAGCTTCCCAGCTGAATTTCCCCGAATGTGCCGCGCGTCTTGACGTTTGTCAGCACCTTTTTGAGGTCGCCGACTCCGTTCGCAAGGGACTGCATTTCACCCAGACCGCGCTGCACCAGTTCGAGGCGTTCACTGACCAGTTTGAATGATTCTCCCAGGCGTTTTTCAAGCGTATCGTGCAGTTTTTCATCAACGGTAGCCCGCATCTGTTCCAGCTTGCGGGCATTATCTTCCTGAATCAGCTTTAGCCGGGCATCGACCCCTTCCCGTAACCTGTCAAGCCTTCCTTCGTTGCTCGAGGTAAGTTCCTTCAATTGGGCAGCGAACAGTTCCAGCTGGTTTTTCTGCAGACCGGCGATTTCACTCATCCGCTTCGACAATGAATCACCCAGCACGGTTATGCCGCCGGCCATCTCTTCCCTGATGCGGCGGGAACCGGCGTGAGCTTCCTCGCGGCTTCGCGCAAGTTCCTCACGCAGAATCCGTTCATGACGCTCCAGCAGCTTTTCAATGCCGTCTATTTTGTTCTGCAGGTCGGCAGTCTCAGAGTCCCCGCGCCTCCCTTTCATGAGCAGAGCGCATAGAAGCCCCAGACAGGTCAGGAGAAGCAGAACGGTACCATAACCCATCATCTCCGTCATTCGGCTGCAGCTCTTACTGCTTTTGTCACGTGGCGCGACAGGGCGGCAAATTCCTCCAGAGAAAGCGTTTCCCCCCTCCTGCGGCCGTCGATTGAACACGCCTCCAGCAGCGCCGCACAATCGACATGTTTGGTGAATTCGGCAGATTTAAGGCAGTTGACCAGCGTCTTGCGGCGCATCGAAAAGGCGCTTTTCACAACGCTCCTGAAAACCTCCTCATCACCGACGTCAGCTCGCGCTTCTGAACGGGGGATGAAATTCAACACGACCGAATCGACTTTCGGGCTTGGATGGAAACTGCCGGGATGCACCACAAAAGCCCGACGGATGTCAAACCACAACCCGAGAAGCACGGTGGTAACGCCGTATTCAGAACAATCGGGCGGCGCGGCCAACCGGTCACCGACCTCCTTCTGCAGCATAAGAGTCATGCGCGCCAACTTGTCATGAACATGGTACAACCGGAACAGAACTTCGGTCGAAATGTTATAGGGAAGGTTGGCGACCACGTTCCATTTTTGAGGAGTGTCAGAGAGAAGCGCGTCAAGGTCGACCTTCAACACATCGCCATCAATAACCGTAACACGCTGATTATCCTTATGCTGATCCCGATGCCAGGCCGCCAGTGCGTGGTCGAATTCGACCAACAGGAGCCGCCCGGCGCGCTCGGCAAGATGCCCTGTCAAAGCGCCCCGTCCCGGTCCGATTTCAAGCACGGCTTGGTCAGCCCCGATATCAGCAGCCTGAATGATTCTTGCGATGATATTCTGATCAACGAGAAAGTTCTGGCCGAGTGATTTCAGGGGGCGGCGGGTTGCACTCATTTCATTGATTCCTTTATGCTGTCCATATCCCAGGTAGCGGTGACATCCAGCGTCAGGGGTGAGACAAGGCCATGCGAAAGATAATAGTCACCGGGAACCGCCAGCATGGCCGCATTGTCGCCGCACAGAGAGGGGTTCGGGATAGAGAGTTCAACACCCAGTCGTTCGCAGAGTGCAGACATACGGCTCCGCAAGCCGCTGTTGCAGGCGACCCCCCCCGCGACCACCAGGCGAGCAGCGCCGGTCTGCCGAATGGCAGCCTCAGTTTTTGCCGCAAGGACATGGCAGACAGCCTCCTGGAATGAAGCGCAGAGGTCGTCTGCGTCCTGACCCGGAATTGAAACAGGATTCTTCATGGTCTGCTGCAGCACCGCCGTCTTCAACCCGCTGAAGCTGAAATTGAGCGTACCGTCACGAAGCAGCGGCCTTGGCAAACGAATCGCCTCAGGATTGCCGCTCTGAGCCATCTTGTCAATCAGTGCCCCGCCTGGATACGGCATTCCCATGATTTTGGCGCATTTGTCATACGCCTCGCCGGCAGCATCATCGATCGTTCTGCCGAGGGTCGTGTAGCGCCCGAAACCTTCGACATGGTACAGATGGGTGTGACCGCCGGATACGACCAGCGCCAGAAAGGGGAAATCCACCGGCTGTTCCAGGAAGGGGGCGAACAGATGACCTTCTATGTGATGCACGCCGACAAAGGGGATCTTTCGAGCGACGGCAATAGCCTTGGCTGCTGAAAAACCGACCAGAAGCGCCCCGGACAAACCTGGCCCACGGGTAACCGCGACACCTTCAAGCGCTTCCATGCCGACACCGGCATCCCGGAGCGCCTGACTGACAACCGGCGCCAGTGACTCCAGATGCTTTCGGGAAGCGATTTCCGGGACAACGCCGCCGTATGCCGCATGGATGGCAATCTGAGAAGAAATGACGGAGGAAAGGATTTCACGGCCGTCCTGCACAACCGCGGCAGCCGTTTCGTCACATGAAGTTTCAATTGAAAGTAAAATCATTCCTTTTTACAGCAGATTAGCTGCCAGCTCGGCCAGCTCGGAACGCTCGCCTTTGGTCAACGTCACGTGTGCGGCAATCCGCTCCCCCTTGAATTTTTCGACAAGGTAGGTCAGGCCGTTGCTGGAGGAATCGACATACGGATTGTCGATCTGGTACGGGTCACCGGTCAGTACGATCTTGGTTCCTTCGCCGACCCTGGTGACTATCGTCTTGATTTCGTGGGGAGTCAGGTTCTGCGCTTCATCGACAATCAGATACTGATTCGGGATCGAGCGGCCACGGATATACGTCAGCGGCTCAATATCGAGGAGTCCCATCGCCATCAGCTCCTTGTACCCCTTGCTGTGCCGTTTTTCAGACTCATGCCCGGAAATCAGCAATTCAACGTTATCAAAGATCGGCTGCATCCAGGGGGTCAACTTTTCTTCTATGTCACCCGGCAGGAAACCAAGGTCTTTACCCATTGGAAAAACCGGACGCGAAACCAGCAAACGGTTATAGACATTTTCCTCGGCGGTTTTATGAAGACCGGCAGCAATCGCAATCAGAGTTTTACCGGTTCCGGCCTTGCCTACCAGCGTCACCAGCTTGATGTTGTCATCCATCAGCACATCAAGGGCAAAGGACTGCTCCCTGTTACGCGGAAAGAGGCTCCAGATCCCCTCCTTGGGCACCTTGCGAACGGCGACGATGCGGGAGTTGGCGGGATCGTTGCGACAGATGGCAGAATGGTTCGGGTTTGCGCTGTCGACAATAGTGATGAATTCATTGGGAGCCAGTTCAACAGGAGCTTCAAGCCATCCCTGCCCATAGAATCGATCTACTGCATCGGGAGGCACCTCGATCGATCGGGTGCCGGAGTAGAGATCCTGAATATCGACTTTATCGTTTTCATAATCCTCCGCTATCAATCCAATAACATCAGACTTGATCCGCAGATTGGAATCTTTGGTAACAAAAATGGTTAAAGAGTCAGGAAAACGGTCGCGGACATCCTGTGCAACGGCGATTATCCGGTTATCACCGTTGTCCACCCGCAGATCAACCGGCAGGTTTTTGAAGTATTTCTCGGAAAACATCTCGATTCGCAGCGTTCCGCCACCGGGCATGGTGACGCCGGAAGCAAGAGAGCCCTTTTCACGCATTGAATCAAGAATCCGTGAAACCATCCTGGCATTCCGGCCGGTTTCGTTCATATCTTTCTTGAAGCGATCGACCTCTTCAATAACGGTAATCGGAATTATTATGTTGTTGTCCTCAAATTTGAACAGTGACTGAGGATCATGGAGCAATACGTTCGTGTCGAGGATGAAATTTTTCATGGATCCCTTTCTGGTGTACTTGGATAACGGCTGGGCGCCGGGGCAGAATAGTTATTTTTCAATAATCTGAACAGTAATTCCCTCAAGTTTACCGAGTAATTTGATCCAGACATCACGGTTGCGGTATTTGGCATTGAGCACGACTTCACCATCTTTGTTAATTGCGGAAAGGACGCTTTCCGGTGAATCCTCGACGGTAAAATAGGTATAAATACCGGTCTTGTAGAGTTGATCTTTGGTAAACGGCTTTTCAGGAGGGAGCGAGCAGGCCGCGGATATACACAGAACCAGAAACAATGCTGACAATGATTTCATGTCAGAACTCCTTT
>VFJM01000093.1 GCA_009886055.1 Geobacter sp. | reverse complement strand
GTTTTCGTCAGATGAGACAGGAACGGGGCGACAATTGAAGGAGAATTTATTTGATGGGACGGTATTGCGGGGTTTTCTGATCGTCTTTATTTTCACGGATTCTGTCTGAAAATTCGGGGAACACCCCAGGGTGCCAGTGCCGCAATTTGAGAACCGGATATCAAGCGGTTTTCCTCAACCGCTTTCAGAGCACTTCCTTGTTACTTTCAACTATGTCAATGATTTGCATCTCCATTGAAAACAGATCAATTATCAATTGGCGCCCTCGCAAGGGGGTCCCCTGGCCCAAAAGCAGTTTGCATGCTTCGGCAACTTCCAGACTGGCTATCACGGCAGGTGTAAACGAGGGATTCCCCAAAGTTTGTTCAACACCTTTGCCGGATTCCCAGGAACGATAAATGGTTTGCAGCGTATCGTCGCCTGGGAACTGGGTGGCAACATGTCCAAACCAGCCGGCGATGGCGCCATGCACAAACGGAATATTCATTGAGGTGCATACATCGGCCAACTCTAGCCGAACCTTTATGGAATCGAGTGCATCTACCGCTACCTGACATCCACGAAGCAGGTCAGCTCCGTTTTCAGGAGAAAATGCTGCCTGAATCGGCACGAGGGTTACAGCGGGATTAATTTCTCCGATTCGTTTAAGCGCCGCTTCTACCTTGGCTGTCTCAAGATTTGCCGGAGTGCTGAACAGCTGCCGGTTCAGGTTATGCTCTTCGAACACGTCCGGATCGATAACCACAATCCTGCCAACCCCCAGACGGGCCAGTTCTTCCACGACGTAGCCGCCCAGGCCTCCGCACCCGATCACGGCCACACTGCTGCGGAACAGGGTCAACTGGTCACCGACCGTCATGGCGTTGCGATTGCGCTGATAGCGGGCCGGCAGAATGCCCTGTTCCAGGGCCGCCTCTTCAACCCGGGCCAAGGTCACGCCGAAGCGTTCGGCCGCCGCGACCTGGCGATTCCAGGGAAGCAGCTGACCATCGGCAGAATCGCGCAGGAAATTCTGCAGAGGGCCCATATCATCCCCCTCCCAGAAGCGGAAAGAGCGCCACTGTGTCGCCGTCGGCAAGCATACGGTCGAGTTTGACATGCCGGTTGTTGATCATCATGATCCCCAACTCGTTTTGCGGCAGTTTCAGGCGGTCGGCCACGTCAGACACAGTGGTGCCGTCCGGATAATCAGCGGTTTCAACATCGAACCGCCCTGCGCGAAACGAAGCGAATAGTTTTACGGTTACATGCATAGCAGGTTAAATCCTTGATTTGAAACCGAAGAAACAACGCAGCGAGGGGGAAAAGAGTCCCCCCGCTGCGACATGCCATTACCAGTTGAATACCTCGTCCAGCTCCTCATCCTTCACCATAAAGGCAATATTATGAGGCGCCAGCTGCTCCGTGTAGAAAAAACGCGGCAGCCGGTCATGGGCCTTGGTGAAACCGGCGCGGGTGTTGAAATCCCTCTCGGCCGAAAGAACTTTTTTGCCCAGCGCCACAAAATCTTCGCCGGTCATGCTGGTGCCATGGAAGGAGCCGAGCATGTCGAACATGGCCTGGAAGGTTTCCGGCTGGTCCATGAGGGCCATGGCGACAAACAGGCACATGCCGGTGGAGTCGAGTGCCGCAGTGGCGATCTGCAGGTTCCGGGAGAGTTCGACCTGTCCCTCTGTCTTGAGCGGATCGATATCGCCGCCGATCTTCAATATGTTGGTGGCGACCGCGTAGCCGGACGTATGGTCGGCCCCCATGGTTCCGGTGGCGTAGGTGACCCCCATCCCCTGGACCGCGCGGGGATCGTAGGCTGAAAGGGCCTGACCCTTGACGACCGGTACCCGCTCCACGCCGAAGACCTTGCCGGTTATCTCCGCCCCGCAGCCAAGAACCCGGCCGAGAGGAGTCCCGTTGCCCACTTCCTCAACGAGCCTGATCGCCGCTTCGGCATCACCGAAAGCGGCAAGTCCGGCGTCCATGGCCACACCGATAGTAACACCCATTTCGATGGTATCGACGCCGATATTGTCGTCCATGTAGTCAAGGCGGGCGATGACATCCAGATCGTCGATACCGCAATGGCCGCCGTGAGACCAGACCGTTTCGTACTCCGGCTGTTTGGAAACGTACTTGCCATCCTTGTCGTTGTAAATGCCGGAACACTGGATGACGCAGCCGCGATGGCAGCCGTGGGTGGCTGAACCGCCCCGTTTGATTTCGAGTTCGGCCTGGGCTTCGCCGCAGATCTTGGCGACCCCCTCAAACTGCCCTGATTTGAAGTTGAGCGCCGGGTAGCCGCCCGCTTCGTTCAATACGTTGGTCAGAACGTTGGTGCCATAGGCGGGCAGCCCCTGGCCGGTGACCGGGTGCTTGCGCAGCCCTTCGACGAATGCGCGGTTGGCATCGCGGTACTTGTCCGGATCTTTGGGAGGACGCATCTTCATGCCGGCGTCGTCGAGGATGATCGCCTTAACGCGCTTGGCGCCCATGACTGCGCCGACACCGCCCCGTCCGCAGTGACGGGTCGGACGCAATTCCGGATCGGTACAGGCGATGGAGGCGGCCAGCAGCTTGCGCTCCCCGGCCGAGCCGATGGACATGTAGGCTACCTTGTCGCCGTACTCCCCTCGCAGTTTCTCGATGACCGGGTAGTTGTTCAGCAGTTTGAGGCTGTTGTCCACGATGACCTGGATGCCGTCCTTGCTGATGTAGATCTTGTACAGGTCGTCGCCTTCCGGCTTTCCTTCGAGGATGACGGCGGCGTAGCCGAGCCTCGCCAGTACCTGGGCGGCCTGCCCGCCGGCGTTTGATTCCTTGATGGTGCCGGTCAGCGGGCTTTTGCAGCCGACCGAGAGCCGGCCGGTCATCGAACCGGTCGTGCCGCTCAGCATGCCCGGAGCGATGACCAGCTTGTTCTCCGCTCCGAGCGCGTGGGCGAGCGGATGTACTTCCGTGGAAATGACGATGGAGGTCATCGCCCTCCCCCCCAGTCCGGCATACGCGCCGAGGTCGCCAACTGTTACCTTCGGGCCGCCTGCGGCCCCCATGTCTATCCGTGCAATTTTGTCCATACGCGTGCTCCTTTCCCTTACCTATCGAATTTTACGACATCATGCCGCATCAATTCTCCTTTTCAGAAGGAAGGCTTCACCGTTTCCCGCGAAACCCAAAGGCATCTTTCCATGGGGGGAACCCGTTAGGTCGGAATGCTCGGAGAAATCTTTCTCTTTACCAATTAAAGTGCCTGTATCAGGTTGTTACATCAGTCAGCAAGCGCCCGCCTGCGCCATATATGCGGTCACCCTGGCACAGGCGAAGGAGTTCCCCCAGAGGTTGTCCGAAGTCCGCACCCCTTCAAGATCGCGCGGACTCCCTGAAGCGGCGTAGGGGTAGCGGCGCTCTGGATCTGTGCGGATTTCTCCGGCCGGGACGAGGCTGTCCGCCAGCACGCCCATAACTCCGGGAATCGAGGCGGGCAACAACCGGGGATTCCCGGGATGACCGGCGGCGACGATGATGCACCCCGCCTCCATGACCTCGCGGCAGGCCATGGTGAGGAGGTCGGAGCCGGGACCGGGTGACATTCCAAGGCTCAGGTTCAGGATTGAGCACCCCCCGGCTGCGGCCCGCAGTATGGCCCGCGCAACCAGGGATGGATAGGAGGTAAGATCCTGCTCGAACACCCTGACCGCAAAGATCTCCACATCGGGGAGCTGCTGGCGCAGAATCCCGGCGACGGCGGTGCCATGGCCGACCAGATCGCGGAAATCGTCGTCTTCCCGAATCCTGCCTTCACCATCCAGATAGATTCGAAGTCCAGTTACGCCGCCCCTGATATGGGAGTGCCAGGGGTTGACCCCGGTATCGATCACCCCGATACGGAGCCTTGACTCATCTTTGGCCGGTCGTTTCATTGTCGCCTGCCGGCCGACTGCCTGAGGTACCGTGCCTGATCGAGCGAGACCAGATTCGACGCCGCCTCACGTATTGCCGCACCGCCAAGCTCCGCAGTGAGCTCCTGACAGTCAACCTGACGGAGTCGCCCCCCCTGTATCAGAAACAGGCGATCGAAATCTTCCAGGCCGTGCAATCGATGGGTGATGACCATAAAGGTACGGTCGGGGAAATGGGTGAACAGATTCCGCCTTACCTTGGCCTCGGTGCAGGGATCGAGCGCCGAAAAGGCCTCGTCCAGCACCAGGATTCCGGGGTTGCGCAGAATGAGCCGGGCCAGCCCGATCCGCTGCCGTTGCCCGTCGGAGAGAGCCAGCCCCCGGCCGCCGATGACCGTGTGATACCCGTCTGGCAACCCGGAAATAAAGCCGTCGGCTTCTGCAAGAGAGGCTGCTCCCTGCAATTCCGCATCGCTTCCCCCCTGGTTACCATACCGCAGGTTCTCGGCAACCGTCGCGTGCAGCAGAAAAGGATCGCACCCCGCATAGCCGAGCATCGCGTGTGAATCGTCAGCGGCAGGGCCGACCGAAATACGCCCTTTATGCGGAGAGCGCAGGCCGAACAGCATCTGCACCAGGGTTGACTTGCCGGTACCGGACGCACCGAAAACCGCTATACGCTCTCCCGATGAAACCCGCAGATGCGCCCCGTCAAGTATCGGGGGGGATCCGGCATAGGCAAAACAGACATCCTCAACAACAATCCCGCCCGGTTCGGCCACACCCCGGACTGTCGGAGCAGGTGCAGCGGCCTCGGTTGCCAGTGCCTCGGCCACCCGATCCAGGCTGACCCGTGCTTCCTGAAAATTGCGCAGCAGCCCCAGAAGTCCCATGGCCGGGCTGACCAGTCTCCCCTGGTACAGAATGAAGGCTACGAACGTTCCCAGCGTGATTGCGCCGCTCTCGAGCAGCCCCCCGCCAAGGAGATAAATCCAGGCGAGACTTGCGGTCAGCGTCAGGGCTGGAAGCCCCGAGGCAGCGGAATCGAGGGTTTGGAATTTCAGCAAGCGGCGGATGAGGGCGGCGTTGTAGGCGGCAAATGACTGCTGATCCTGCGTCTGCGCTTCATGGAGGCGCACCGCGCGCAGGGCGCCGAGACGTTCGGTCAGGAAATGGGACAGGTCCACCATCGCATCGCGAACCTTCCGGGTTCCCTGTTCCACCGGCCTGCGGAACGCCGCCGTAATCGCCAGGGCGACGAAGATCCCGAGGAAACTCCAGAGCGCAAGGGTAACCGACAGGTTCAGAAGGATCGTGGCCGCGACGACCAGGAAGATAAGATTCTGGAAGAATCCGAGGACACCGTCCACCAGCAGCGTCTGGATCTTCGGGATGTCGGAGCCGAAACGGCTCAGCAGGTCGCCCAGGCGGAACAGCTCCATCTCCGCCAGCGGCGCGTGCAGGCATTGAGTAAAGAGTCGCTCCCTGATCTCGATCAGGACCCCGGCTGAGAGTTTCGTGTGAACCAGACGTGTACATGCTCCCAGGATGAGGTCGGCAACCGCCAGCCCGAGGAGCGCCATGGCAATGCGCGGCACCAGGGCAAAGTTCTGCTTCCCGACGACGGAATCGATGAAGGTCTTGCCGATCAGGGGGGAGGCCAGTGAGGTTGCTGCGCCGGCCAGGCCGAGCAGGAACAGGGCGGCGATGAGCGCGCCTTTCCCCCGGAGATGCCGGGTAAAAAGTCCCAGTCTCGTCAGCATCCGCCCCCCTTTCGCTCCCAAATATCCGGGTAGTAGCAGAGATGGCGCTCATCACACATCTGGGACCAGCCGCGCATTTCCACGACGGCGGTGCGGATTTCCTCAGGACCGGCGCCATCCTGTGCCAGGCGAAGCGATCGGGCGGCAATCCGCACCGACGCTTCCTTGCGCTCCAGGGACGCCTCCCGCCCGACCACCTTGAAACTGGCGATCCCCGACGCGAGCAGGCGGGGTATCGCGCAGAGACCGCAGGGACCCATCGGATACCCGTTGCCTGTCCGGCACCCGCAATGATTGAGCGTCCACTTCCAGAAGTCGTATCGTTCCAGGGTCCCGGGTGAAATCCCCTCCGTCCCCTGGCCGTCCATGGTACAGAATGCCCCGGCGGCATGGGTCGTGGCGCAGAGCCCTTCCTCGAAGACGCAGCCGTCATTCAGGAGGAAGGGTTCGAATTCCAGGCCGGGGATCAGAATTTCCTCTATTTCGCTCAGGGTCAGATGCCGGGGGAGAATGATTCTCCTCACGCCCAGATCACGATAAAATTTCGCCGATCCCGCATTGCTGCAGGTTGCCAGACTCGACAGGTGGAGATGAGACGCATGCCCCGCCTCGACCAGCGCCAGCAGGAGGTCCATGTCGGCCACGATCAGCCCCGATGCCCCCTTGTCCAGAAGGAGCGCACCGAATGCCGCGAGCATCTCCACCGCGCCGGGCGGGTAATAGGGCGCATTAAGCGCCACATAGACGGGGCGTCTGCCGGCACGGGCGATAATCCGTTCGAAATCGGCAACATCCGAAATCCCGGCCGATTCCGGCGCGCGCCGGTTTGCCCACGCCAGGCCAAACTGCGACTCCCAGTCGGGAGGGGTCAGCCCGCAGAAAAACTCATCCGCTCCGGCTTCAAGCAGCGGAGCAACTTCTTCCGAATGTCGTAACGGCGCAAGTATCTTCACGGTGTCGGCCTTTCATGGAGAACGATGCGATCCGCCTGTTCGATCTGAACTTCGGCCCTGAACTGCGGTACCTCATAAAAAATGGTATTGCCGGCCCGCCAGATTGGAAGGGTGGTATCCGACCGGTCAACCCGATGCCACTGTCCCCGGCATAACCCATTGCAGGGGAGTCCCAGCCCTTTGGTAAAGCATTCGTCGACCGTCTGCGCCCCGTCCGCTTTTATCAGGCAATTCCTGCTGCTCGCTGCGAATGCGTACGGAAGATACAGCACACGCTGCAGACCCTCAGTTCCATCCCCGAGAAAGCTACCATCCAGATCGGGATCGGTTTCAACCGCCGTCACGCCATACCGCACAAGAAGGGAGCGCATCCGGCGTCCCCGATCCCCCGGAGCGTTTTTGGAGTCCGCCGCCTTTTCCATCAGCCGCGGGTCGCGGAGCCCGCGATTCATCAGCCGACCCGCCCGGCGCTGGAGATGGGGGAAAGATTCGCGCAGCAGATTTGCGACTCCCCAGTCGTTGAAAACGACCGCCGGCGCCTCCCTGGCCTGTGTGACCCCGGCCAGCAGCTGTTCGATCCTTACGAGCCCCCCCGGAGCGGCCAGAGGGGTCAGCAGCACGGCTTCGACCCCCCTGTCCCGGGCATCGCCGCAGAGCCGTACGACCTTTGCCGCATCGGGGAGCAGGTCGGCACAGAATTCCGACCCGAAATAGATGGCCCGCAGTGGACCGGGAGGGAGTACGGACCGCCACGATGCCGGGCACAATTCCCGTGGGTCAGCCGGGAGCCGGCCGACATCGTTTACGCGGATTCCGTATTCCATGCAGCTGCTCATTACAGGGTTATCCTGCGCAGCGACATGCCATCGGTCGACAGCTTAAGCTCTTTGACTATTTTTAACGTTTCCGCGTCGTAAATCGTGATGGTAGGTCCACCCTGCAGATAGATCTTTTTGCCGTCGGCGCTCGTCATGACACTGAATGTTGTACCGGACGGAATAACTTCGGTATTGGTAATGGTTTGGGTCGCCAGGTCGATCACGTACAGTTCGTCCATATTGGCGTACGCCTTTTTCATGTCCGGTGAGTACATGGCGCCGTAGACCATCATCGGGTTCTTGATCGGAGTTTCGGTGATCTTCCCCGTGTTGGTGTCGATGCTCAACAGCCCCGGAGCCTCGCCGATCCAGTACGGCAGGAGCGCCACCCCGTTGTTTTCGGCGGTGTAACTGAAGAGAGGAAGAATGTTCATCTTTTTGTCAAACATCGGGTGAGTTCCGCTTATCTTCATCTCCCTGCCTGCGACGTCAATCAGGTAGACGTCCTGGCCGACCGCGTAGATCGTCTGGCTGTTTTTTGCATACGCCAGGTAACATACGCCGATGGGGACTTCGATGCTCCGCAGTATTTTTCCGCTCTCCAGATCGATCTGGGCAACGACAGGGGGGGCGACAACGGCTTCGCCTTTGTCCGTTTTGTGTGAAAAGAGGTGAACATAGGCGGTCTTGCCGTCCTCGACCAGGTCCATGCCGAACACGAAGCGCTGCCAGCCGCCGCTGTGCATGTCGATGGTTTTGACAACCTTCATCTGTTGCAGATCGATCTTGTGGATCAGGTGGCGGCTCGCCGTCACGTACATGAATTTCTTGTCGGCCGAAAATGACGCTTCCCGCCCCCACCCCTGCATTGTAATCTCGGGCAGCAATTCATCAGTAGCAACATCAATGACCTGAATCTTCCCGTAACCCAGGTTGAAGATCAGTTCCTTCGCTTCGCTCCGGCCGATGACCGTCAGGAGGCAAAGCGTCATGACTCCTGCTAAAAACCAGATTTTGCTTTTCATATATAACTCCTTGTAAATATAATGATATCCAGCGTCGCCAGGCGGTTTTAGCGGAACGGTAACGTCCTGCCGTCAACAGGCACATTCCCCGACGGTTCTATTTTATATCGCGCCAGTCACGGATAATGCTGCTGCACACGCCTTCGAGATCCAGATAATTAGTCAGCCCGTCCGGGTTCTGGGCGGGCCACCAGCAGTCGCCGGCGCAGCCGAGGTAATCGTGGGCTGATGGCTGGCAATTCCCGACCGGGTTGGTTGCGCGGGGGTTTGTTTCCCAGCCGGTATCGAAAACAGTGGTACATCCAACCGGCATCTTGAGCATGCCCCCTTCCTCCAGGGCCTCCACCGACCTTTTCTCGCCACCGGTCAGCGCCTCAATGGCACGGGCTTTCTCGTTCAGGGCCTCTATCCGCTTTTTCTTTTCCATAATGATGTAAACCTCCATTAGTATGCGTTTCCCTGTTTAAACGGGTGAAATCAACATTTAAGCCGTTTTCCCAACCGCTGCAGAATCTCTTCCGCACCGGAGCGTTTCAGTTCCGCGTAGACCTCGATCCCCAGTTTGAACCAGCGGCGGATGAAGTCGCAACTCCCCCCGGGAGGGAGACCCAGCAGGTTCTCCCTGAGATGATTCTCGTAGTGGCAGCCACCGGAACAGAGCGTCCTGGCCCAGCAGCTCCTGCACATCTCCTGTTTGCCGCAGGTGAGCTTGTCCAATGCCCGGCGTATTTCTCCGGGGTCGGCCCCATCGTCAAGATTGCCGACCCGGCAGGTCTCTTCACCGACCAGGCGATGGCAAACATACAGGCTCCCCTCTGCATCGACCGCCAGGTACCCGTACCCGGCACCGCAGGATACGGATTTTGTCTGTCCCAGGTGCAGACGGGCCAGAAGATCGATCAGATTGGTGAACGGCAGCAGCCGGTTCGCCTGTGCCGCTTTGAGGAAGGTGCGCGCCAGTGCGGAGAATCCCTGCAGCAGGGCTTCCTCCTGATCCGCATTGGGGAGCAGCTCCCGCCGTACCGGGCTCACCGGAGCGATTCCTACTTCGTGAAATCCG
The DNA here is from genome assembly GCA_009886055.1 of Geobacter sp. Taxonomy (GTDB): domain Bacteria; phylum Desulfobacterota; class Desulfuromonadia; order Geobacterales; family Pseudopelobacteraceae; genus JACRCG01. The sequence continues at coordinate 2,032 of VFJM01000093.1, read as the reverse complement.
AGCTGCATGAGGTGGTAAAAAACCTCTTCGATCCGGCACCATTGATCGGGCGTTAATGTCACGCGTGCCGCAACTGCCGCCGAAGAGCCGCTCAGCAACCCTTCCAGGTTAGCGGTAATGGCCGCATAGCTGCCCGTACCCGCCAGATTGGGCCGATTGGTGTCGTGCAGGTCGGCCGGCCCGTCCAGGCTGAGCGCCACCGCAATTTTGTTTATGTGGATAAACTCAACTATATCGCTGTTCAGAAGGGTGCCGTTGGTTGTCAGGGAGACGAATACCTGTTTCCCCCTCTCACGCGACAGGGTCTGCGCTTCTTCCACGGCTGCCCTGACAGCCGGCATATTGAGCAGCGGCTCCCCTCCGAAAATCACCAGCGTAACCGTATCCCGGTCACCCGAGTCGTCAACCAGTTTCCTGACCGCCTGCCTGGCCATGTCAGGCGAGAGAAGGCAGGCCGACCTGCCGTATGATCCACCGCCGGCATAACAGTAGGTGCAGGCGAGGTTACAGTCCTGAGCCACCTCAAGCACCATGGTGGTCAGTGGTATCGAAGCGATATCGAAATCCAGCGCTTCGATTCTATGGCGTGCGCCGGAGGGGGCCAGGAAGCGGGCGTCCCTCAGCCCTTCCAGAATCTCCCGGTCACCCTCCGGAACGTCGTCCAGATCCAGGGTGCGGCTGGTCTTCCACCGGGAAAGCACTTCATGAGTCGGCTTATCGATGAAAAACAGGCTTCCCTGATCGACACCAAAGAGGATTGCCCCATTCTCGGCGCCAAAAATCTGGTGGTCGGTCCATTCGTAGATCATGCCTATCTGATCCTCTGGATAAAGTCCGGCAGCGTAACCACCATTTTTGCTTTAGCGGTGTACTGGCGGTCGCCCCGCTTGTATGCCGCATCTACCCTGGCCAGCCCGCTTGCCTCAACCTTCTGAGTGCGTGTCGGAACAGAACCGTAATCGCCAAAAGGTATATATTTGCCTCCCGGGCTGATCATTCCCATCCATTGCAGGTCATCGTCGTTCGGCCGCTTGACCTCCGCCGTCAGCTTGAACGAGGCCGGAACCGGTCCGAGGCGTACGGCGTCCGCGCTACCGGAGCTCTTGCCCCCCCGTGCAAAGGCTATCGCGTCGAACTGTACTCCCTCGGGCGGCAACGCTTTCCCCCCGGCCAGCCGGGCGCGTCCCATTTCCGGGGTGATGGTGATGAAGTCAATCTGCTTCGCCAGGATCACCGGAACAGTGTTGAGCCCCTTGAGGCCGATTTCCGACGTCACCAGGCTATCCTCGCTGGATACAGCCTGTACCTCCAGAGCTTGAGGACTGATGCGTCGCACAGACAGCACCTTCACGGAACCGGCTGAGAATTTGATGTCACCGGCTGATACTTCGGGGAGCTTGACCCCCTCCAGGACCAGCTTCGTCGTTTCTCCCTTCAGCATGAAGCCTGGCGACACCTTGAGCAGCTGCGGATTCCCGCCGGCCGGATACCAGGTGCTTGCCGATGTTCTGAAATCGGGCGCAGGGAAGTGATGTTCCCCTTTGATAATTCCTTCCGTAAAGGAAAAAGCACCCAGGGATTTCAGCCCGTTATGGGTAGTACGGGTCCGCAGGGCGTGGCCGCCGTACAGGGTCGCCTCACCACGGAAATTTTCCGTGGTGCCGTCGGAGAAGGTAAGAGTTCCCTGAACGGTGTACTCGTCATTGCTGCCGGAAGTCATGGTCGCCTGACCACGATAATCGCCCTTGCCGGGTTCGTACCCCACGATAAACCAGGCCCCGGCCGGTTTTTGCCCCGGAGTTTTCCACGACTGGCCATAGGAATGACTTTTTGCCAGATCGGCAAGCACGGCATCGGCTTCTTTAACCCATCTCATTTCCCGCAGCTGGTAAACGACACTCGGATACAAGGCCAGGTGGAGGTCGCGAATCTTCGCCCAGGAGGGTGCATTCATCCTGAAGGAGTCGATTTTACCGGCACTGTGGCAGCGGACACAGGTCACAAACATCTTCTCCTGGGTGACCCCGACCGG
>VFJM01000179.1 GCA_009886055.1 Geobacter sp. | reverse complement strand
GCCACCTTGCGGTTGTCGCCCGGTTCGAAGGGGAGCGAGACGGTGCCGTGGAACTGCTCCAGCATATCTTCGTTCAGCTCTGCGCGGATATTCTTCTTGAGTTTTTGCCACCCTTCGCCCTTGCCTGCCAGAAAGCAAATTCAAATCAATCTATCCACCCACTTTCACTCAGTTAAAAAGGCAAAGGCCGTACGGGTACATAATCAAAAAACTTAATTTATTTCGCATATTTCAGCGTTTGAGTCAAGGAAAGGATACATAGAGAGATGCGCTTACCCCCACCTCAGCGGGACACGTCAAAATAGCGCCCCTGCGGGTGATGGAACACGAGAGCCGAGACACTTGCCTCTGGGTCCATCATGTCCCCCTCGGTCAACTGCACACCGATCGCTTCCGGCTCCAGCAACCGGAACAGCTTCTGCTGATCGGCCAGTTCCGGACAGGCGGGGTAGCCGAAGGAAACGCGGATGCCGTGGTATTCGGCGTTGTACAGCTGCTTCATGCTCAGGGCGGGATCGTCCACGATGCCCCACGACGTACGGATCCGCTTGTGCAGGAACTCGGCGGTGGCCTCCGCCAGCTCCAGTGCCAGCGCCTGGAGCAGATGCGAATGCAGATAATCTCCCGCCACCTTCATTTCTTCGGACTTCTCCCGAACGCCCCGACCACAGCTTACCACGAACAGCGCCAGATTATCCCTTGCACCGCATGAGAGAGGGCGGACAAAATCGGCGACACAAAGACGCTCGCCAGCGGATTGACGCGGAAAACTTATGCGCATCGTTTCCCTTTCCGGATCGGCCGGATCGAACAGGATCAGGTCATTCCCCAGGCTGTTGGCAGGATAGAAGCGATAAAGCGCCTGCGGAAGAATCAGCCCCTCGCGGTCGGCACGTGCCAGCATCTCCTCGACGGCACCGTGCAGCTTGAGCGCCTTTTCATCACCGGCGGCCAGCAGCTTTTCGACCGATCCGATCAGACCGAGGTGCTTGGTGTAGAGCATCTGGCGGTTCAGGAAGGGAATTATCAGATTCAGCGGAATATCCCGCAGGATATGGCGTTCAAAATCGGGGGGCGGGAGGATCGGCGCATCATCTTGCACCGCTGATCGAGCGCTGCTTACAGCGGCAGCCGGAACAGCCGCACAGCCGGCCGGCTTCCCGGCAGACGCGGCCTGCTGCCTCTGAGTCAGTTCCTCCAGCAACAGAGAGCGCGCGGCCGGATCGCTCAACCGGTTGGCCAGATCCAGACCGGCCATGGCGTCCTTGGCATACAGCACCGGCGCGCCATACGCCGGGGCGATGCGGGTGTCGGCGAAGGCGCGGGAGAGCGCCGCGCCCCCAACCAACAGCGGCACGTCGATGCCGGCCGCCTTCAGATCTGCCGCCGTGATCGCCATCTGCAGGGCACTCTTGACCAGCAGCCCCGAAAGGCCGATGAAGTCCGGCTTTTCACGCCGCGCCGCCTCGATCAACGCTTCAGGTCCGACCTTGATCCCGAGATTTACCACCTGGAATCCGTTGTTGGAGAGGATGATCTCCACCAGATTCTTACCGATGTCGTGAACATCACCCTTGACCGTCGCCAGCAGCAGTTTCCCTTTGCTGGAGCTCTCACCCTTCTCCAGATACGGCTCCAGATGGGCCACGGCAGCCTTCATCGCCTCGGCCGACTGCAGCACCTCGGCCACAATCAGCTGGTTGTCGTTGAAGAGGCGTCCCACCTCGGCCATACCGGCCATAAGCGGCCCGTTGATGATCTCCAGCGGTCTGTCACCCCGCGCCAGAACAGCATCAAGATCCGCGGCCAGACCGTTCTTGATCCCTTCGATGATATACAGCGGCAACCGCTCATCCAGCGGCAGTTCCGCTGCCGGGGCGTGGGATACCGGTTTTTTGTCCCGGAATGCTGCGGCAAAGGCGGCCACCGGATCGGCGCCTCGCCAGAAAATCAGATCCTCTGCCAGGCGGAGTTCCTCTGCAGAAATGGAGGCGTAGCGCTCCAGCTTTTCGGTGTTGACGATGGCGTAGGTCAGGCCGGCCTTGACGCAGTGATGGATGAAGACGGCGTTCAGCACCTCCCGTCCCGGCAGCGGCAGGCCGAAGGAGACATTGGATATTCCGAGAATCGTGCTGGAGTGCGGAAATTCTTCCGTAATCAACCGCACCCCTTCAATGGTTTCCAGAGCCGAGCCGATATAGGTGGCGTCACCGCTCCCTACCGGAAAGACGAGCGGGTCGAAAATCAGATCCTCCGGGCGCAGACCATATTTATGTACCAGCAGGTCGTAGGAGCGCCGCGCCACCTCCAGCTTGCGACTGCGAGTGACCGCCATACCATGCTGCGGATCTTCGTCGATGCACCCCACCACCACAGAGCCCCCATAACGGCGAATAAGATCCGAAACTGAAGCAAAGCGCCCCTCGCCATCCTCCAGGTTGATCGAGTTAAACAGACATTTCCCCTGCAGCCGTTGCAGGGCCAGTTCCATGACCTGCGGGTCGGTCGAGTCGATCATGATCGGAGCCCGCACCTTGCGGGGGAGGAAATCGAGGAGCCGCATCATGTCGGCCGCCTCGTCACGATCCGGGTTGGCAACGCAGACGTCAATCACCTGGGCGCCCCCCCTGACCTGATCCCGCGCAATTTCTGCCCCCTCTTCAAAACGCCCCGCGACAATCATATTCTTGAACTTTCGGGAGCCGATCACATTGGTGCGCTCACCAACCAGCACCGGTCTTGCGTCATCTTCGACGGTCAGCGCCTCGATCCCGGCAACGGAGCGGCGGCGCCTGGATGCGGGACGACGGGGGGGCTTGCCGGCGACCATGCGGGCGATGGCGGCGATGTGGGCAGGTGTCGTACCGCAGCAGCCGCCGACGATATTAAGCCACCCCTCGGCGACAAAACGGGACAGCTTGGCCGCAAGTGAATCGGGCGATTCGGCATAGTGCCCGTTCTCGTCCGGCAGACCGGCGTTCGGATAGACCGAAACATGACAGCATGCCAGCTCCGACAGCGTCCGGAGATGATCGGTCATGAACTCCGGTCCGGTGGCGCAGTTCAGGCCGATACTGATCAGACCCAGGCTATCCTCCAGATGGGCCAGGCTGGTGTAGAGTGCTTCAACCCCCTGCCCCGCCAGCATGGTCCCGGTCGGCTCAATCGTGCCGGAGATCATCAGCGGCACCCGCTGGCCGCACTCCTCAAACGCCAGCCGGATTCCTTCGGCGGCGCCCTTCAGATTCAGGGTGTCCTGGGCCGTCTCCAGCAGCAGCAGATCGACCCCACCCGCCAGCAACCCCAGGGTCTGCCCCCGGAAAGCCTGCACCAGCCGGGCAAAGGTCACCCCCCCCGTAACAGAGATGGTCCGGGTCGTCGGTCCCATCGAACCGGCAACCCAGCGCGGTTTTTCGGGGGTGGAAAACGCATCGCAGGCCCGGCGTGCGATCAGGGCGGCCTGCCGGTTCAGCTCGAAGACCTGATCCTGCAGACCATACTCCGCAAGGACGATATCGGTTGATCCGAAAGAGTTGGACTCGATAATGTCGGCCCCGGCGGCCAGATAGCCGCGGTGGACATCCTCGATCACATCGGGGCGGGTCAGGGTCAGATATTCGTTGCACCCTTCATATTCTGCGCTGCCGAAATCTTCTGCG
>VFJM01000351.1 GCA_009886055.1 Geobacter sp. | reverse complement strand
CGGAGTATCGGTTCCAGCTGGCAGCACAATATTTTTTACACCCTGATCCGTCTTGGCGGCAGACAGATGGCGTATCCCCTGCTGCTGCTGGTGGTGCTGTACTATACCCTGTTCCGCCAATCGGTCAGAGCGCGCTCCGGCCATTACCTGAAGCGGCGGTTTCCCGGGCGCAATCCGCTGTTCATGCTATGGGACAGCTATCTTCTCAATCTCGGTATCGGCCGGACCCTTGTTGATCGGGCAGTTCTGGGAATATTGGGCCCCTGCAAGCTGGATGTCAGCCTGGAGGGAATGGGAGCTTTGGCGGAATTACAGGCAGAGGGGCGAGGACTGATAATGGTAACAGCCCACGTCGGCTGCTGGCAACTCGCCATGTCTCGTCTCAGTGCCATTGGCACCAGGGTGAACCTCCTCATTCACCGGGACGAAGGGGATCTGGACCGGCATTTTTTCGAGCATGGCGGTGAAAAGCCGCCGTACCGGATTGTTGATCCGGCAGGGTATCTCGGCGGCACCCTGGAGATGCTTCAGGTCTTGAAAAATGGCGAACTCCTCTGTATCATGGGCGACCGGATCATGGGTGGTGAAGGGAGCACGGTTGCCGTAGATTTTCTCGGCAGTCCGGTGAGACTTCCCTTCAGCCCGTACAAGCTGGCATCGGCGACCGGCGCACCCGTGGCGGTCATCTTCCCATACAGGGACAGATCAGGGGAGTATACCCTGCACGTGGCAAAAATCATCCGGGTGCCGGCAAACCTCGGCAGGTCGGCTAACGCCTACCTTCCGTATGCCAGGGAATTTGTTGCGGCCCTGGAACTGTTTGTCGCTGAAAACCCGTACCAGTTTTTCAACTTTTACGACATGTGGTCCGCAGTTTCACCGACCCAAACGCGAAACAGCGAGCGGTATTCAAGTTAAAACAACCCTTTACACCAACACAGTTTTCAAGGAGCCTACAAGATGAATACGAAAGAAAAACTGAAAAAAATCCTCATCACGGATCTAAATCTGGAGGAGCTGGCTCCGGAGGATATCGATGACAGCGCGCCGCTGTTCGGCGAAGGGCTCGGCCTCGACTCCCTGGATGCGGTGGAACTGGTCGTGATAATCCAGAAACATTTCGGTATCGAGATCAAGGATATGGAGGAAGGTCGCAGCGCATTCCAGTCGATCGAAGCGCTTGCCGCCTATATCGACAGGCGTCTGGCGGCCGCATGACCTCGCGTCCCGTAGCCATCACCGGGATGGGGTGTATCTGCGCGGCCGGTAACAACCTGGACGACAGCATGGCATCCATGTTCCGTGGAACCCGTGATCCGGCTCCCCCGCTCAATTTTTTCAGCAATCATCCGATCCGTTACCCGGTATTCGAGGCAAGGGATTTTGTGGAGCCTCCCGACCTGCTCAGGACCAGCGCACTCGGACTACATGCAGCCAAGGAAGCTCTGGCCGATGCCGGACTGGACCAGGATTTCCTGAACACTCTCCGAGTCGGCGTCTGCGTCGGAACCACGGTCGGCTGCGCCATCAGCAACGAGACTTTTTGCAGAGAGTACCGTTCTCTGTCTGCTCCCGGCATGGCTCCGCTGGAAAGAATACTCCGCAGCAATCCGGCCGCAGTAATTGCCCGTGAATTCGGATTTTCCGGACCATGCCAGACCATTGTCAATGCCTGTTCCTCCGGCACCGATGCGGTCGGGCTGGCGGCATCATGGATCCGTACCGGCGCGTGCGATATCGCTCTGGCTGGAGGGGCCGACGAACTGGGCCGGATTACCTACATCGGCTTCATCGCCTTGCTGATCGCCGATGAGTCCCACTGCAAACCTTTTGATGCCAACCGCAAGGGGCTGAATCTGGGTGAGGCCGGCGCAATGCTGGTCCTCGAATCCGAGCAGGTCAGAAAACTGCGAAAGAAAAAGGCACGATCGTTTGTGCTCGGGTACGGTTCCGCCTGCGACGCCTACCATCTTACCGCCCCGAGACCGGACGGCGCCGGGCTGAAAAGCGCCATTGCCGAGGCTCTTGCCTGCAACAACACCGATCCGGCCTCAATCGCTTTTGTGAATGCCCATGGCACCGGAACACCGGAAAACGACCGGGTAGAAACGAGAGTCCTTGCCGAAGTGCTTCCCGGAGTTCCATTCCTGTCGACCAAGGGATATACCGGTCACACCCTGGGAGCAGCCGGAGCGATTGAGGCGGTTTTTACCGTAGCTTGCCTTGAAAGGGGTGCAATCCCTGCCAATATCGGTTTTGCAACACCGGACCCGGAACTGGGAGGTACCCCGGTAACTGAAAACACCTCCTTCCGTGGCACGGTTGCACTCTCCGAATCACTGGCTTTCGGAGGTAATAACTCGGTGCTTATTTTCGGCACGGCGGGGGGCGAATAATGAAGATTGCCATTCAGGGAATCGGTGTTGTCGGAGGCTTCGGAACCGGCGTTGCTGATATGCGCCAGGCGCTGCTGTCCGGCGTAAGCAATCGTTCCTCCGTCCACCTTTCCAATTGCGGTGAACCATTGGATCTTTCCGCTTTGCGTGCGGAGACGTCACGTCTCAACGATTTTGTGCCAATAAAAGCACAGCGCAGAATCGACAATTTTTCCAAGCTGGGACTTCTCGGCGCATACCTTGCCCTGGAAGACGCGGGGGTTCTGGCAGAGGGACCGCAGGAGCGCCTGGGAGTCGTGATTGCATCAGGTTACGGCGCTACCGGGATAACCTACGCTTTTCTCGACTCATTCATCAATGATGGAGACATCTGTGCGTCACCGACCTACTTTGCCAACTCGGTGCATAACTCGGCTGCGGCCTATATTTCCATAATGCTCGGCGCCACCGGCCCCAGCAGCACTGTCAGCCAGTTTCACCTCTCGGTTCCATCTGCGCTGCAAACCGCCTGGCTCTGGCTGGCAGAAGGGAGGGTGGACCGGGTTCTTTTCGGGGCGGTTGACGAACTGTCCGAACTTATCGGCTATGCCTGGTACCGGCAGCGTGGCAGGGCAGACCATTCTGACATGATTCCGCTCGTAACCGGACGGGAATCGGCGATTCCGGGTGAAGGCGCTGCATTCCTGCTGCTGTCACGGCAGGAAGAGGTACAGGGTGGATACTGCCTTATTGACCATGTCACAACCGGAAGATTCCTGAAACCCGGTTTCCTCCGTACTCCGGATGAGTTACTGATTCTGGGTGCTGACGGCCGAAGAGATATGGGGGCGAATTATGCGGCGCTCACGGAAAAGTCTAACATCGCCTGTTTCACACCTTTGTACGGCAGCATGCCTGCCGGCCCTGCTTTTGATCTTGCCGTTGCCTCCCTCATGCTAAAGGAGGGGAAGACGTTCGCATCTCCCGGAGGCAGTGAGTGTGACTTCCCGGCACAGGTTGTTCCTGGCGGTAGCTCACTTGAAGGTTCACGGGTATCATCCCTCACCCTGAGCGATGATGACGGGTATGGCCTGGTTAACCTGACACAACTGTGACGAGTAAATCCGGGATTTTCTGCCGGTTGGCGGTAATGCTGATGATTATCGGCATGTGCCTGTTCCCCGGCACCAGCAGGGGAGAGGGGTCTGCGGCATCCACAGGAGACAGGGTTCCCGACCGCTTCGGGATGTCGCTTGACATTGCTAACACCTATGATCCGGAGCATGACATCAGTTTTGCCATCGTTAAAGGCTTCGGGCTGTTTGATTACGGCAAGGTATGGCACCAGGATCGTCCAAAGGAGCTCTGTTTCAAGGTGGAAGGGGGGCTCGGCGCAACCTTCAGGCCGAAAACCCTTGCCGTTGCTTCACTGGGGATGTTGGCTCTCTATTATGTCGATCGGATAGCCACCCCGCAGCTTCGTTCCTACTTCGAGGCCGGCATCGGGGTTATCTATACTGATTTCAGGGTCAAGGGGCAGGGACTCCGGTTCAATTTCAATCCGCAGCTGGGAATAGGCGTCGAACTGCCGCGGAAAAATGGACCCGGCAGTTTCGTGGCCTTGAGGCTCCACCATTTGTCCAATGGGAATCTCTACCACGACAACAGGGGCGTCAATTCGCTTGTCCTGCAGGTTGGCAGGTTTTTCTGAGATGGCCCGAAACAAGGGAGAAGCAATGCTGAAAGATGAAGTCCCTCAGGACAAAGAGCTCTTTGGTGACCAACGAGAGGTCTGCTACGCGGTCGATGAAGACGGGCGCTATGTCCTGGCAGAATCTTCCGGCTGGGATCCGGCCAATATCGCCAACAACCAGGCGTGGGAGGCAATCAGCCGTGAAATTGCCGACATCCTCGCACAGATCCGTGCGGGAGAGATGAGCCCGCTTGCCTATCACATGGCAGCCAACCAGATGGACGAAAAGCTGCTGGCAGAGTATGCCGGCCTCTTTCGCTGGCAGGTACGAAGACACCTGCGCCCTGGCCCGTTCAGCAAAATCAACCGGAAAACAAGGGAACGGTATGGTTCCCTGTTCTCCCTCACAGCAGAGGAGTTGGGGGAAATCCCGGATGAGCCGGGCCCGGCAATGCTCAAGGCCATGAAACGCTGAATATTGAATGTTGTTTTGGAAAATACTTTAAATACGTCAGGACAGCCGTGACCAGTAACTTCAACCATCGTCAATCCGCCCACTGTGAAAGCGGCGTTACCGCTAATCTCCTTTCTCATCATGGCCTCACCATGTCCGAGGCCATGGCTTTCGGACTAGGAGCCGGGTTGCTGTTCGGATATTTCCCATTTATACGGATCAACAAACTCCCATTGGCAACCTTTCGCACCGCACCCGGCAATATTTTCAAAAAGGTTACCGGTCGCCTCGGGATTCAGGTTACCCGCCATGCCTTCTCGGACCAGAAACGGGCAATGGACGAACTCGACCGGTGCCTGGCCGAGGGAGTACCGGTCGGACTTCAGACCGGAGTGTACTGGCTTCCCTACTTCCCCCCCGCCTTGCGTTTTCATTTCAATGCACACAACCTGGTGGTCTATGGCAAGGAGGGGGAGACTTATCACATCAGCGACCCCGTGTTTGGCGAAACAGTGACCTGTGCTGCCGCCGACCTTGTCCGGGCACGTTTTGCCCAGGGAGCGCTGGCTCCGAAAGGAAAGATGTACCGCATCTCTCACATACCGTCTTCAATCGACCATGCCCCGGCCATAATCAAGAGTATCCGCGAAGTCTGCCGGGTTATGGTCAAGGTTCCTTTTCCACTTCTGGGAACAAGAGGCATTCGCTACATGGCCGGACAAATGGAGAAGTGGCCTGCCAGGCTTGGTGAACGGATGGCGATCCTGTATCTGGGACATATCATCCGGATGCAGGAGGAGATCGGCACCGGTGGTGGAGGCTTCCGCTTCATATATGCTGCGTTTCTCCAGGAAGCTGCAGAAGTACTGGGGGACCGCCGCTATCTTGATATCTCCGCCCGTTTGACCTCCATAGGGGACCGCTGGCGCGACTTTGCAGTAGCCGGAGCGCAACACTGCAAAGGGCGTGCAGCCGAAGGAGAAAGCTTCGCCGACCTGTCCCGGATTCTGCGCGACTGCGCTGACAAAGAGACCCTACTGTTTCACGATCTCTATGCCCTGACAAAAAACTGAGAGGTTTGTATCATCGAGACCATCTGCCCGGCCACAGTGCCAACTGACCACCTCACTCCTATAGACTCCAGCTCCCCGCCTGACGATATTCTCAAGGTCAGGAATCTGGTCAAGCTCTATCGTGGTGCGGTAATTCCGGCAGTCAACGGTCTTGACTTTACCGTCCGGAGAGGTGAGATTTACGGCCTGCTCGGCCCCAATGGGGCCGGAAAAACCACAGCTATCTCCATCATCTGTACACTGCTGCGTCCGACCAGCGGCACGGTTAATCTATGTGGTCACGACGTGGTGAATAACCCCGCTATCGCAAGAACGTTGTTCGGTCTTGCCCCCCAGGAGTTGGCCCTCTACCCAAACCTCACCGCCCGGGAAAATCTCCGTTATTTCGGAAGGCTCTACGGCCTTACGGGGCGTGCACTCTCCGGACGGATCGACCAATGCCTGGCGCTCGCAGGCCTTTCCGACAGCGCTGACAGCAGGATCGACACCTATTCCGGCGGCATGAAACGACGGACAAACCTCGCTGCGGCTGTACTGCACACACCACAACTGCTGGTTCTTGATGAACCGACGGTAGGGATCGATGCCCAATCGCGCAATATGCTTCTGGAAAACCTGAAAGGGTTCCGAGACGCCGGCATGACGATCATATACACGACTCATTACATGGAGGAAGCACAGCAACTCTGCAACCGGGTCGCCGTCATGGACCGGGGGAGCATCATTGCAACAGGGACTCCCGGAGTGCTGATAGACCAGATGGAGGGGTGCTCCAATCTGGAAGACGTCTTCCTTCATCTTACCGGAAAACAGCTGCGCGACTGACTACCAAACAACGACTGCGGGTGAAATCAGACCGATGCTAACAATCTGGGCAACTATCATAAAAGAACTTCTCGAGCTGCGCAGAGACCGTGCCGGCCTGCTGGTACTACTTGTCATGCCTATGGCGCTGGTGCTGATTGTCTCGCTCGTCCAGGATAACGTCATGCAGGCAACAGGAGAGGCACCGATCCGGGTACTTTTCGTTGACACTGACAGGAGTTTCCTTGGAGAGGCGATTGCAAAACAGCTCAAAAACAGCGGGGGGCTCGAACTAGTCACTTCCATCAAGGGGGAGCCGGTCACCGAGAATGGCGCCAAAAGGGCTGTTGTAAAGGGAGATTTCCAGTTTTCCATCATCATCCCTCCCGGTACCGGAGCGGTATTCAAGGCGAAAATCAGGAAAAGTGCAAAGCATACCATCGTCATAAAGGGAAAGTCAGCGTCCGGTGGAACGGCTGTAAAAGGGGCAGATCAAGCGGGATTGGTCCTCTATTTCGATCCTGCGGTGCAGGGAGCCTTCCGTACTGCGGTGGTCAACGCTCTGCAGCGGGTCGTGCTCGGGATCGAATTTCAGGAAAAGGCAGCTGTACTCTCCGAGACCTTTCCGGCAGAGCTTAAAACATCAATGTCAGAAATCATGAAACCGCTCATGGGTGACTCTTCCACTCCGATACCAACTCCGGAGGTGAACTTCAAGATGGATACCGCACCGGTGCTGAAACTTACCGAGGAGGTCGCCTTGAACAGCCCCCAGCTGAAAAGGCCGACTGCCGCTCAGCAAAACGTCCCGGCCTGGGCTCTTTTCGGCATGTTCTTCATTGTAGTGCCGCTTTCCGGGTCCCTGATCAGGGAGAGGCAGACCGGTTCACTGACAAGGTTGATGACCATGCCGGTCGCTCCCCTTGCTCTGTTGTCCGGAAAGATTTGCGCCTATGTGCTCGTCTGCCTGGCCCAGTTTGCCCTGATGCTGGCGGCTGGATCTTTCCTGCTGCCGCTGCTGGGGACATCAGGATTGAAAATGGGGTTCGAACTGGTGACCATTATTCCTGTCGCGCTGGCCGCCTCGCTGGCGGCAACCGGGTACGGATTGATGATCGGCACTCTGGCTAAAACATATGAACAAGCTTCCATGTTTGGTGCAGTTTCAATTGTTATCGCCGCAGCATTGGGTGGAATCATGATGCCGGTTTACATTATGCCACGCTCTATGCAGGAAATCAGCGCCTATTCCCCGCTCTCCTGGGGATTGACGGCGTTTCAGGACATCTTTGTACGTGGGGGAACGGTATATTCTGTTCTCCCTGAACTCTCTTATCTGATCTGCTTTTTCATTGTTTCCGTAACCATTGCCGGCTTTACCATTCGCAATAATCGTTTCCAGTGATTCAAATAACGTACTAAGGAGAACAACGTGCAAGATAACCTAGAAAAGGAATTGACAGAGATGCTGATTGAGGCGTGCAGGGTTACCGATCCCATTCCGGCCGAAATCTCTCCGGATGCCCCGCTGATCGGCCCTGACTCTCCGTTTGACCTCGATTCACTCGATGCGGTGGAAGTCGTCGTGGCCGTACAGCGAAAGTACAATGTCAGGATCGAAAGCAGTGAGTCGAGCCGCCAGGTGCTCCAGTCGCTCCGTACCCTGGCCGATTATATCCGCCGCCACCGGGAATGACCGGTCTCGCACCCGGCATCTGCTCATCTGCTTGACAGGGTATTTCCCCTGACGCATTAACCGGCCGACATTCTATGAAATGTCTGGCCGGTTTTTTATCAGATCACCCTGTTTAAAAACCGCAGTTTTCTGGTATCATTATTTCAGCCGGCATAAAACTCAAGGAGGCACCTATGAAAAGCTCTAAGTATTACTTTATTACTGTCCTGCTGTTTCTCTTCAGTTTCACCGCATATGCAGCCGATACCAAGGAGGAGGCCAGGCCGGAAAGTTCCCAGTCCCATGATCACGGGACGTGGAAGGAAAAACGTTTTGTCGCAACTGTTGATGCCGATGGAATCCAGCGCGCGGAAATGGTCGGCGGCGACTATTTCTATGACCCCAACTATATCGTGGTCAGGGTAAATAAACCGGTGGAGTTGAAGGTCAAGAAAGCGGCAGGCTTAACTCCGCACAACCTGATCGCAAAGGCACCGGAGGCGGGGATTGATTTCAAGCTCGACCTGAAAGGAGAGCCCCAAACGGTGAAGTTTACCCCGACAAAGACAGGGAAATACCCGATTTATTGTGACAAGAGCTTACTATGGTTCAAGACTCACCGGGAAAGGGGTATGGAAGGAATGATCGAGGTGGTTGAATAGGGAAGAAAGGGGGAGCAGATGCAGTTTCCACTGATAAGCAGGGAGCTGATCGCCATTTTGAAGCTGGTGCACGGCCTCTTCAATCTTACCGTGACGCTCCTGTTTTTTTACCATGCCCGTAACGGGTTACTGATCAGACGGGCGCGGAGAGGCAACACTCCGCTGCCGCTCCACGCAATTAAACGGCACCGCCGGATGGGGCCGGTTCTGGCGATACTTGGAGGGGCCGGTTTCACTGCCGGGCTGACCCTGGTCACGCTTGACACCGGAGACCCGCTCAAGTATCCCCCCCACCTGTCCGTCGGGATGGCCATTCTCCTCCTGCTATTCCTTACGTATCGCGTTTCCCGGGAGATCGCCGGCCCCAGCGCCCCGCAGCGGGATCTGCATTACCGGCTGGGAATCGCCGTCCTTGCTCTTTATCTCGTCAATGTATTCCTCGGTATCGGGGTGTTCCTCTGATCCTTTGCAGCATTGAACGGCGCCGGACAAGCAACGTCTCATGCACGTCAAACCCGACGGCAGAAACATTTCCACCGGTAATTACCTGCTGAGCGGTCCTCCCGCATCCCGCCAAAAAACCGAAATGCCCTATGCGACGGTCAATAGCATGTATGCCACTGAGAACCTGCCGCTTTCCGGAATCATGCAGAGGATGGTTTCACCCCGTTTGAGGCGTTCAGAGTGGAACAGCTCTTCCAGCATTATATAGATCGAGGCGGCGCCGGTGTTTCCCTTGGTCGGCAGATTGGAGAACCAGCGCTCCTGGGGGATTGAAAAGCCGATTTCACCCATCCGGTCGTGGAGAGGCACACGGAAATAATCTGACGAATAGTGGGGGAGAAACCAGTCGATCTGCTCCGGGGAGAGGCCATGTTTGGCAATCACACGGGTAAGAGTCCTGTTGACGATGGTGCTGATGATCTCCCTGTTCAGGAGCTTTACATCCTGCTTGACCAGCAAGGCGCTGCTTCCGTTTGTATCATCAAGTGAGCGCCAGCCGGTGATGCTGCCGTCATCATTTTTTATCGCGCCGCTGTACATACAGGTTTCCAGTTCGCCGGCGAAGGAGAGATGCTCGATCCAGTCTATCCTCAATGCCTGTTGCCCGGGCGAAGGGGCCCTGCTGATATAGGCGGCGCCGGCCCCATCGGAGAGCATCCAGCGCAGAAAATCTGCTTCAAATGAAATGCTCGGGCATGACTCCAGCTCTGCAGCCTTCTCAGGCGTCACCGCATTAAACAGCTCGGCACGCATGAAGGTGGAGGCAAGCTCGGATCCGGTTGCCACTGCATTGCCGGTAACCCCGGACGCCACGTTCAGGGCCGCGTACTTGAGCGCGCTGATCCCGGAGAGGCAGATGCCCGACATGCTCGCCACTTCACAGGGAGCGCTCGCCAGTTCGCCATGAACCATCAGCCCGTGCCCCGGCATGATCTGGTCGGGAGAGGAGGTGCCGCAGGCAAGGCATTCTATCTGGTCCAGGGTGAAGCCGGCGTGAGGTCGTAGCCGGCGCACCGCTTCGGCGGTGAGCTGGGCGTTGGTATGGGTAATCCGGCCGGTGGCAGGCTCGATGGCGTAGTACCGCTCCCTGATCTTGTTGTTCCTCAGGATGATGGCGCGGGTGCGTGACGGGGTCTGGTGCACCATGCCGAGGACCTTCTCGATATTTTTGTTGTCAACCGGCTCGTTGGGAAGAAATGCGGCGATATCGGTTATATATGCTTCCATGGCAGGCACTCTCCTATAGTTTTGCGTTGGCGTGAAACGATTTGGTAAGTCGTGCATACTGTTCGTAAAAGCGCTTTTCCCCGAGGCGGGTCGGCACGACCGCGTTGGTAAGCGTGTAATAGTCGAGATCCCTGAGGGTAATGCGCCCCTGCATCTCGCCATGGAGCGGTGTCCCCGGCAGCGGGGTCAGCACCGTCAGGATCGGGAGCTCGATAGCACGTCTGGTCACGTAGTTCTCCAGCGCGTCGAAACGGGCGTCGTCGTAATCAGGCGAAACTATGAAATCGCCGACGATGGTTATGCCGAGTTCGTGCAGGATGGCTATCGCCTCGTCGTTGACAGCGACACTGTTTTCCTTGTTGAAAAAAGTGAGATCACCGTCGGCGATCTCCTCGAAACCGATCACGACGGCTCGCAGGCCTGCTTCTTTCCATTGCCGCATGAGGTTTGGATGGCGTACGACCGTGTCTGAGCGCACGTCGGCGATAAAATGCTTCCGGATTCCTGCTGCGACGATCGCTTCAGCCAGCAGGCGCGCATGCCCGATGTTCCCGAAAGTGTTGGCATCCACGAGACGGATAACCGGGATGTCACCCAGGAGCGTGATGTCCCTGAGGACCGTCTCGATGGAGTGGGTCAGGTAGCGCCCGCCAGTCTGGGAGCTGATGCAGCAGAAGGAACAGCTGTAAGGGCACCCGAAGGCGGACACGACCATGCCGAGCTGTGAGCCGATTGCCGAGAGGATGTAGCTGCCGCGATTAGCGGCGACCAGATCGTAGCGCGGGGGGGCGTGCTCGGCAAGATCAGGCGGTCCGTAGCGTCGCGGGGCAAAGGAAAGCGGACCTCCCGGCCTGGTCACCGCGACCCCGGGAATCGCGCCGGTCGGGTTGCCCGCCTCGATCGCCGCTGCCAATTCGGCAAAACTCGCCTTGCCGAGACCGATGACGACGTAATCGACAGCAGGATCGTTGAAGAAGGAGGGATCACTGCTGGCGTGGCTGCCCCCCACGACGACCGGTGCGCCGCAACTCTCTTTCAGTTCTCCGGCCAGTCGCAGAACCGTATTGGCCTCACAGGTGACTGCGGTGAAGGCGACCAGGTCCGCCCTGAAGGTTTCGAGACAATGCTGCATACCGTCAGGCTCAGCCTTCAGATCCAGAATCCGTACGTCATGGCCGGCCAGGTTGCCGGCCAGCACTTCAAGTGCCAACGGCTCTCCGCGGAATATCTGGCGTATCGAATCGAGGCCGTAGCGCTCTTCCGGGATGCTCCTTCCGCAGTTCGGGGGGTTGATGAGCAGAATTTTCATCGGGCTTCCGCCTCTTTAATCATGGCATTCTCAGACGTTGAGTCACTACCGCCCCGCTGTTTGCGCAAAGCACGTACCAGCAGATAGGTCAGGAAGGCCCCCGCCGCTCCGAGCAGCGGCCCGATCAAGAGCGCTCCGAGCAGCCACTCCCAGAGGCGGTGATGAATTTCCTCCAGAAGCGTGTGCCGGTTGAATTCGTACCAGAAACTGCCGTAGAGAAGGTAATGCCCGAGCTCAATGCACAGAAACGGCACGAAGGGGGCGCAGCAGATGTTGCTGGCGCCGACTGCGGCAAGCTTGTTGAGGTGGAGCCGGTGGGTTGCGTAGACGATGGCCGCGATTCCGAACGGGATGATCGGCAGCGACCCCAGGAAGATCCCGATCCAGACCGCGGCGGCGAGCTGTGCAGCGCTTGAGTGCTCCCGGCTCAGCACCTTGAAATAAAGGGCTGGTTGAAAGATGCTCGGAAGAAGTCCTGCTTCGGCTCCCCGGTACAGCCGACGGTGCGGCCAGGGGATCAGCGAACGGGTCACCAGAAAGGTGTGGAGGCAGCTGAGGCGAAGATTGTCCTTGAATTTGTGGAAATGCGAAATCCGCTCTTCGCCCGGAGGGTAGTAGACCGATACCGGGGTGGACAGCAGCGGCAGCCCGGCCCAGCTCCCGCGGACCAGGACCTCTATTTCAAAGGTGTACCGCCGGGAGAGGAATCGGGAGCTCTCCAGAAAATCAACCGGGTAGAGCCGGTAGCCGCTCTGGGTGTCGGGCAGGGTCTGTCCGCACTCGATTCTCACCCAGAAATTCGAGAAATCCCTGCCGAAAAGGCTCGAACGCGGCACGTTCAGGGTCTCCATCCTGCGTGCACCGATGACGATGCAGGGCCAGGAGGGTGCGGCCGCTTCCAGGAGCAGCCCGGCATCGGCGGGGTCGTGCTGGCCGTCCGCGTCGATAGTCAGGATCGCCTGGTAGCCTGAACTTCGCGCCAGCTGCGCCCCCGCGAGGATGGCACCCCCCTTGCCGACGTTCACCGGCAGCCGGTGGCGCCCGACCGGAAGATCAGAGACGCTGTCGAGACTCCCGTCCGTGCTGCCGTCATCCAGGACGAGAACGTCAAACCCCTGGGCCAGTGCCCCTTCGGCGACCGCGCGCAGCGTCTTCACGTGGTTGTAAACCGGGATGACCACGAGGGTTTTCGGCCCGGCGACAGCTCCGTTGGTACCGGGTACGGGGAGCGTGGTGATTTCCTGTGACACGTTCACGCTCCCTCCAGTCCATTCTCCGGCAGGGTGGATGCCGCAGCTGCTGCGGCCCTTCGGGCAACCACCTCAAGCAGCATGCCGCCGGACAGAATAGACTTGCAGAGATGGGAGGAGATGGCTATCCGTTCGAACCCGGCAGCCGTCAGCATCACCTCGATTTCCCGACGGGTGTGGGCCTTCAGCCATAGCCCCTGCCTCATGGCGTTGCCTATCTGTGTGAAGAGCCTGAACAGGGAGCTGCGGGCGGTAATGAAATAAACGGCCCCTCCCGGCTCGATCTGGCGCGCCATCCGGGTGAAAAAAGCGGGCAGGTCGGCGAGATATTCCAGTGACGAAAAGGCGCAGACCAGGGAGAAAGGTCCTTCGAGTTCCATCGTTTCCACGTTCCCCTTCAAGGTCCTGATGTTTTTTATCCCCTCCGTAATTGCTTTTTTCTCGAGCAGATCCAGCATGTTGCCTGAAATATCCGCGGCGAGCACCTCGGTACAGTTACGGGAGATATCCAGTGTAAAGATGCCGGTGCCTGCGCCAATCTCGAGCACGCGGTTGGCACCGGCAAAAAGAGCGGGAAGCCGGGTCGAAAACAACCGGTATTCAGTGGTGCGCGACAGCGACACCGCAGAGGTGAATTGCTCCTGATCGTAGGTCGCGGCCAGTCCGTTGTAGAAAAGTTCGGCCGGATTGGGTCCGGAAGCCGGGGCGCCCCACTGCATGACCTCCTTCCCGATGAGTCGGGCCAGCGGGAGAATCTCGATCCCCCTCCCCTTCAGCCCCTCGATGAGAGTCAGGAACTCATGCAGCAGGTGAGTCACGTCTCCCTGCCGCGGCGCGACATCATGAAGCAGAATAATGTCTCCCGGGACCGTTTTTGCCAGCAGCCTGCTCGCCAGTCTCACCACCCGCCTGTTCCCGAAATCAGCGGCACGTCGGCTGAAATTGACACAGAACATGCCGTTTTCCAAGAGAACCCGCCAGAGTCGGGGGCTGGTAATTCCGACCGGAGGGCGAAATGCGAGTGGCACGATGCCGAACTGCAGGAAGACTCTCTGCGCCGACGCGATCTCGCGCTGAAGGGTGCTTCCCCCCTTGAGCATCAGAAACGGCGAGTGACTGTAGGAATGGTTTCCTACCGCATGCCCCCCGGCAAGGATCGCCCTCATGATCTCCGGGTAGCGTTCGGCGCGCGCGCCGGTCACGAAGAAGGTTGCCGTCACCCCGTGCCGCGCCAAAAGTTCCAGGAGCTGCGGAGTAACCTCCGGATCGGGTCCGTCGTCGAAGGTGAGGGCCACGCCTTTTGCCCCCTTCTTCCCCCTGCTGATGACCGGCAGAAAGAAGCTGAGGTGAGGAAAGAGCGGTGTGATGAAGCAGATGAGAACAAAGATAAGGAGCGGCAGAGGAGCCAGGCTCGCGTCAATGAAAAGCAATACCGCGAAGAGCTGAAAGGCGCCCAGGGCGACAAAATGGGCTGGTGACAGCGGGCATATCATCAACTGTTTCCTTTCCATGAACTGGAGAATATTTATTTGCTCTTGACCTCTGCGGCAGCGGGAAAACCCCGCCATAGGGAGCAAGATACAATGACTAAAATCAGCAAAAAAGTCAAACAAAGGCTGCACAAACTCGGGGCCATGAGCAAACAATCTGTCCGGTTTTATCTGTCAATGAAACTGATATCAGCTGGTTTAACTTCCGTTTGATTCGGCACACTTCTTTCTCCTTGCCACTGACGCTAAAGCATTTATAATACCCTCATGATCCCCGAACTGCTAAAAACAAACCTTGAAAAGCGTGTTGCCGATGCAGTCACCAATCGCGAGGCGGCTGTCGATACCATGAAAGAACTGCAGCGCCATTATGGATGGCTGACCGATGAAGCGCTTGAAGAGGCGGCGCAGCTGCTGGGCTTGTCGCCACTGCAGGTTGAAGAGCTGGCCACGTTCTATGAAATGATCTATCGCCGGCCGGTTGCCCCCCGGATTGTGCATGTCTGCGATTCGATCTCCTGCTGGGCTTCGGGGGGAGAAACCCTGTTGAAATCCCTGACGCAGCTTCTGGAAATCGAGCCCGGCTCTACCACGGCTGACGGCGCGATAACCCTCCTCCCCTGCTCCTGTCTCGGCAACTGCGGCGAGGCTCCCTGCATGATGATCGGCGAAAAACAGTATGGGCGCATGACTCCCGAAGCGGGCGCAGAGATAGTGGCCGCCGTGCGCGATGCTTCCCCTGGCAGCTGACCCTGTAAAACGACCACTTGTCTGTATGCGTACAGAGTGTTATGGTGCGGTGCCGCACCATACGTCCACAGAGTGGGCAACTACCTGTATTGAAAAGGAGAACATGATGAAAAAAAGTATTATTATAGCAACAGTTGCAGTAAGCGTCAGCTTGATGTCGGTTGCAGCGTTTGCAGCAGAAACCGGTGGGGAAGCTATCTTCAAAGCAAAGTGCGCTTCCTGCCACCCGGACGGCGGTAATATCATTAATCCCAAGTCAACCCTCAAGGGCATCAAAGACGCCAAGAAGATCACCAATAAAATCCGTAAGGGCGGCGGCGGAATGCCCGCTTTCGATGCCAAGGCCATTTCCGATGCCGACGCCAAGCTACTGGCCGGCTACATCATCAAAACCTTCAAGAAGTAGCCTGACCCGCCGGGGAGACGCATAAGCGGGTCTCCCCGACGACCATAATCCATGGAACAGATCCTGCTCAAACATACCCGCCCCGGACGGTGCCTCTCTTTTGACGAGTACCGTTCAGCCGGCGGTTTCGGGGCACTTGCGAAAGCACTCGGAAAAATGACACCCGCTGAAGTGCAGCAGAACGTGATCGATTCGGGTCTGCGGGGGCGCGGCGGGGCCGGGTTTCCGACCGGAAAGAAATGGTCGTTCGTCCCGCGTGACCTCCCCGGCCCGCGCTACCTGATCTGCAACTGCGATGAGATGGAACCGGGCACCTACAAGGATCGCGTGCTGCTGGAGCGCAACCCGCACCTGCTGGTGGAGGGGATGGCTCTTGCCTGTTATGCCCTCGGGGTGAGGCATGCCTTCATTTTCGTGCGCTACGGCTATGAACAGGCGGCTGAAAACCTGCGCAGTTCGATTGCCGCTGCCCACAGTTCCGGCTTTCTGGGTGACAACATTCTGGGGAGCGGTTTCACCCTGGAACTGGGCGTACATCAGTCAGCTGGGCGGTATATCTGCGGCGAGGAAACCGCACTGATCAACGCGCTGGAGGGAAAACGCGCCAACCCGCGGGCGAAGCCCCCCTTCCCGGCGGTTAAAGGGCTATGGGGGCAGCCGACCGTCGTCAACAATGTCGAAACCCTGGCCAATATCCCTGCAATCATCAATGAGGGGCCGCTCTGGTGGAAAAGTACTGCTGCCACACCCGAAGCGGCCGGCACCAAGCTGTTCTGCATCAGCGGGCATGTCGTTAACACCGACTGTTTCGAACTGCCGCTCGGCATGACACTTGGCGAAATCATCGACGGCCCCTGCGGAGGCATGCGACCCGGCAGCCGGTTTAAGGCCTGTATTCCGGGCGGAGCCTCCACACCATACTTTACCGATGCGCATCGGGACGTGTCGATGGATTTCGACCCGGTGGCCAAAGCCGGTTCACGTCTCGGCACGGGGGGCATTGTCGTCTTCGACCAGAGCACCTGCATGGTGGCGGTTACGCTCAATCTGATCCGTTTTTTTGCCCGTGAATCGTGCGGATGGTGCACCCCCTGCCGTGAAGGACTCCCCTTCGTGCGGCACATCCTGGAGCGGATCGAATCGGGGCGGGGCGAGGCTCAGGATATCGAAATCCTGCGGGAACATGTCCAGATGCTGAATTACGCTTTCTGCGCACTTGCTCCGGGCGCCATGGGACCGGTAGAGGGGCTGCTGAACCATTTCGGGGATGAACTGCGGGAACATATCTCGGCAGGGAGCTGCCCGTTCAAAGGAGATCGCCTCCCCTGATGTTTCACGTTCTTCGCACGGTCATCCTCCTGCTGGCTTTGACAACCACCTCGTTTGCCCTCACGGAGATCCGCACCATTTCGACCCGGCCGGGCGTGACGATGAACTTCCTTGCCATGACACCCGAAAAAACGGCCCCGCATGATGCACTGATTTTTTTCCCCGGGGGGAACGGTGTCAGGGCGTATAAAATGACCGCGAGCGGAGTCGTCAACGGCTGGAATTTCCTGGTACGGAGCGCCGGAAACTTCATTGAGAGCGGTTTCTCGGTTTTCACCGTTGCTCCGCCTTCCGATCACCCTACCGGCATGAATACCGGCTTTCGCGAGTCCCCCGAACATGCCGCAGATATCGCCGCCCTGATAAACCACCTTGAGCAGCGGGGGTATGAACGTATATTCCTGGTCGGCAACAGCCGCGGAACGCTGTCGGCAGCCTACCTCGGCACGCGACTCAAAGAGAGTCACCTTAAAGGCATTATCCTCACCTCTGCAGTGGAGTACGACGACTTCCTGCGCTGGCTGCCGCTCGAACAGCTGCAACTCCCGGTTCTGATGGTTCATCATCGCGACGATGCCTGCCGGGTCAGCTCATTTGAAGAAGCCCGGTTGACCCGGGCAAGCCTGAGCGCAACCACCGCAGTTGATTTTACCGAAGTTCATGGCGGTGCTTATCCCCGTTCGGCACCCTGCGGCAACCTGAGCGCCCATGGCTTCTTCGGTGTGGAGGAAAAAGTTGTCCGGGTCATCGCCGACTGGATAGGAGGGCGCAAAGCTCCGGAAAGGATCGACTAGCAGCCATGCCGAAACTGATCATCGACGATATACCGCTGGACGTACCCGAAGGGACGAACGTGCTGGAGGCTGCCCGCAGCATCGGCATAACAATTCCTCATTTCTGCTGGCATCCCGCTCTCGGCAAAGCCGGCGCCTGCCGGGCGTGTGCCGTCAAGATGCTGGAGGGGCCGGTCAAGGGGGTCCAGATGTCCTGCATGCTGCCGGTTCAGGACGGCATGGTGGTTTCGACGACCGACCGGGAAGCGGTCGCCCTGCGACGCGCGGTCATTGAATGGCTGATGATCAACCACCCCCACGACTGCCCGGTCTGTGACGAGGGGGGCGAATGCCAGCTGCAGGACTTCACGGTGGCCGGCGGCCACGGAATCCGGCGCTATGACGGCCTGAAACGCACCCACGTCAACCAGTATCTCGGTGAATATATCGAGCATGAGATGAACCGCTGTATCCAGTGCTACCGCTGTGTCCGCTTCTATCAGGAGTACGCCGGCGGTACGGATTTCGGCGTCATGGGGCGCTCGGGCAGCGTCTACTTCGGTCGCCAGCAGGACGGCCAGCTCCAGTCCCCCTTCTCCGGCAATCTGGCAGATATCTGTCCAACCGGTGTATTCACCGATAAAACGGCGCGCTTTCGTGCCCGCTACTGGGATTATGACATGGCGCCATCGGTCTGCCCCGGCTGTTCTCTGGGGTGCAATACCGTCCCGATGGCGCGCTACCGCGAATTGCTCAAGACCACCGCCAGGCGCAACGATGCCGTCAACGGCTGGTTTATCTGCGATCGCGGCCGGTTCTCGAACAGTGCCGTCAACGCACCGGAGCGCCCCCGGCAGGCACGCGTGGATGGTGAAGCGGTCGGCATGGATGTCGCCCTGGACGCAGTGATGGAACGTCTGGCTGAATTTTTTGACGTGCACGGCCCGGAAGGGTTGGCCATTGTCGGCTCACCCCGCATGTCACAGGAAGCCGCGGTCATGGCGGCCCGCCTGCGTGAGGTGACCGGTGCCGGGACGCTCTGCTACTTCGGCGATGCAGCGAATTCGGCAGGGACGTCCGAGGCGGTCGCCCTGCTGGACCTTGATAATGCCGCTTCACAAGAGGATGTTCGACGGGCCGATCTGGTCGTTCTGCTGGAGTGCACCCTGCTGGGTGAAGCGCCCATGATGGCTCTCGCGGTACGCCAGGCCTGGCGGAACGGTGCAAAGGTGTATCTTGTGGGGCCGGAGGCCCCCTCCGGCCCCGTTCAGGGGACGGCACAACGGCAGAGCGGAGCCGAACCCCTCCCTTTCGAATTCGAGCGGGTTGCCGCCTTAGCAGACGTTCCCGTCAGCGAAGCCACACGACCGGTCGTGATCTGCGGCGGCGGACAGAAAGGACTTGACGACGTCCGATCTGCCGCCAGCGGCGCAAAGCTGGCCTTCATCCTGGATGGCCCCAACGCCTTCGGCTGCGCCTTGCTGGCCGGCGAGCAGGGAGCGATACCGTTCTCCGAAGCGCTCGGCGGCGGCAGGATAAAGGGAATCATCACCCTGGAGGCCGATCTGCCGTCCGGTCTGCCGCCCGAAATCCGGGTGCTGGCAGCCGCCGACTGGGTGCCGACCCATCTGCTTGAGCGGGCTGAAGTTGTCCTGCCGGTCACCTCCTGGGTTGAGATGGATGGCACCTATATCAACAATGAAGGGCGCGCACAGCGTTTCAAACAGGTGATGCGCCCCGGATCACCGATCAAAGGGGCGGTTCCGGAACAGCACCCGCCGCGCATTCATCGCCATGACGCACCGGGGGGGGACATCCTCCCTTCCTGGAGGATCGTCTCGGAGCTGCTGGAGCGCCTTGGTGGTGAGCGGAGTGAACAAGCCTGTTTCAGCGGTAAATGGAAGATGCTCGAGTCGCTTGATTCAGAGAGCGGCGGTATAATGGTCTGCGAAAGGAAACAATAAAAATGAAAACAGCAATTTTACTGATGGCCCACGGCAGCCGCATTGCAGAGGCCAATGACGCTGCCCGCGAAGTGGCGGCAATGGTGCAGGAGATGACCGGTTCCGAGATCGTTGAAGTATCATTCCGGGAAATGCATGAGCCGAACATCCAGCAGGGGATCGATGCCTGTGTCGCGAGAGGTGCCGGGCGCATCCTGCTGATGCCCTATTTCCTCTTCTTGGGAGCCCATGTTCTGCATGATCTTCCGGATGAGGTTGCGGAAGCACAAAAACGGTATCCCGACCTGATTATGGCGATGGGGGGGCATTTGGGAGTACACCGCAAACTGGCGGAGATCGAAGCCGAACGAATCGGTGAGGCACTTGAAAGACTGGGGTGGCACTGATGGACTCACTGAAGATGAAACCTGAAGAGATTGAAGAGGAATCATTCCGCATCATCGATGCCGAGGCGGGTGATCATGGCTGGCCCAGGGCGGAATGGCAGATTGTGCGCCGGGCGATCCACACGAGCGCCGACTTTGAATACGCCCAATCGATGGTTCTTTCGGAGGGCGTCGTTGAAAAGGCGGTCGCAGCGCTCAAAAGCGGCGCCGGCATCGTTACCGACACGAACATGGCCCTTTCCGGAATCAGCAAGCACCGCCTGGCCCCTCTTGGCTGCCGGGTCACCTGCCATGTCGCCGATCCGGATGTTGCCACGCTGGCACAAAGTGCAGGGATCACCCGCTCCATTGCCGCCATGCGCAAAGGCGTTGCCAATCCGGATAATCGCATCTTCGTGATCGGCAACGCCCCGACGGCGCTGTTTGAACTGCTCCGGCTCATTGAAACGGGGGCCGTTAAACCGGCTCTTATCATCGGCCTTCCGGTCGGCTTTGTGGGGGCGGAGGAGAGTAAAAATGCCCTTGCATCCGGCAGCCATGACATCCCGTTCATAACCAACATCGGACGCAAGGGGGGTTCCAATGTGGCCGCCGCGGTGGTGAATGCGTTGGCGATTCTGGCGACGCACGCCTGATGAAATAACGCCGTGACCAACATCATCCTACTGGCGATCTGTCTTCTGGCAGGCATCGGGCTCAAGAGGACGGGGCGCTTTCCCGCCGCAACCTCTGCGGCACTGAACGGTTTTATCATTCATATCTCGCTGCCGGCCCTGACGATCCTGCATATCCATAACCTTGCGATCGATTCATCACTGCTCCTTACGGCCGGCATGGCCTGGCTGCTGTTCGGCTGCGCCTGGCTCATCTTCGGGGCCGCCGGGAAGCTGTTCAAGCTCGACAGGGAGACGACAGGCGCGCTGATTCTGGTCGCGGGCCTAGGCAACACCTCCTTTGTCGGTCTGCCGATGATCGAAGCCTATTACGGCAAGGAGTTCCTCGGGATCGGGATTATCGCCGATCAGCTTGGCTCCTTCCTGGTGCTCTCCACGCTCGGTATTCTTGCGGCGGCGCTCTATTCATCCGGGGAGGTCACGCCGCGCCAGATGGCCCGCAAGGTGCTGCTCTTCCCCCCCTTTCAGGCATTGATCCTCGCACTGCTGCTCCGGCCGGTTCCTTTCCCGGAGTGGAGCGCCGAGATACTGCAGAAACTCGGCAGCACCCTGACACCGCTGGCGCTCGTATCGGTCGGTTTCCAGCTTCAGTTCGGCGGCATGAGGCAGGAGCTGGGGCCGTTTGCGTCCGGGCTGGCCTATAAACTCCTGCTTGGCCCGGCGCTGGTTTTCCTGCTGTACAGCGGCATTATCGGGGCTACGGGAACCGTGATCCAGGTAACGATCTTTGAAGCGGCCATGGCCCCGATGATCACCGCCGGCATCGTTGCCATCGACCACGACCTCCGGCCGCAGCTGGTCGGCATGCTGGTCGGGGTCGGCATCCCGCTCTCGTTTATCACGCTGCATCTCTGGCATCTTTTTCTGACGAGGTTGGTATGAAAAAAACCCTCCGTTCCGGATACACCACCGGAGCCTGCGCTGCCGCAGCCGCCAAAGGCGCGACGCTGATGCTGGTGAGCCAGGGCGTCGTTTCCGAGGTCAGTATCGATCTCCCGGCCGGAGTCAGCGCCACCTTCCAGCTGCATGGCCAGTCGTTCTCGGCGAACGAGGCGGGCTGTTTCGTGGTCAAGGATGCCGGCGACGATCCGGATGTAACCAACGGGGCGGAACTGCATGCGCGGGTGATGCGAAATCCCACCCACCCCCCCTTTCCTGAAGGGGGGAGTTCCGTCATTATCACCGGCGGCATCGGCATCGGCAAAGTCACCAAGCCGGGGCTGGCGGTCCCGCCGGGCGAATGGGCCATCAATCCGGTGCCGCGCCGGATGATCACAGAATCGGTCGGCGCTGTTCTGCATGAATTCAACATTCAGAATTCAACATTCAACATTGAAGTTTCAATTCCCAACGGCGAAGAACTCGCCAAAAAGACCCTCAACGCCCGGTTGGGTATCATCGGTGGGCTTTCGATCCTCGGAACGACCGGCATTGTGCGCCCCATATCGGTCAAAGCCTGGACCGACACCATCGATGCCGCTCTGGACGTCGCCAGGGCCTGCGGCTGCGAAACGGTTGTCCTTTCCACCGGCCGGAGCAGCGAGATGGCTGCACAAAAGCATCTCTCCCCTCTCCCCGAAGAGGCCTGCATCATGATGGGCGATCATGTGGCGTATGCCCTGCAAGCCTGCGCCAAGCGCGGTTTCATGAAGCCGATCATCGCCTGCCAGTTCGCCAAGATGCTCAAAATAGCCTGCGGCCATGAAAACACCCATGCGGCGGCTTCCGAACTCGATCTTGCCGTACTGCGGGAATGGGCTGAAGCAGCGCACCTTCCCCCCGAACATATCGCAATTATTTCGCACGCCAATACCGCCCGTGAAATCGCCGTTGCAACCGGCTTTGACAGGGAACTCATGGAAGTTGTTGCCGGTCGGGCCAGGGATGCCGCCGCCGTGCATGCGCCCGGCATCCAGATGCGCCCGCTGCTCTGCGGATACGACGGCACCATTGTGATATGAACCAGGCAAAGGCACTGATTATATCCGGGCTGCTCTGCTTTTGTTTGTCTGCAGCAACGCCGCTGACGGCCGCAGAACCGGACCTGAACGAGTTGATTGCAGCGCCGGAAACAAGGGCGCCCTCTCCCACCGCACCCGCCGGCACACTCTGTTCGGACTTCAATACATTCAACAGTCTGATCCGTGACGGCCGGATCAGCAAGAGTGCTGCACGTTCCGGACTTCCTCTGAGACTGGCCGAAATCCGTGCGGAATACTACCGGCAAGGCGGCAGGGACTATTCATCGGAGAAGTGGGTTTTTCCGGTGGCCGGTTACGATGTCAGAGCCATCGATAAGGGGAGGAGCCACGGTTTCGTTTCGAGCGGCTACGACTACTTCAGCGGCAACCGCCACGGCGGCCATCCGGCGTATGACATCTTTATCCGCGACCGGAATCAGGACAGCCGTGATGACCGGAGCGGCACGGCGGCTTCGGTGCTCTCCATGACCGGGGGGATCGTGGTGGCGTTTGAAAAGGAGTGGCGGCAGGGGAGCGGACTCCGGGGAGGAAAGTATCTCTGGGTCTATGATCCTGCCAACAACCTGCTGCTCTACTACGCCCATAACGAGAAACTGTTTGTCGAACCGGGAACGATAGTCAAACCGGGGGATCTGTTGGCCACGGTCGGGCGGAGCGGTCTCAACGCCGCAAAACGGCGTTCCCCGACACATCTGCATTTCAGTGTACTTCACCTCAAGAACGGCCAACCGGTTCCAATACCGGTCTACCGCGAACTACTGCAGGCCAGGACCCTACCTCCATCCCTTATATACAGAAACCCAATATAAACGAGTTGGACACAAAGGAAGAAAAACTTGAGTTCAGAAGCGATGTTCAAAGTCGGAACTAAAACCACCTGACATGACCCAAGATTCCCAATTCATCTATCGCCCCATTGGTATCCTGCGATCCCCCTATTCCCGCCGCATTGATGCACCCCATCAAAGCACGGTGGTGGAAGGCACGGAAACGGGGGATTTCGCGATAGCCACTTTGGAACTTCAGGATTGGCTGGACGAGAAAGTCATTCAAGATCTGAGCGGCTTCGACAGGCTTTGGCTAATCTTCGCCTTTCATCTGAGTGAAGGCTGGAAAAGCAGTGTCAAGCCGCCTCGTGGTGGACCAAAGCGGGGCGTTTTGGCCACCCGATCCCCTCATCGTCCCAATTCTATTGGCCTATCGGCTGTAGAATTAGTAAAGATTGAAGGCAGAACGCTACACCTTCGAGGTGTTGACCTCTTGGATGGCACACCTGTTCTGGATATCAAACCCTACGTGCCCTACGCGGATGCCTTTCCGGACTCCAGAGCCGGTTGGATCGACGAATTGGATGCCAAGCTGGGGCGTTATTTTGCGCCAGGGCCTCGAAAGCCTAGGTAACTGTGGAGTGTACTAGCAGGACGTTGTTTGTTGGTTGACCATGCATAGGAGTGGAGGGACGGCCAAGGGGATGCAACGGCTTGATTCCTTTATCAAATGACGAGAATTTCCAACCAAGCGCAACAGCGGTGAACCCGCTGTGCTCGCAATCGTTGTACAAAAAACAAGGAGGAACGCTTCTGTAAATATTT
>VFJM01000041.1 GCA_009886055.1 Geobacter sp. | reverse complement strand
ATGGGAGCAGATAAGATCCCGCCAGCAGCATCAGGGCAAACTGGACCAGACAGACAAACACATAGGCGCAAATTTTTCCAATCAATATACTGACGGGAGATACCGGCATCGTCAACAGCCTCTTCAGGGAGCCGGTCTGCCGCTCTCTGATCAAAGAACCGGAAAGCGGCACTACGATGAAGAACATGCCGAAAAGTGCCCAGGCCGGGACATTCTGCTGCGCGGCAGTCGGCCGTTTAAGTACCCGGCTGCGTAAGGCGGTCTCCTCGGTAAGTTTCAGCACCGGTGCGGTATCCATCTTGAAACTCAGATCCGGTGTAGGTATCGGAGTTGTTGAGGCCCCCATGAATGGCTTCATTATCTCAGACATTGATTTTTTCAGCTCAGCAGGGAAGGTTTCAGAAAGTGCTGCCGCCTGTTCCTGAAATTCGATCCCGATCACAACCATCTGCAGAGCGTTAACAACAGAAGTGCGGAATGTGCCCTGTACTGCAGGATCAAAATAGACCGTGATACCGGCTTGTGCCGTCTTGTCTTTCAGTAGTTCTTTTGCCGCTGTTTTCCCCTTTATGATTATGGTGCTCTTTGCTCTGATCCTGATTTTTTCTTTAACGGCAGCACCTGTGCCGGCAGGGATGATGATTGAGAACTGATAATCACCTTTTATAACCGCCTTTTTAGCGGTTTCCTCGGTGGCAGCTTCTCCCTTGATCTGAGTTATAAGCTCAATTCCCCCGCTGCTTTTAAGCTGTTTGGCAATTGTTTCTCCAAGAAAACTCCTGTCCATGTCGACAAAGAGTACCCGGATTGGTGCCTCACCCGTAGCCTGCATAACATTATCCTGCACGAGGGAGATGATAAGAACCAGTGCCATCGGCATCACAAGGAGCACAAGCAGGCCCGCACGGTCTCTGCCGAGTTCGAGAAGTTCTTTGATTATCGTAGCCCAGATGGTCAGCATCGGTTGAAGTCCACTCCGTCCTGAATTTCAGGTCAATCTCGTAGCTGTTTACCGGTCAAATGAAGAAAAATGTCCTCTAGATTGTTACACCCGTCCACCCGGGTTATCAATTCAGAGGGAGTTCCCGTCGCAATTATGCTCCCCCGGTCCATGATGGCGATCCGGCTGCAGAGCTGCTGTGCTTCTTCCATATAATGAGTGGTGTAGATGATAGTCATGCCGGCGTCACGAAGCCCCTTCAGATTTTCCAGAAGCATATTGCGCGATTGGGCATCGATCCCGACGGTCGGCTCATCAAGGACCAGCAGGCGTGGAGTGTGCAGGATGGCTGCTGCAAGGTTTGCCCGTCGTTTCATTCCGCCGGAAAAAGCATCTACCCGTGTGTCGGCTTTATCAGATAGACCGACAAGCTCAAGGCACGAGTCGATGCGTTCCGACAGTGTGAGGCCGGTCAGGCCATAGAGTCTTCCGAAATATCGGAGGTTCTCCCGGGCAGTCAGGCTCGGGTAGAGTGCAATATCCTGGGGAGCCAGTCCGAACAGGCTGCGCACACTCGACGGGTTGACCGCAGTATCATGCGAACAGAGAGTCACCCGGCCGCTGGTTTGCCGGAGCAGCGTGCAGATGATGGAGATGGCAGTCGTTTTTCCGGCGCCGTTAGGTCCGAGCAGGCCGAAAATTTCACCGGAGAAGACACTGAAGTCGAGGCCATTGAGCGCAGGGTAGGCGGCTCCCCGGTAGACCTTGATCAACTGCTCCACCTGCAGCACTATCGCTCCGCCAGGTGAATTCTGGTGTTCATCCAGTGCCATTATGTACTTCGTACCAGACGGGAAAGGTCAGTAAAAAAAACGTTTTCCAGTTCCGCACAGCGGCGCAGAATGTGCGCCAGATCGGAAAAGTCCTCCCCCTGT
>VFJM01000104.1 GCA_009886055.1 Geobacter sp. | reverse complement strand
GGCTGATCTCTTGAGGCACGCGCTCCTTCCCGTTCGCTACCTCGTCGTGTGATTCGCTGTAGATGACCCGGTCGAAGGCGTCATCGTTATAGCGGAAACAGAGCGCGTCACGGATTTCGGCGAGGGAGCGCTGCTCGTCCTCGGGGGTGATCACCGCCCGGCGGATCGGGTGGACAAAGTTGGAATCCCACTGCGCACCGAACCCGGTTCCCCCGGCGCCAACGTCTCTGGTGAGCCACTTGTTGTTCTGCAAGTCCTCGGCGATCGTGATGCGACCGGGGTATTTCTGGGCAATCTGGCTGTTGATCCATTGGAGAAGGCTCCACCCCTCAGGCAGATCTTGCAAGTCGGAACCATTGACGGTGCGAATGAACTGGGTGCAGTCGAAGCGGATACCGTCCACATGGTATTCCTCGAGCCACATGAAGGCGTTGTCGCGGATGAATTGGCGGACCTCTCCGCGTCCGTAATCGGGGCGGGTTTCTCCCCACGGTGTGATGGCCCGTTCGTCGTTGTAGAAGTAGATGCCGCCGCGATCGTTCTCGGACCAGCCGTCGAACTGCCACAGATCGAGGTCGCTCGGGCCCAGGTGGTTATAGACGACATCGAGGATCACCGCCATACCCTCCTGATGGGCGCGCTTGACGAACCGTTTAAATGCCAGAGGGCCACCATAGTCGAGTTCAACGGAAAAAATATGAGCGGGGTTGTAACCCCACGACCGCTCTCCCGAAAATTCGCCCACCGGCATGACCTGAATCGCATTGACGCCAAGCTTTTTCAAATGCCCCAAACGGGCCGTTAACGTGGCGAATTTGCCCGGCCGGTTGTCGTCCTCCTGATCGTTGAACGTGCCGACATGCAGTTCATAGATGGCGAGTTCGTTCCACGGCGCGAGATGGAAGTCGTCCCCCTCCCAGTCGAAGCCCGGATCGTGAACGATGGCGTTGCCGACCGAACCGGTCACCTCGCGGGCATACGGGTCGATGCGGCTGAATTCGCCCTTTTCCGTGGTCAGCAGAAATTTGTACTGATCGCCGACATGAGCCTCAGCTATATCAGCGTACCAGCAGCCGTTCTCCTCGGCTTGCATGGGATGTTTGTTGCTATCCCATCCGTTGAACGATCCAATAACGGATACTCGTTCTGCATGGGGCGCCCACACGCGGAACCCAATTCCCCCGGCGTGGGGAATCGCCCCCATGCCGGGGGTTTTTGTTTCATCGCCCATGAAGATATCCTCCCTGTTTCATCACTTCGGGTTTAAATCTCACCGGGGCATATTCCCCGCTACTTTCCGCGATTCAAGAACCAACTAAGGTTACAGATACCCCGCAGTTTTCGACGGGGTGATTCATTCAAGTTTATCCCACGAAGTCTCGCTGTCAATTAGTATAAGTCAGCGTCTTCCGGTTAGGTACTTGCATTGTTCTTTGAGAATGTAAAAAAGTAGTAAAATTAGCGTGTTGCTGTATTTTTTGCTTGACATTAAGTAAAAAAACGGCGGG
>VFJM01000071.1 GCA_009886055.1 Geobacter sp. | reverse complement strand
TTGCCGGTGTCACGGTCACCCTGTCCGGACAGGGCTCCACTTCCGCGACTTCCGACAGCAGCGGCAATTACAGCTTCATCGGCGCTCTGAATGGCGCATACACTCTGACACCGGTCAAGGCCGGCTACGACTTCAATCCGGTAACTCTGGCCGCCTCAATAAACGGCGCGAATCTGACCGCAATGAACTTTGCGGCGACAGTTAACAGCGCTCCGGCACCCCCCACGGGGCTGACTGCAGCTGCCGTCTCCTCCAGCAGGATTACCCTCTCCTGGATTGACAACGCGAACAATGAGGCCGGCTACATAGTTGAGCGCAAGACCGGATCAAGTGGAACCTATACCCGGATTGCTTCAGTCCCAGCCAATGTTACTACCTACAACGATACCGCCCTTTCGGCTTCTACTACCTACTTCTATCGGGTGCTGGCGACCAACGTCATCGGGGATTCGGGGTATACTGCCGAAGTAAATGCTACTACTTCGGTCGCCGGTGCCGCCATTATTCCGGATCTTGTGGATACGGGAACTTTTTCTATCGGAAGATTCGAAGTGACACAGGGGGAGTGGCTTGCGGTCATGGGGAACAACCCGTCAGTATTTTCAGGATGCGGGCTGGACTGTCCGGTTGAGAATGTGAGCTGGAGTGAAGTTCAGGACTTCATATCGGCACTTAATGGTATGGTGGTCGGCAGTAGTTACCGACTGCCGACGGAGGCGGAGTGGCAATACGCCGCGCAGAGCGGCGTCGGCAGCGATGTCAATCTCGTTGCCTGGTATTCACTCAACTCTGAGGGTACTACACATCCGGTTGGCACGAAAAATGGCAACGCCCTTGGGCTTTTTGATATGAGCGGCAATGTATGTGAGTGGGTGGTGAGCGATCCGTCGGTCTTGTATCGTGTCTGTAGAGGAGGGAGTTGGAACAATGCCGAGAACCTTGTAACAATAAATTCACGCACCCCTCAGGCCCCGGATACTAAATCCAACAATCTGGGATTCCGACTTGCAAAATAAGCTCAGGGTGCTGTTGTAATCTGAAAAATTGAGCAGATCGAGCCCGGTAGTCAGCCGGACCCGAGCCGCCGTGTGTGCTGATTTCAGTCTCCCAGCCTTTTTCCCGGGACAAGATAGTTCCGGATGTAGTCGGAGACCGCCTCCTCGACGGAAGTGACAGCCTCCGCATATCCGGCGGCGCGGATCTTTGAGGTGTCGGCACAGGTCAGGTACTGGTAGGTGCTCCGGATCGATTCCGGCATGTCGATATACTCGATAGTGACCGGTTTTCCCATGGCACTGAAGACGGCGCGGGCAAGGCGGTTCCAGCTGACGGTCGTGCCGCCGCCGACGTTGAAGATGCCGCCCGCGCCCCTGTTCTGGAGGAAATGAAGCGTCATGGCGGCTGCGTCCTTGACGTAGACAAAGTCGCGCAGCTGTTCGCCGTCGCCGTATTCCGGACGGTGCGACTTGAACAGCCGGAGAGCGCCGGTGGCGCCGATCTGTTCATACGCCTTGAGGACGAGCGAGCGCATTTCCCCCTTGTGCTGCTCGTTGGGGCCATAGACGTTGAAATATTTGATGCCGACAATCCTGTCGAGCAGTCCCTGACGCAGCGCCCAGAGGTCAAAGAGCTGCTTTGAGTAGCCGTACATGTTCATCGGCCGGAGCAGCGGCAACCGGCTGTCATCGTCGACAAAACCGTTTTCCCCGTCTCCGTACGTCGCGGCGCTGGAAGCGTAGATAAAACGGGCGGCGGCAGCCAGCGCGGTCAGGGCCAGCTTGCGGGAATATTCAAAGTTGTTCCTGATCAGATAGGTGGCGTCCGGTTCGGTTGTGGCAGAGCAGGCCCCCAGGTGGATGACCGCTTCCAGAGTGCGTCCCCCCGGCATGCGACGTCCCAGCGAACCGTCATCCAGCATCCGCTCGAAGGAGTCCTTTTCCAGGTAATCCAGGAAGCGGAGCGGTGACAGGTTGCGCCATTTGTCCGTGTGCCCAAGGTGATCCACGATCAGGATGTCTTCCCTGCCAAGCAGGTTCAACTGCTGAACCACTGCGCTGCCGATCAGTCCTGCCCCTCCGGTTACGATGATCATTGATCGTTCTCCTGTCTGCCCTGCGTTGGAAGTGCCCGTACGAGTTCTGCTCCAGTACGCGGCTGATACCCATTATCATATCCGCCGGTTCCGGTCAAGGCAACGGCACGGTTGACTTCGGCGGCACGCTGCGCCTGACCGCCCTGAACCTCCTGTCTCACCACTGCAGCGCCTCATCGATGGTCAGAGGCAAACGCTCCGGCTTGCGATTCTCCCGGAGGGCTTTCTTGTAGAAGAACCTCGTGATGTCGGGAGGCTGCAGACGGGCCTGTTCGAGCAGGGGAACATTAGTGAGCAGTTCCCGCACCGGGCCGTCCGCGATAAGACGGCCGCCCTGCATGACCAGCATGCGCTTTGCTACCTCCGGCACCAGACTCATCTGATGGGTGGCCATAAGCACCGTGTAGCCATGATCATCGGCAAGGTGCCGAATCAGGGTGACAAGTCTGTCAGTAGAGGCCGGGTCGAGTCCGTCAAAGGGTTCATCCAGGATCAATACCGAGTTCTGCATGGCCACGATTCCCGCCAGTGCCACCCGCTTCATCTCGCCACCTGAAAGATGGTGGATCGGCCGGTGCTCAAGGTGCTGCACTTCGGTGAAGTTCAGGGCCAGAGCCACCCGCTCGTTGACGTCTGTCTCGGAAAGCCCGAGATTGCGGGGGCCGTATGCGACATCTTCTCCAACCGAGTTGCAAAAGAGCTGGTCTTGCGGATCCTGGAAGAGCAGTCCGACTGTTCGGAAAACTTCGCGCGCGGATCTGGTATCCAGTTCAACCCCGGCCACCCGGACCGTGCCTTGTGCCGGTTTGAGCAAGCCGGTAAGGAGCTTCATCAGGGTGGTTTTGCCGCTGCCATTGTGACCGCACAGAGCCACCGTTTCGCCGGGCATGATCCTGAAGTGTACTCCGGCCACAGCATCTGAACCGTCGGTGTAATGGTAATGCAGCTCTTCGGCCTCCAGCACGGCCTGGTCCGGCGGCACGGACAAGGGACCGGGCTTGGCAGCTGCACCTGACAGGGGGCAGTAATCAAGGTGTGTTGAAGATTGCATGCTGGACGACATCTGTTCCTCCCGATACATACTAAACACCGCCGCGGGCCTGCACAGCCTGCTGGATGCGCTGGGCCCGATCATAGGCACGTAAAAACAGCTGGGCCGTTATAGTCCCGGTAGTGTGCCATTCTCTACGCCACCCCGACAGACCGCCACGAGAGCGTGCCGAGACCCGCATGGCGCTGAATTCCTCCCAGAGCAGGAAAAGGTAGCGGTACATGAAGCCCAGGGTGTCGGCTACCACATCGGGTACGCGAAACCAGCGCAGGGCTGCCAGTATCTCGGTAAACGGTGTGGTCAGGAAAAGGAGGCCGGCCCACGCCGTATCGGCCAGAACCCGTAAGCCTGCCTGGCCTCCCTGGGCAAGCCCTTCCCGGTATACGGTCAGGTGCCAGATTTTAATCAACGGGGTTTGTCCCAACCCCACTGCGAGGCCGAATATCACCGGCAGTGCAGCCCACGCCGGCGCCAACACAAACCACGCCATATGGCGAAAAGGTGCCTTTGAAGCCGCCATGCCGGTCCAGGCGGCCAACAGTAGTGCCAGGCTTACCCGGTAGTCCAGCAACACCACATTGAATAACACGGCGGCAACGACCAGGGACAGCTTGAAGCGGGCGTCCATGCCGTGCAAACCGCAACCGAGGCGGTGTACCATGGTCTTCTCCGCCTTGAGCAGACCGGATATGGAAAAATGGCCGCTCATGGCTCAGGAAGCCGGGGGCGGCGGGTCAATCGTGACGTCCCTGGCCCTGCCGAAGAGCAGGTGCCAGCCCCGCCCGATGATGAACCCTGCAACTCCGCCGCCTGCCAGGAGCATGGCATTCCAGACATCGCCCTTGTTCTCAAGATTGATATACGGGTCGTGAGGTTTGGCCCCTGCGGCCACGGCGAGGGCCTCGTTCACTTTTTCGTCCATCCCGGTATAAGCTCCGGGCTTGCCGCCGTTGGGGTTGCCTTTCTCTGCAGCAGGGGCGGTGCTTGAAGCCATGGCTTCAGATGACAGCCCCGAAATGCCGGTCGTCATACCCAGCAGAAGCGCCACCGCCAGAGCAGCCCTGGATACGACCCGCAACGCTTCCAGCACCTCGGGGCGCTGACGGCCGATGGAGCGAACAGCTATACCCGTTACTACCATCTCGCCAAGGGCAATCGGCAGCTGAACCGGCAGATAGGCCGCCATGATGACGGCCAGGTATCCGGCAAAGCTGTATTGGGGTTGGGGGGCGAAGAAGGCCAGGTGCCCTCCCAGGAGACTCCCCGATATTAGATAGGTCAGGATATCCCCCAGTAGTCCTGCCAGTCCTGCGGACGCCAGCAGCGGCAGCCCCAGTTTGCGGCCAAGCCTGAAGAAGAGCCAGCCACCGGCGGCCCCGCCGAGGCCGAGGGAGAGGATATTGGCCCCCAGGGTGGCGAACCCCCCATGGGCAAAGAGCAGTGCCTGCAGCAGCAGGGAAAGGCCCGACAAGGCCGCGCCGATGCCAGGTCCGAGCAGGATGCCCGCCAGCGGGGTCCCGCAGGGGTGCGAACAGGTGCCCATGTAGGCCGGGATCGGAATCAGCGAAACCAGAAAGATGAATGCTCCGGCCATGCCCAGAATCGGCTTGCGTTCGGGTTGTTCTTTTATGAAGCGCTTCATGTCCGAGACCCCCCAGGCCATGACCGCCGCACCTGCAACGGTGGTCGCCCAGAAAGAGGGCCCGGTAAGAATGCCTTCGGAAATATGCATGAATTAGTGTCTCCAGGATTGAAAGATGTTTTCGGGAATGGGAAGCGCCGGCTCTTTACATGTGCGTAAAGGCATAAAAAAAGTCCGCATATGCCGAAGCAGTATGCGGACTTTTCGTATTCAAAGTCTGATAATGGTTTCACTCTCCCGTTACCAGGGGGAATTGTTGAGTGCTGGGATCAATGGCAGGTCTTCTGGCTCGCGATTCATCCTCCAGGCGCCTTCCCGGTCTGCCGACCAGTGGCATAATGCCCTTCGTCATCGCTTACAGCGGCGGGTCCGCGGGGGAATCATTCAATCCGAACTTCACCCCTCTTCCCTATCAAGCCCGTGCGGGCACCGTGATCCGATATTCAATTGTCATAAAAGCCTCATCAGGCGGTATGTAGCTGAGATACCACGCCCCCTGTATCCTGTCAAGGGGGATGTGCGGGAGATCAACGTCTATCCGTCTGTTTCAGCGACGTTTCAGGCGATTTACCCTCTGCGTTTGAGCATAAAGCCGATTAAGAGCGACAACCCCAGAGTCAGCGCCCCGCCGACTATCCCGGAAAGGGCGCTGCCGGGTCTGCTCCCTTCAGATTTCTTCCCCGCTGGTTTTTGTTCCTGCCTTACCGCGAGTGAAGCGGGCACTACGGCCGGTGTGACCGCGGTCGTTTTCTTGAACGAGTAATGCGGCAGGAAAGAGAGATTCTTCTGGAGAGCAGCCAAGGCACCGTGTAACCCCTGTTCGGAGCCCTTCGGCTCTTTTTGCCCGGTCACTTTGGTTATCGACCATTCCAGGCCATCAGGCTGTTCAGAGGCAAACCGGGAAACAACCCCGCCCATCAGCAGCGTCACCGCCAGGAAGCCGAGTGCGATGCCCCGTATCGGAAATCTGCCGATCGGGGCGGTCTGTATGATCTCGGGTTTAGCTTTGTACACAAATGAAATAACCGACGCCGTTACCAGGCCCTCGACCACGCCGATTGCCAGGTGGATCGGCTGCACGATGATGGCAAAGGTCGAAAAGGGGAGCGAGGAAATTCCGGACAGAACGGTTTCCATGACTACCCCGAAGGCTCCCAACTGTGAACCGATGATGGCGGCCGCCATTGAGGCGACCCATATTGTGGCCGGAGAAGGAGTGCTGCTGACGATTTTTTTGTAGACAAAGGGGTAGGCGATAAAGGCCGGGAAAAAGCCGAGATTGAAAAAATTGCATCCAAGTGCCAGTAAACCGCCGTCGGCAAAAAAGAACGCCTGAACCACCAGCACAGACGCGACCGTCAGGAAAGCGGCATACGGGCCGAGCAGAATGGCGAGTATCAGGCCGCCACCAAGATGCCCGCTGGAACCGGTGGCCGGTATGGTGAAATTGATCATCTGCGCGGCAAAGATAAACGCACCCAGTACCCCCATCAGCGGTATCCTGCGGTCATCCATCTCTGTCCGGACTTTTTTGGAGCAGTAGGCGATGGTGGCGGCTGAAGCGGCCCACATGGCACCACCGACGGCGGGTGATAGCAGGGCGTCTGCCATATGCATGGTGGATCCCCCCCATATATGCAGCATATGTTTGTACAATTAGTAACACGCATAAAATACAATAGTATAAAATAAGTGTCAATCGCTCAAAAGTATGATTCGCGTTGCCGCAGTAACACGTCATTTTCCAGGCGCTATTATTGCTTGCCACTTCGCGCGCTTGCCGCTATAGTGCCGCAAAAATAACCAATCTCCGAGTTGCACCGTCTACCAGGGGAAAACCCTCATGACCTGCGACCTGCGGGTGTCGCCGGAAACAGCGCCGCCCTCCTTTTGAAAAGGGGAAATGGTGCTTGACGGGCCGGGTCCGGTCGTC
Organism: Geobacter sp.; assembly: GCA_009886055.1. Lineage (GTDB taxonomy): Bacteria > Desulfobacterota > Desulfuromonadia > Geobacterales > Pseudopelobacteraceae > JACRCG01. The sequence goes on along the minus strand of VFJM01000071.1, from coordinate 12,900 downwards.
CGTCCATGCCCCTTTTCTATCCAGAGAAGGGGTTTTTATGTTCTTGATCCTGATACAAGGTGGACATCTAATGAAAAAAAGGTTTGTGCCAAGTCTGGTTGGCATGCTGCTGTTTTCTCCGGATTCCGGGAAAAAACCGCACTCGCGGGGGTTCTGATGGAGCTGATTCTTGACGGCATACGCACCGCACTGCATCTGATATTCTCGCTTGATCGGGATGTGCTGACTGTTACGCTGCTTTCGCTGGAAGTTTCCTGCAGTGCTACGGTGATCAGTCTCTGTATCGGTATCCCGGCCGGTGTCTTTTTGGCGCTGTCCGATTTTACCGGTCGGCGTTTTTTTATCAGTCTGGTCAACACCGGCATGGGACTGCCGCCGGTTGTGGTCGGACTGTTTGTAACGCTCTTTCTCTGGCGTAGCGGACCGCTCGGCTTTTTGGAGATTCTCTACACCCCTGTCGCCATGATCTTCGCCCAGGCGGTGATCGCCACGCCGATCGTGACCGGTATTACCATAGCCTCCATACAAAATCTTCCCGCCAATCTCAAGCTGCAGGTGCGGGCTTTGGGGGCTACCCGCTTCCAGACGGTCTGGATCCTGGTGCGTGAAGCGCGTCTGCCGCTGCTGGCTGCCGTCATGGCCGGTTTCGGCGGGGTAATTTCCGAGGTAGGGGCTTCGATCATGGTGGGGGGCAATATCAAGGGGCAGACGCGGGTACTGACTACCGCCACGGTGATGGAGACCGGCAAGGGAAATTTTGATGTGGCGATCGCCCTGTCGCTGATCCTGCTGGGTTTGGCCTTCGGCGTTAACTATCTGCTGACGGTTATCCAGCAGCGGGAGAGACCGCGATGAGCATTATCCTTGAGGTCGAAGATCTGCTGATCCGGCGCGGCGGGGCGAAAGTGATTGAACTGCCGTATTTTTCGATGAGCGCCGAAGAAAAGGTGGCTGTTGTCGGGCCTAACGGGGCTGGAAAATCAAGTCTGTTGCTTGGCCTGGCCTGCCTGATCGAGCGGGCCAGCGGCAGGATCAGTTTTCGAGGGGCTGAGGTTTCGTCCCATGCCGAAATAGCCTACCGGCGCAGAATAGCGGTCGTTTTTCAGGAGCCGCTGCTGTTTGATACCACGGTTCTTGATAATGTGGCCGAAGGATTGCGGATACGGGGAAAGGGGCGGGGTGAAGCCAGAGATATCGCCCGTGACAGCCTTAACCTCTTCAAGGTCGGGCACCTGACCGGACGCTCGGCGCACAAACTCTCTGGCGGTGAGGCGCAACGGGTCAGCCTTGCCCGCGCCTTTGCCGTCCGTCCGGAGCTGCTCCTGATGGACGAGCCCTTTTCAAGTCTTGATCTGCCGACCAGGATCGAGCTGGCGGAAGACCTGGGACGCATCCTGCACGAATCGGGAACGGCTGCCATCATCGCGACGCATGACCGTATCGAAGCTTTTCACGTTGTGGATCGTCTGGTGGTCATCGATGGCGGGAAAATTATTCAGGAAGGGACGCCGAAAGAGGTCCTGGCGCAGCCGGCTAACGCTTTTGTCGCCGCATTCAGGAGGACGTCAGGGTCTGCATAAAAGCGGGAGGGAGAACAGCCGTGCTGAAGCGAGCCGCCTCGATAGTCAGAGAAGCAGAAGTTTTTGTCATCACCGCCGGGGCAGGGATGGGTGTGGATTCCGGTTTGCCGGACTTCCGGGGGGATCAAGGCTTCTGGAAGGCATACCCTGCGTATGCGCGGCTGGGGCTCTCTTTTGTCGACTGCGCCAACCCGCAGCATTTTGCCGATGATCCCTCCTTTGGGTGGGGCTTCTACGGACACCGCACCAATCTGTACCGGGATACGGTTCCTCACCAAGGATTCCATATCATCAGGAAGTGGATCGAGCGGAACAGGGCGGATTACTTTGTGGTTACCTCCAATGTTGACGGGCAGTTCCAGAAAGCCGGCTATGCCGAAGACCGGATTCTGGAACTGCATGGTTCGATTCACTGGCTGCAGTGTCAGGCGCCCTGCAGCAGCGCCATCTGGTGCAACAATGAGGCTATCCGGATTGATGAAAGCAGCATGCGTGCCCGTCCCCCGCTCCCCCGCTGCCCCGACTGCGGGGAGGTCAGCCGCCCCAACATCCTCATGTTCGGCGACTGGTCATGGCTGCCGGACCGAACCCGCAAACAGGAGCGCCTTTTTGACCGGTTTTTGCTGACACATGCCGGCCGCCGCATTGCGGTGTTAGAGATGGGGGCGGGAAGCGCGATACCGACAATCAGGGCAACATCGGAGCGTATCGGATGGAACCTCGAACATGCTACCGTCATCCGCATAAACCCCCGCGAACCGGAGATAACATCCCCCCATATCTCGCTGCCGTACGGGGCGCTGGAAGGGGTGCGGCAGATTGATGCTTTCTTGTAGCCGTGTAAATTTCCCACAAAAAAAGGCCCGGCGGAAGCCGGGCCTTTTTGTTTCAGATCAAATGCCCCCTGTTAGATGAGGCCATGGGCAACCATTGCATTGGCCACTTTGATAAAGCCGCAGATGTTGGCACCAAGGACATAATTGCCCGGCGCGCCGTACTCCTCAGCTGTTTCAAAGCAGTTTCTGTGGATGTTGATCATGATGTCTTCCAGCTTTTTCTCGGTATACTCGAAGGACCAGGAATCACGACCGGCATTCTGCTGCATTTCGAGAGCAGAGGTGGCTACGCCGCCGGCATTGGCAGCCTTGCCGGGACCGTAGGCAATCTTGGCGTCCAGGAATACCTTGACCCCTTCCGGAGTGGTCGGCATGTTGGCGCCTTCACCGACAGCGATACAGCCGTTTTTAACCAGGGTCGCGGCATCCTTGCCGTTGATCTCGTTCTGGGTAGCCGATGGCATCGCCACCTGGCACGGGATGTCCCAGATGTTTCCGTTCGCGATGTACTTAGCGTCCTTATGCTTTGAAACATAATCAGAGATACGGCGGCGCTCGACTTCCTTAAGCTGCTTGATCAGGTCAAGATCAAGACCCTTCTCGTGGTAGATCACCCCGTTGGAGTCGGAGCAGGCGACGCATTTGCCGCCCAATTGGTGGATCTTCTCGATGGTGTAGATGGCCACGTTGCCGGAACCGGAGACCAGGCAGGTCTTGCCTGCGAAGGAGTCTTTGCGGGCCTTCAGCATTTCGTTGACAAAGAAGGTGGCGCCATAGCCTGTGGCCTCGGTGCGTACCAGTGAACCGCCCCAGGTAAGACCTTTGCCGGTCAGCACGCCTGGCTCATAACGATTGGTGATGCGCTTGTACTGTCCGAACATGTAGCCGATCTCGCGACCGCCGACTCCGATGTCGCCGGCCGGTACGTCGGTGTGCTCGCCCAGGTGGCGATACAGCTCGGTCATGAAACTCTGGCAGAAACGCATGACTTCGTCGTCAGACTTGCCCTTGGGATCGAAATCGGAACCGCCCTTGCCGCCGCCGATCGGCAGGCCGGTCAGGGAGTTTTTAAAGATCTGCTCGAAGCCGAGGAATTTGATGATGCCGAGATAAACGGAAGGATGGAAGCGAAGACCGCCTTTGTATGGCCCCAGTGAGCTGTTGAACTCAACCCTGAACCCGCGGTTGATCTGAACGATACCTTTGTCATCCTGCCAAGGCACCCGGAATATGATCTGACGTTCCGGTTCGCAGATGCGCTCGATAATCTTGCGCTCGAGGTACTCCGGATGCTTGGCTACAACCGGCCCAAGACACTCAATGACTTCGAGAACAGCCTGGTGAAACTCGGTCTCGCCCGGGTTCCGCTTCAAAACTTCCTGATACATCCCTTCGATTTTTGCGTCGATTTTTGCCATGATGCCTCCTGAGAGATTATAATGCGGGCAGACATGAATAATAAATATGCACATCGCAGCGCAACTGCACATTTCGAAAGCAGATTCCGTGCCACAGACGATTTATGCCTGATTGCTGTGCATACACGGCTTAAATATTAGTCACTTACATTTTGCGTCAGCGCTGCATACTTCGTCCTGGAAGTAACACAGAAGTTGGCTCAGAGTTATTTTATTACACAATAGAGTATTTGCTGCGGTGCGGGGTGATGCGGTTTGGGGTGATGCGGTTTGGAGGTGTATCAGGTCAAGGGGGGCAGGAATAAACCGCCGCTGCAGGGGCGGCCTCTTTTTATTGGCTGCATTCGTGAAAGGAGTTGATATGTGTCGCCGTCTCCCGCTCCAGCAGGCAGCCGGTGCGCAGGTCGGTATCTCCGGCGGCATTGACGAGCCGCTTTGCAGCGGAGAGTGCGGTCAACGGATGGATGGCGATCCGTTCCGCGAAGCAGGAAACCTTCTGCCAGAATTCGTTTTCGTGGAATACCCTGTCAGCCAACCCCATCTGAAGCGCCTCTGCAGCGCTGTAGGTGTCAGAGGTCATGAAAATTTCGCGGGCATAATTTTTCCCGACGATGTGTGGCAGCTTGTGGGTCCCGCAGAATCCGGTGATGATACCGAGCTTTGCCCCGGAATGACCGATTCGCACACTTTCTGCAGCCAAGCGGATATCGCATGACATGGCCAGATCGCACCCCCCGCCCATGGTGATGCCGTTCAGGGCAGCGATGACCGGTTTGGGGCAGGACTCGATCTGATCGAACAGGGATTGGCCAAGCTCGGCAAAGTGAAAGGCATCGCCTGGAGAAAAATGCACCATCTGGCCGATGTCGGCCCCGACGGCAAAGGATTCTCCCGGATAACCGCTGAGGACGACCGCATTCGCCGATTCGTCCTCCTCAAGCTGCGTGAAAGCGCGTTTCAGTTCCCGGATAGTGGTGATGGACAGTTTGTTGAAGCGCGACCCGGCGCCGAGCAGAATATACCCGACCCGGTTCGTGATCTCTATGCGGAGCTTTTTGTAGGGCATCAGGCCCGGGGCTTGACGTTGTCTCTCACCCAGGCGACGATATCTTCAGTTGAAGTTCCGGGGGTAAATACCTCGCAGATACCGGCGGCCTTCAGCCCGGGAATATCGTCTTCAGGTATGACCCCCCCACCGAAAACCTTGATATCGTCGGCCCCTTTCTCCTTGAAGAGCTGCATAACCTTTGGGAGCAGGGTATTGTGGGCGCCGGACAGAATCGAAAGCCCGACGCAGTCAACGTCCTCCTGGATAGCGGCCGAGACGATCTGCTCCGGGGTTTGGTGCAGCCCGGTATAGATGACCTCGAAGCCGGCGTCGCGAAAAGCCCGGGCGATTATTTTGGCACCACGGTCATGGCCATCCAGCCCCGGTTTTCCGACGAGTACGCGTAATGTTCTTTCAGCCATGGTGGATTTCCTCCAAATAGAATAAAGTGGTTAAGATTGATGCGTTTTAAAAGCTACTTACATCTCGATCCCGATTCTGGCCGGAACACCTGCCTTATAGTAATGCTTGATCTCCCGCATCTCGGTCACCAGATCGGCGGCTTCAATCACCATCTGGTGAGCGTTGCGCCCGGTCAGCACCAGTTCTGTCTTTTCAGGCTTATGGCTGATCAGCTCCAGTACCTGTTCGACGTCGATCAGGCCGAAGCCGACGGCACCGTTGATTTCGTCGCAAATAAAAAGGTCGAATTCGCCGGAGGTCAACAGCTCCATGGCCTGTACAAACGCTTCCTGTGCGGTACGCCGGTCTTCGGTGATGTCTTTGATATTGACCCACCCCGGCCGGCCGGTCTGGATGATTGTCAGCAGCGGTGCCAGCTTTTCGGCGGCAAGATGTTCGCCGTAGCGCCCCCCCCCCTTGATGAACTGGAATACACAAACCTTGAGACCCCGCCCGACAGCCCGCAACGCCAGTCCAAGCGCGGCGGTGGTTTTTCCCTTGCCGTTGCCGGTATAGACCTGAACACACCCCTGTTCCAAGGCCATGGTTTACTCCCCTTTAAACTGCGGCGGGCGCTTGTCCAGAAAAGCCTGCATCCCTTCGCGCTGGTCGGAACTGGAAAAACAGAGGGCAAATGCGTCCCGCTCCAGCATACAGGCGGTTTGCAGGTCGATATCGTAACCGGCATTGACAACCTCGCCGCCGATGCGGATGGCGTTTGGACTGCGGGTGCAGATGTGTGCAAGCAGTTCCTCCGCATGCATCAATGCCTCTCCATGCGGGTAGAGCCGGTTTATCAAGCCGGTTCGGTGAGCTTCTCCGGCATCCGTCAGGTCGCCGCTGTAGATCATCTCTTTTGCCTTTGATTTGCCTACGAGCCGGGCCAGACGCTGGGTGCCGCCGCAGAAGGGGATTAATCCCTCGGCGATGCCTGGAAATCCGAAACTGGCACTTTGTGACGCTACAATGAAATCACAGGCCAGGACGACCTCCAGCCCCAACCCGGAGCACTCCCCCTCGATGGCAGCAATGCAGGGCCTGCCGATTCTTTCAAGGTTGAACATGACCAGTTGACCGAAACCGGACAACGCGGCCGCATCGCGGACCGACGGGCGGCCCTTGATCCGGCAGCGGCAGAATCCGCTCTCCGAATCGGTCAAGATGACTCCCTTGATGTCATTATCGGCGGCCAGAGCGGCCGTCTGGCGCCGCAGCGACTCCAGCAAATCTCCGGCAGAAGCGCTCCTGTTTCCGGGAATAGTCAAAACGGCTATACCATTAATCTTCGTTTGGATAGTGCTGAGTCTCTCGGGCACTGCGTTGTCCCACTTTTACAGGTGTAATAAAATGTGCGGTGCGACTATAGCAATTCAAACCGTATACGGTCAAGAAAAGCTTTGGCGGATTTTATCAATAGTAAAACTTTGCTGATTGCAAATATGTCGCTATACTTGAAACAGAACCACTTGTCTCCAGGGAGAACAGATCATGCACCTGTCTACGCTCGTCCGTCGCGGCGCGCACGCGTCCCGAATCGCCGCAGAAGAGAACGCCGCCTGGCTCCAGCAGCATATGAGCCCCTACTTTTTTCAGGCCATGGCAGACGATGAAGCTGCCCTGATACAACTGGCACGGGAAATGGGGCGCTTACAGCATAACCGGCATCTGATCCTGACTGATCAGGAGAAGCGGCTTGTGATTGCCTGCGCCAATCGTCCCGGCTCACTCTACGGGACTCTGCAACGGATTGGAGAGCGCGAGATTTCCTATGCCATGTTTTCCCACTCCAATGCCGATATGCCGGGGCTTGATTATGAGCTTGAAATTCAGCGCTTTGAGTTCGATCGTCGCCAGAATCATGAAATCAACCTCGCGCAGAAGGTTGATATTCCGGCGGCGCTGACCCGAAATGTGCGAGCGGAACTGCGCTCTTCATTCCCCGCATTTGACCTGAAAAAGCTCGATCGACTGTTGAAAATCCTCTGGCTGAACAACCAGAATTACATCCGGATGTCCCCCCCCTCGAGGATTGCGTATCTTGTCTGGCTGTTCGACAGAGCTAACGCCTCGGGCGGACTGTTTCTTGATATCGCCCAGGTTGGTCGTGACGGGCGCAGCGAGACCCGTGTGCTGTTTGCCGTCGGCAACCCTCCGGAGGGGGAGTTCCTGCTACAGCTGCTGGAGGTCTTTAACCGCCTGGATGTCGGTATCCGAAGGGCCTATTGTCAGACCATCTCAAATGGTATTCACCCCTATTTCCTCGGTTCATTTCTCGTGATCAGCCGCCAGGGGGAGGATGTCTCTCCCGGGAGTGCGTTGGCCGCCCGACTGAAACGGGAACTCTGTACGACGCAAATCCTCTCCACATCATCACCGGCCTATCGTCAGTATGTTGTCGAAGGTCTTATCTCCGGTGAGGATGCCGCATTGGTCAACGCCTGCATAGCCTTCTGTCACACCAGTCTGGCCCACGGCCAGCCGGAGCGTTTCGGTCTGGAGGATGTTCAGAGCGCGTTTTATGATCATCCCGAAATGGCACAGCTCCTGATCCGCCTGTTCCGGCTGCGCTTCGATCCTGATCTGGCCGGGCGGGAGAGTCTTTACGCTGACGCCCTGACCGAAGTCCATGGTGCAGTGGAAGGGTACAACACCGGCCATCGCTGGCTGGATGATATCCGGCGGGCTGTCTATCGCTGCTGCCTGCTGCTGGTCACTCACACCCTCAAAACAAACTTTTTCGTGGTCGAGAAACAGGCGCTGGCCTTCCGGCTTGACCCGGAATATCTGCGGCTCCTTGGCCGGGAATTCACCGCAGACCTTCCGGAGTCGCTCCCGTTCCGCGTTACCTTTTTCTTCAGCCGTTTTGGTGCCGGGTATCATGTCGGCTTCTCGGATATCGCCCGTGGCGGCTGGCGTACCGTCATCGCCCGCAGTGCCGATGATTACATCACCTCGGCCAATACCATCTTCCGCGAAGTATATGTTCTGGCTAATACCCAGCATTTGAAGAACAAGGATATCTATGAGGGGGGCTCCAAGCTGGCGGTAGTTCTGGACGCTTCCGATCTGGAGCAGGGGGGGGGCGAGGCCGAGAATTGCCGGCTTTACAAACTTCAATACAGCATCGCCAACGCATTTTTGGATATATTCATCACCGAAAACGGGGTAGCCAAAGACCGGAGGGTCGTTGACTATTACGGGGACGATGAGCCTATCGAGATCGGCCCTGACGAGAACATGCACGACGGCATGATCGAGGCAATCGCCGCCCTGTCGAAAAAGCGCGGCTATATCCTCGGCGTCGGCATCATGTCCAGCAAACGCTTTGGTATCAACCACAAGGAGTACGGTGTCACTTCTACCGGCGTGGTGGCCTTTGCGGAAATAACCATGGCTGAGGCTGCCGGGATCGACATCCGCCGCGACACGTTCTCGCTGAAGATGACCGGCGGCCCGAACGGAGACGTCGCCGGTAACTCTCTGCGCATCATGCTGGGGCGCTGTCCCGGAATGCAGGTTCGCCTGATACTGGACGGTACGGCGGCCCTGTATGATCCGACCGGCATCAATCATGACGAATTACGTCGTATTGTCCTGACATACGATCTGGATGCCTTTAATCCGGTTTTTCTGGGAGAAGGCGGCAGTATTGTGTACCGGACCGGGCGGCGTGTGGAAGGACTGAAGGAGTCGCATCGCATGGTCACGCGCAGTGCTGACGGACTGACTGAAGAGTGGCTGGATATCGATGATTTCAATCGCCTCTACAACAGCCTGGTCTTTACGGTCAAGGCCGATCTTTTCATCCCGGCCGGCGGTCGCCCGGAGACGATTGACGGCCAGAACTGGCAGAATTTCCTGGATGAACATGGGGTGCCGACGTCAGGAGTGATCATAGAAGGCGCCAATTCCTACATAACACCGGAAGCACGGATTCAGCTGCAAAAGAGCGGGGTGGTGCTGATGCGCGACGCTTCAGCCAACAAATGCGGGGTTATTTCATCATCATACGAGATTATTGCAAACCTGCTGCTTTCAGAGCGTGAATTTATGGAACAGAAGGAGCGCTACACCGGTGATGTGCTGGCTATCCTTGAAAAACGGGCCGCCGACGAAGCGCGCCTGATCCTGCGGCGGCGGGTGGAATCCGGCGGAATGCTGCTCTGCAGTGAAATTTCCGAAACCATCAGCCAGAACATCAACAGCCTCTATTCACGGCTGTTCGAGTTCTTCTCGTCCCGCCCGGAACTCTGCCTGCAACCCCCCTTCCGTCAAGCCGTTCTGAGTCACCTGCCGCGCATGCTGCGGGAATCAGCCGCGTACCGGCAGCGGATCAGGAAGCTGCCGCAGAAATATCTCTGCGCCATTCTGGCGGCCGAGATCGCTTCGTCACTGGTCTACAGCGGCAGTCGTGATGCCGATTTCGAGGATATGATCAGGCGGCATCTGGCGCGGGTGCTGTAAATTTTGCTTTTATTACTGCGTCCTGTTGTGCTAGAAATAATGCCACTTTACGTTTTAATCGAGACCACATAAAGGAGTCTGTTATGTCAACCAACAACGATAATGCCGCTGCCGCAGTAATCGCCCTGGTTTCCGGCGTCGTGATCGGTGCTGCCGCCGCTCTGCTGCTGACCCCGGTGCCGGGACGCGAAATGCGCGGAAAGCTTTCAACTCTGGGGGAGACCGCCGCCGATCGGGTGAAGCGGTTGGCCCGCGAGGCAAAATTCAGGGTTACTCCCAAAACCAGGGGTGCCGATTATGAGTACGACGGCGGCGATGCCTGGATTTAACCGGACCCGCCCCGGATGGAACTGAAATACGGATCAACTGCATGTACTCTCGACCTCCCGCCGGAACGCCTGGCGGGAATTATCGCGCCCTCGCCCATTGACGTTGCTGAACCCCCCGCAGATATAATCGAAGCCGCGCTTGATGCCTGCCACCACCGTATCTCCTCCTTCAAGGTGGGTGAAAAGGTGGTGATCGTCACCTCGGACATCACCCGGTATACCGGCAGTGAACTATACCTCCCACCCCTGGTAGAGCGCCTGAACCGCCAGGGGGTTGCCGATGGCGACATCGAAATTCTGATCGCCCTCGGCATCCATCGCAAGCAGACCGAGCATGAACATCGCAGGATTCTTGGCCCGCTGTTTGGCCGGATACGTGTTTCAGATCACGATTGCGACGATCCTGACGCGTTGACCGTTATCGGTTCGACCTCAAACGGTATCAAGGTCAGCATCAACCGCAGTGCGGCGGAGGCGGATCGCCTGATTCTGACCGGCACGATCGGTTTTCATTACTTCGCCGGTTTCAGCGGTGGACGCAAGAGCGTTCTGCCGGGCATCGCCAGTCGAAAGGCCTGTATGGCCAGCCACTTTGCCGTGCTTAATCAGGGTGAAGGGAGCGGCAAGAATCCGCTGGCGACCACCGGAACCCTGGAGGGAAATCCGGTCCACCTGGCGATGGTCGAAGGGTGTGCCCTGGCAAAGCCGGATTTTATCCTTAATACCGTGCTGACCGCCGACAAACGCATTGTTGCCGCCTTTGCCGGTGATTGGCGTGAAGCGCACGAGGCGGGATGCCGCTTTTATCGGGAGCGATTTGCCTGTCCTCTTGCAGAAAAAGGTGATCTGGTGATTGCTTCCTGTGGCGGCTTCCCGAAGGATATCAACCTCATTCAAGCCCACAAGTCGATGGAATATGCCGCGCAGGCGCTTAAAGACGGAGGGGTGATGATCCTGCTGGCGGAGTGCCGTGACGGCTTCGGCAACGGGACCTTCTTCAACTGGTTTCGCTTTAAGAGGCTGGCAGAGTTTGAAGCGGCGTTGCGGACGCAGTACGAGATCAACGGCCAGACCGCCTACTCATTGCTGCAGAAAGCCCAGCGTTTCCGGATCATTCTGGTCTCGCAGTTCCCGTCGCATCAGGTTGACGAGATGGGCCTGATTCCGGCGCGGACGCTCGATGAAGCCATGGAAATGGCGGCCCTGATGTTGCCCGCGGGGTGGCGCTGTTATCTGATGCCTGAGGCTGGAAGCGTGCTGCCGGTGGCCGCAGCTTAATCGAAAAACCGCGAAAATGGTTGCCCGCTGCTTCCATCGTTTGTTATGCTGCCACAGCTGTAGTTACCTCTTAAAGGAATAGGAAACAAAGGCATGAAATTGCACGATCAACTGAAATCCCTCGGCTCCGGCGCTACCGCCTATAACTATGACAAACCTGACGCCGCTCTGCTGGAAGCGTTTCCGAACCCCTTTGCCCGAACGGAGCTGAACCCTGCCGGGGCTGTCGGGACCGTGCATATTGAATGTCCTGAATTCACCTGCCTCTGTCCGATGACCGGGCAGCCTGATTTCGGGAAGATCGTCATTGATTATCAGCCGGACCAGCTTTGTGTCGAGAGCAAGAGCCTGAAGCTGTACCTCGGTTCGTTCCGGATGCATGGCGAATTCCACGAAGCGGGTGTCAACCGCATCTGCAATGATCTGGTGAAGCTTCTCGATCCGGTCCGCCTGACCGTGCGGGGCGAATTCACCCCTCGCGGCGGCATCCCGTTCTGGCCGACGGCGGACTATCGGAAAAAATAACAATAAAACAACCCCCCAGTCCCCTTTATCAGGGGGAAGCCTTTAAGCCTCCCCTGATAAGGAGAGGTTTGGAGGGGGGTAGACGCTAAAAAAAACATACACATTAATCAAGGAGAATCAGCCGTCATGTTTTCAACGTCCGACTTTAAAAAAGGGCTCGTCATCCAGCTGGACGGCGCCCCCTGCCTGATCACCGATATCAACGTCAGCTCGCCCACCGCGCGTGGCGCCAACACGATGGTAAAGACCAAATACCGCAACCTGATCACCGGCCAGGTACTGGAGAAAACCTTTCGCTCGGGGGACAAGGTTGATGAGGCCGATTTCGAGCGCCATAAGGGGCAGTTCCTGTACGCCGATGGCGGCAACGGGGTATTTATGGATCTTGAGAACTATGAACAGTTCGAGATGCCGGCTGAAGAGTTCGAGCCGCTCTCACTCTATCTGCTCGATGGCACTGAAGTTGTGCTGGGCCTTTTTGAAGGGCGCATGGTCAACGTCGATCTGCCGATGACGGTCGAATTGACGGTGACGGAAACGCCGCCGGTCATGAAAAACGCCACTGCGACAGCCGAGACAAAGGAAGCGATTCTCGAAACCGGCCTCAAAATACGGGTTCCTCCGTATCTTGAATCGGGCGAAAAAGTGAAAGTAGATACACGGGACGGCCGCTTTCTCTCGCGGGCATAACTGCTTTAAATCGCTTGACAGGGGTGTCAGCGTCCTCTATTATACAAAATCCGCTACGGGCCTATAGCTCAGTTGGCTAGAGCCACCGGCTCATAACCGGTTGGTCCCAGGTTCGAGTCCTGGTGGGCCCACCATTTCATACATCGAGGAATAAACGCCGGATGCCGGCCAGATATTTGGGAACGTCCCGTTACCATACCTCACCACGAGAGTGCACACCGAAAGGTTGCACTCTTTTTAATTGTAGCCGATGAAAATTCCTAAAACAGC
>VFJM01000372.1 GCA_009886055.1 Geobacter sp. | reverse complement strand
TGTACTTCACGCAGAGGCGGATGATCTTCAGGTTCTCCTCGAAATCGAGTTCGAACACCCGAAGCGGGTCCTTGACGTAGGTGACCGGGGTGGCAATGGCCACCAGCGGGAGCACCACGTCGCACTTTTTGATATTGTACTCGATCCACTCCTTGTTGATGGTGATATCACCCTCCAGGAAATGGAAGCGGGGATCGCCCAGGGAGTGTTCCAGCTTGTCGCAGCCCATGTCGAGGCCGTAGACCTCCCAATCAGTGGTGGCGAGGATGCGTTTGGTGAGGGCATTGCCGATAAAGCCATTGACGCCGAGAATAAGTACTTTCATGTTGTTTCCTATCGTTTGTAGTGGATTAGCAGGTCGTTGAATTTTGACTCTATTTGATTCCTGTTCGATCTTCTGATCGTTTTTTCGAGTTTGTTTCGTTGTTCAGGTCGTTGTGGTTTCGGTTTTTATGCTCTTTTTCAACTCATTTTGTTGATGTTCCTGGCTTTATGGGGGCAGTTTTCCCTTTCATGTGACACCAAGGCCCAGGTTTTTCATTCGTACCAGGTTGTAGGCCGCAGCGTGAAGGTCAAACTGCCAGCCAATTTTCTCAATACCGCGGTACATGGTCTTACGTATTCTGCCGACAGTCTTCATCCAGCCGAAGCCTTCCTCAATCCGTTTTCTGATTCTCTGGCTGACGGCATAGTTCGGATGTTTGGTTGTCCTGCCATCAATGGCCGACTTCCGGTTGGTGTCGTTCTGGGCAACATGCGGCGTGATTTTGAGAGCGCGAAGTTGCTTGACGAATTCGGCTGTGTCATAGCCTTTGTCGCCGCCTAAGGTAATACGCCTGGTCGTCCGGGGCAGTTTTTTAACCATTGCCTTTGCCGCTTCGCGCTCACCGGTACCGGATGCCGTGGTTACTTGGGTCTTGACGATCAGGCCGCTACGATTCTCCATCAGGGTGTGTCCTTGATAGCAGAGCTTCGATTCCTTGGTCTTGCCCTTGCGGTAGAGACGGGCATCGGGATCGGTGACGGATGCGTGTGTATCGTTTTTGAGCTTCTTACCCTTGAAATCCACGGTTTCGTTTTTGCCACAGCCAACTGATGGTGGTCCATCCTTGGGTTTGAAGCTCTTGATGGAGGCCCATGCTTCAATCAAAGTGCCGTCAACCGTAAAGTGCTCACGGGACAGTAGATGTTTTCGCTCAGCCTGGGCAAGGATACGTGAAAGAAATTCGGCGGCAATATCAGAACCGATCAGTCGTTCCTGATTCGTAGAGAAACTTGAATGGTCCCAGACCTTTTCTTCCAGACTCATACCGAGGAACCAACGATACAAAAAGTTGTAGTGGATCTGCTCAACCAACTGCCGATTACTGCGTATGGAATATAGAATCATCAGCAATTGGGCTTTCAGAAGCTTCTCCGGTGGAATCGAATATCTACCGGTAGTGGCGTACATGCTATCAAAGAGCTTATCCATACCCTTCAAAGCTTCATCAGCCATGGCTCGTATGGCACGCAAGGGATGCGTCTTGGGAACGAAGGATTCCGGTGTTACATATGCAAATATTGCTTCTGTTTGGCTGTCGTATCCGCGCATAACTTTCCTCAATGATTCCGAGATATTATGCGCAAAAATATACCATAAATCAGTGAAAACAGCTAGTTAAAATTCAACAGCCTGTTAGTCCAGCTGTTGTGAAAAAGCAGTCAAGTTAAGGTTCCGGTTGGCAACGAAGTCCGCAGCCGAAAGTTCGTCTGCGCCTTCACCCTGCAGCGTCCTGATTTCCAGCAGCCCGTCACCGGTTCCGACCAGCATCGGCGAAGCCGAAACGATCCGCCCCGGTTCACCGCTGCCGGCAACCGGCCAGGCTTGCCAGATGACGACCTTCTTGGCATCCAGGTACGTAAACGCACCAGGATAGGGGTGTGTGACCCCGCGGATCAGGTTGTATATCTGGATTGCCGGACGATCCCAGTCAATCCGGCCATCTTCGGGCTTCCTTCCGCCACAGTAATTGCCTGCCTGCACATTCATCGGGATACGGGGTGCGGTGCCGGCAAGCAATTGAGGCCATGCACGACGGATGACCGACACTGCTGTATCGGTTACCTTGTTGAAGACATCGAATGCGGTGTCGGTAAACGCGATTTCCACCTTTTCCCGGTCGACAATGTCGCCGGCGTCCGGCTTGGCCACCATGTAGTGGAGAGTGGCACCGGTCCCGGTTTCACCGTTGATCACCACCCAGTTAACCGGCACCCTGCCGCGGTAGAGCGGGAGATACGAGCCATGCAGGTTGAGCGCGCCACGGCGGGCCAATTCGAGCACTTCCGTATTGATCATGTTTCGGTAGTAGAACGAAAGAATGAAATCCGGGGCGATCCCCCGCACCAGAGCCACATTCTCCGGCTCATTGATTGCCGTGGTAACATACGGGATGCCGTGCCGGTCCGCCAGTTCGCGCACCGACGCAAACCAGATTTCCTCGTTGGGCGAATCCTCGTGGGTGAAGATCAGCCGGATGTCGGCCCCCTGGCGGAGCAGCTCTTCCAGACAGCGGTAGCCGACGTTATGGTAGGCGCATGCCACAACCGTATTATTCATCTTCAGCCCCATGCACCTTGCGCACCACGTAACGCGGTCTGCGCCGCACTTCCTGGTAGATCCTCCCGACATACTCGCCGACAATGCCGATGCCGAAGATGGTGATGCCGATGAAGAAGAACATGATGGCAAAAAGGGTGAATACCCCTTCCACCTCGGCACCGACGATGAAACGGCGCACCAGCAGGAATCCGGCGAAGGCGACGGCGAAGAGGGAGGTCAGGATTCCCAGCAGGGCAAAGAGCTGGAGCGGCACCACCGAAAAGCCGGTCATCAGGTCGAAATTGAGACGAATCAACGTATAGAGGGAGTATTTGCTCTCCCCTTCGGTCCGCTCTGCATGGGCTACGGCAACCTCACCCGGGTTGGAGGCGAATGTCTGCGCCAGGGCCGGAATAAATGTGGAGCTCTCATCGCAGCGGTTGATGTTGTCCACGATGTTTCGGCGGTACGCGCGGAGCATGCAGCCGTAGTCGCTCATCTGTATGCCGGTCATCTTGCGGGTTATGATGTTGACCGAGAGAGAAGCCATTTTGCGAAAGAAGGAGTCCTGCCGCTGTTGGCGTATACTCCCCACCACATCGTGCCCCTGTTCAACCGCATCAATCAGTTTGGGGATCTCCTCCGGCGGGTTCTGCAGATCCGCGTCAAGGGTGACGATGACCTCGCCCCGGCAGATCTCGAAGGCGGCCATGATCGCCATGTGCTGGCCAAAGTTGCCGTTGAACTCCACCACCCGCACCTCGGGATGAGCTTTTGCAAGCCTCTTGAGCAGTTCCAG
>VFJM01000323.1 GCA_009886055.1 Geobacter sp. | reverse complement strand
TGATGAATGGGAAGAGCTCAAAGCTGGAACAGAACATGTCTGGGGTGAGGTCAGGACTATTTTACGCGATGCTATCACAAAGATTAAATAGCACCAGCGATAACAACCAGGTTCTTCCGGACAAAAAAAATATGACACAATGGTTCAAGGGTTCGGAAATGCACTTGACTCACTCCCACCGTAATGCGCCTTCTGTTACAACCAACGGACGAATAAATTCACAAACCACTCCTTGAACCTGGGCAACAAGGGTCTTTTTTTCCACTCATCCAATTTAATCTGCCTTGAACCCGCAAGGTCCCCGGCAAACATCTTCTCCATTTCAACGGCAAACTCGCGACTCAGGACCACCGCATTCACCTCGTCATTGTTTAACAAACTCAAGAAGTCCATATTGGTTGAGCCGACCGTTGACCAGACCTTGTCAATCACCGCGGTTTTCGCGTGTAGCAGGGAAGTGCTGTGTTCGTATATCTTCACTCCCGATTTCAAAAGACCGGAGTAATAATACCTCTGTGCATGAAATGCCAACGGAGAATCGGTGATCCCGGGGAGAATGATCTTTACGTCTACACCGCGTTCGGCAGCTTCAGTAAGGGCCTTAACTATCTGGTCGTCAGGGATGAAATAGGAATTCGTCATATGAATCGAATACTCTGCGAAAGCGATGGCCGAAACATACACAATAAAAGGGATTCTGTTCGTCTCTCCCGGGGTGCTGCCGACCACACGCACCAGGGCATTACCCTTTTCTTTTGGTAAGTTGGAAGCTGTTTTCTGCGTCTTTTCGGCAGAATCCACCTTCGGTAACGCACTTATCCCGTTTGTCGGTGCCAGGTCAGGGAAATAGTTCCGTTCGGAAAGTTTCGGTCCCTTTTGTTTCAGCCAGGTGTCAAGGAAGAGCTTCTGGAGTTCAGCCACGGCCGGCCCTTCAATTTGAATGTCGGTGTCACGCCAGTGAATTGGCCTCTTTTCGGTCTGTTTCCGTTTGAGAGGATTGCTCGAATACACCTTGCTGATGTTGATGCCGCCGAGAATGGCGACTTTGCCGTCGACTATCAAAATCTTGCGGTGGTCCCGGTGTGTCAGCCCCCATTTCTCCTGGCTCTCCAACGGATTGAGCGGATTGAACCCGACAACCTGAATTCCTGCGCCTTGCAGGCGCTGGAAGAATGAAGCGGGGGTATTCATGCTCCCCATGCTGTCATAAATGATATTTACCTGGACACCGCCCGCCTGTTTTTGCAGTAACAGATCGGCAAATTTGCGCCCCGTTTCATCATCTTCAATAATATAGCTTTCAAGGTTGATGTGGTTTTTGGCACTCTGAATCGCTTTGAACATTGCGGCATAGGCATTCTTGCCATCGGCGAGCAGAGTGACTTTGTTCCCCTTTGTCAGCGGGCTCTCGGTGACCGTTTCTACTACGGCAGTGAGGCGTTCCAGAACGTCCGTCGGGTCGACCGATCGCTTCAGTCGATCCATGATAGCCTTGCTTTTATCGGGAGATATCAGGCCCTTGGACGAAACAATTTGACGCGGTTTCTGTGCGGCAGGTGTTTTGTCAATCACTTCAGAAACGTTCGGCAGAGCCGCGCATCCACTGATGGGGCTCAGGATGGATGCGAACAGGAAGAACAAAAAGAAATGTTTCATGATGGTCATCTTTATCAGGGTTCGGAAGGTTCTGCGGGATTGCCGTCAGGCTCTGATACCTGATCGGCACCCGTTGCATCCCGCCACACGGTGATGAGGATCGCGAAGATGACAGGTCCCAGGATAAGACCGAGAATCCCCAGCGCAAAGACTCCGCAGACCGCTCCGAGAACAATCGCCGTGACGGGGATGTTGCTCTTTGCGCCAATGGCAAGGGGACGTATCGCGTTATCGGCAAGCCCCACGAAAAGCACACACCAGATCGCCAGAAGTATCGCCTTGAGATAGGCGCCGTTGATGGCTATAAGGGCTGCAAGGGGGACCCAGATGACTGCCGTGCCGACAACCGGCACGAGCGCTGCCAGAGCCGTCAGCGCACCGCATAGAACCGGGGCGGGGACTCCGGCGACAAAATACCCGACTCCGGCTGTTGCGCCCTGCACAAGACAGGTAAGAATCGTTCCGACGGTCACGGCTGTAGTCGTGGCGCGAATTTCGGAAAAATAGCGCTGCGCTTTATCCTGATCCGTGGCGAACCGGGCAATGGCAACCGACACAACCCTTTCGCCGTCACGGTAGATGAAAAAGAGGATGAACAGCGACACCGCCAGGGTGAAGAGGAATTCGCCAAGGTTTTTTGCGGTATTGGTTGTCACTTCCAGAAGATAACCCGAAGCGCCGTCGGCCAGTTTTGCGCCGAGACCGGCCAGGTCAATCTCAAACCGCTCTCCCAGGGCGATGATCGAGTCTGCAAACGGTAAATGGCTGAGAGTGCCAGCTCCGGTCGTCGTAAATGCCAGAACAAGCCGTTCACCTTCCGTGTACCAGTCGGCGGCATTTTCAACGACCATGATAATCAACCCCGCAACCGGCAGTATGAAGCACACGGTTATTGCGAGAACCATCACTCCGGCAGAGCGGTCAGGGTGGCCAGGGAACCTTCTGGCCAGTCGGTCGTGGTGGGGAAGGGTCGCAATGCCGATGATAAGCGCCCATGCCAGCGGCTTGGCGATTGGGGCCGCCAACAGCGCAAACAGCCAGACGGCGGCGGCTGTGGCAAGGGCAGCCATGATGCTCAGGTATATTTTTTTGTCCATTTCGGCAGCCTGCTTATTTCTGCATTACCGGTTTGAACAGGGTGTGCAGATCAGGCATGGCTTCCAGCATGACCGACTTCAGGGCGTCATCCAGAACGTTTCTGGCAAGCATGTCACGATCCTTGATATCAGACTTGGAGGATGTTGATTCATACTGAACCCGTTTGATCTGCTGACCATTCTTGAACACGTCCACCCCCACCAGCACCCGGCATTTGGCTTCGAGACCAGCAAAATCGGAGATTTGTTCAAGCTCGATTTCCGATTTGGTGAGGTCGATCACCCGTGGTTCGGCAGCAGGACGCTTCGTGGTAGGTATCACAGTATATCCGGCCTTCTTGAACTCCTGACCGAACGCTGCCTGAAGGATTTCCGCCGAAGAACGGGGGCTGATAAGCTCATCAATAATCTTGTTTTCGTTATCTTTAACCGTTCCAAGCACCCATTTGATATCCGGTGAACGCGTCTGCCGGTTTTCCGGAATGACGATATATACCTCGCCGCTGCCGCCGCTAACAGTCGCAGACGGCTCATAGAGTGTCGTCACGGTGTGTGCATACCGGGCGCACCCGCTTACAAGCAGCAAACAGGCACATGTGATAAGCATGACAAACGGTGCCGGTTTATACTTTTTTATACGTGTTTCCATGTTCAGACTCCTTTTGATTGGTGCAATTCTTTTTGTGAAAACATTTGCGCCGGCATAAATCCGGCTCGTCCTGATATTGAGCAGATTATAGCACAACAGCGCTCATATTCAGCTAAAAGTGCAAATCGCAATAAACGTACCAGAGAAGACCTGCTCCGATCGGCTATTCCGGCTCTCCCATCCTCACGACAACCTGATGTTTCACCAGCCCCTGCTCAAGCGCGATCACACCACCGGTCACGCGCTGACCATCCATCTCCACCCGGGCGACACCGCGCTCGAAGCCGTGCGGATTCTCCACCAGGATCGCGTAGATCGCTTCACCATGCCGATAGCTGAGGCTGAAGCCCTGCCACCCTGCGGGGATGACCGGGTTCACCCGCATCTTCCCGTTCCGCACCTGAAGCCCCAGCACCTCTTCAATCCAGGCCCGGTACATCCATGCCGCGGACCCGGTATACCAGGACCAGCCACCCTGTCCAACCCGTCCGGGCAATCGGTAGACGTCGGCCGCAACCACATAGGGTTCAACCCCGTAGTGCCAGACCGTTTCCGCATCGCGGGCGTGCTCGATCGGATTGAGCATGCGCAGCAGCTGCACCGCCCGCTCCCCATCTCCTTTGCGGGCCATAGCCATCGCCATCCAGAGGGCGGCATGGGTGTACTGGCCGCCGTTCTCGCGCACTCCGGGGGGGTACCCCTTAATGTAGCCGGGCGAGGGTTCCGATTTGTCGAAGGGGGGCTCGAAGAGCAGCACCAGACCTTCATTCTCGCGTACGAGATGCTGCCAGGCGGACTCCAGGGCCTGATCCGCGCGCTCAGGGTCGGCAGCGCCGGAAAGCCACGCCCACGATTGCGGCAGGGAATCTATTCTCGCCTCACTGTTTGACGCAGAGCCGAGGGGCGAACCATCGTCGAAGGTCCCGCGCAGATACCACTCCCCGTCCCAGCCGGCCTGCTCTACCCGCTGTATCAGGTCATTTCTCTCCTTCTGGTAGGTTCGTCCCAGCTCCGGCTGCTGCAGCAGGTCGGACATTTCGACCATCCCCTGCAACAGATCCGCCAGGAACCAGGCGAGCCATACGCTCTCCCCCTTACCTTCCGCGCCCACCAGGTTCATCCCGTCGTTCCAGTCCCCCGTACCGATCAAGGGCAAACCATGGGGCCCGATCGTCAGGCCGCGAGCGGTCGCGCGCCGGCAGTGTTCAAAGAGCGTGGCGCGTTCAAGGGTTGTCTCGGGAATTAAAAATACCTCGTGCTGATCGTCTGCCAGCAGGGGGGCGTTGAGAAAGGGCACCTCCGTCTGCAGGATGTCGATATCGCCGGTCGTCCGGACGTAGTGAGCGACCACATACGGGAGCCAGAGGAGATCGTCGGAAATTCGCGAGCGGATCCCGGCGCCGCTCGGTGGATGCCACCAATGCTGGACATCCCCCTCCTTGAACTGCCGGCTGGCGGCCAGCAGGATCTGGTCGCGTGCCAGTTCGGGGCTGGCGTAAAGGAACGCCATGACGTCCTGCAACTGATCGCGAAAACCGAAGGCTCCGCCTGACTGGTAAAAAGCGGAACGCCCCCAGATGCGGCAGCTTAAGGACTGGTACTGAAGCCAGCGGTTGATCAGGAGGTCGGCGGCCAGTTCGGGGGTGTGTACTTCAATCGTGCTGAGCAGGCCATCCCACCACGCCCTGGTCTGATCAAACGCGTTCTCAAACGCCAGATCCTCCCGGTAGCTGAGCACCAGTTTCCGGGCCTGCGCCACGGAGTCGGCCTGGCCGAGCATGGAGGTTATATCACGAACCTCGCCGGGGCTCATTTCAATGACGGTCCGGATTACCGCGCACGGGTCCAGACCTGCCCCGGTCCGTTGTGACAGCCGTGTCAACTCCATGGCTGCCGGGTTGGCCAGCGAACGATTGCGGCCGATGAAGGAGGTGCGGTCGCCGCCGTATGAGTCGGCCTGGGGAGCCATGGCGACGAAGGCGACCCGCTCTCCGTACTCGGGGTGGTAGCGGTTTCGCGCCAGCATGGCCTGTGCTTCTTCATCCCAGTTGGTTATGACATGCATCTGGGAGGTTTCGCGGTTCTCGCCGAGGGTCAATTCCACATAATAGGTTACCGAGAGACTCCTCCTCCGGGAGGAAGCATTGGTAAGCCGCAGGCGCTGCAGTTTGATAGGCTCACCGCCGCTCTGGTCCACGGGTACGAAGACGGTCAGCTCCTGATTGATCCCTTGGCTGTTATGCTCGAAGACCGTATATCCCGCCCCGTGCCGTGCCCGATAGGCGGTATCTTCACGGATCGGCGCCGCAGTCGGCGACCAGAAGATACCGCTCTCCTCGTCGCGGATGTAGAGCGCCTCAGACGCCGGGTCCAGCACCGGGTCGTTCGACCAGCCGGTCAGGCGATTGCGCTGGCTGTTGCCGTACCAGGTGAATCCGGACCCGGTTTCACCCACCATGGTGCCGAAGGTAGGGTTGGCGATGACGTTCACCCATGGTGCCGGGGTATTGGTGCCCGGACCCAGATAGATAGCGTATTCACGCCCGTCCTGGGTAAAACCGCCCAGGCTGTTGAAGTAGTTCAACTCCATGAAGGGGAGCGGGGCCGAGGGCTCTCGGGGAACACGTTTTCCGACCAGCCTTTCCAACAGTTCAGGAGCTTCCACCGGGGCCCCCAATTGCTGGGGTAGTGTGCCGCGTGCCGCCACCAGCACAACGCTGGCTGCGAATTTGAGAAGCTTCAGATCTTCCTCCGGAATGAGCGCCGCATTGTGCAGGAAGATTCCGCCCGGCTGGTCAGTGCCGTTAAAGAGTGAATGGGTCTGGATCAGGCGTTCCAGTTGTTCCTGGAGCGGCCGCTCATAACTCCCGGCTTCCTCGTTGAGCATCACCAGGTCGGTCGACAATCCATGCATCCGCCAATAGGTGTGAGCCTGGAGCATCTGCCGGGCCAGGCTGATATCCCGCGTTTCACCAATAGTAACCAGGGCTATCGGCAGGTCGCCCGAAATGCCGTAGGTCCACAATCCGGCCTGCCCCTTCCGATTCTCGGCGAGCCTCTCGCCGGTAGCACGCAGCAGGGGGTTGGGAAACAGCAGGTGACTTCCCAGTTGCTGAAATCGGCGCGCTTCGTCAGGTTGGATGTGCATTATCTGCAATTCCTGCTGGGCCGAGACCCAGGCAAAATCCATCGCCCGATTGATCTCATGGGGATCACAGTATTTTTCCATTATTTGCAGAGCCTGCTCGCGTGTACCCCCGGCGGCGAGTACCAGGGAAAGCTGGATGCGTTGCCCCGGTTCCAGAGTTAGACTCCGCCGCAGTCCCAGCATCGGATCCAGGACAAAGCCCTGGCTGTTGCAGAGTTCTTGAACGGCCCCCATGGGATTGGCGAGGGTGCGTCCGCGGCCGATGAAACGCTTACGGTCGGTTTCAAATTGCCACTCCTTTTCATGCGGGAAATCATCTCCGGCGTGCTCAAACGTCAAACGGTGGGCCACATACAGAGGCAGTTCGCTTTGGTTGCGCGGTCGCCGGTAGGCGAGGAGCACTTGCTGCTCAGGGAGCGCTTCGGTCTGGATGAACATCTTGTTGAAGGCCGGGTGCTGCCGGTCCGCGTTGTGGGGCGCCATGGAGAGTTCAACGTAGCTGGTGAGGTTGAGACGGCGGGCCCGGTCCGACCTGTTGATCAGGGTAACCCTCCGAATCTCGGCGTCATCTTCCGGCGAGACGATCACCTCTGTTTCGGTATGCAGCCCGTTATCGTCACGCCGGAACACGGCCCGGTCAAGGGCAAAGTTGACCGAATACCCTTCCAGCTCCCCTCCGACCGGTTGATAGGTGCTGGACCAGACACGATCCGCATCTGACTCATGGATGTAACAGAAGGTTCCCATTGCATCACAGGTCTGATCCGACCGCCAGCGGGTGAGTTCACGGCCGCCCCACTGACTGTAGCCGCCACCGCTGTTGGTGACCATCAAACCATAGCGGCCATTGGAGAGCAGCAGGCTATGGGGAATGGCTGTATGGGGCGTGGTAAAGGTGCTTTCCGCCGGCGCAATCTGGTCGATGTCCATCAATACGGGTTTGGACTGCCGCGTCGAGGCCAGCTGCAGCGTAGGCAGGGACGGGATGCGTTCCTGCAGGAGGGCCTCAAAGGCACGCACCCGTGGATCGCTATGAAAGCGACGCGGGAACGGGTTGTCATGGAGGAAGTTGACCAATGCCAGAAATGCCATCCCCTGGTGATGGGCCATGTACGCCCTGACAATCACCCCACGCCTCCCCTCACGCTGGGGTTGCCGGCTGAAATCCATCGCCTCGTAATACCCGTAATCGCCGAGCAGTCCCATCCCGGCGAGTTGCTTCATGTTCTGTACAGTTTCACGTGGTGCCACGTTCAGTGCCAGCAGAGTGGCGTAGGGAGCGACCACCAGCTGCTCCTCCAGACCGCGTTTCAATCCGAGCGCCGGAACGCCGAAGGCCTTGTATTGATAAGTTTTGTTGAGGTCCATATTGCCAAAGGCGGACTCGGAAATGCCCCACGGCACACGCCGCGAGCGGCCGTATGCGATCTGGATCGTCACCGCTTCCCGGGCCGCCTTGTCCAGAAGCGAGTTGCCGTAGGAGTACTGGAACAGTAGCGGCATCAGGTATTCGAACATGGTCCCGGTCCAGCTGAGCAGCACCCGCTGCCGGCCAACAGCACCGTAGTGGCGACCCAGGGTGAACCAGTGTTCCATCGGAACGTCGCCTCGGGCAATGGCGATGAAGCTTCCGAAGCGCGCCTCACTGGCGAGGAGATCGTAACTGGAACCGTCCATAACGTCAGTGGAAACATTGAAGCCGATCGCGAACAGCTTGCGTTCCCTGTCATAGAGGAAGCGCATGTCCAGCGCTGTGGACAGCTCGCGGACGTTGACGATCAACCTCTCTGCCATTCCCAGGGTTTCTCCGGCCAGCCACTGCGCCGTGGCGAATGCCTTCATAACCCGGTCGAGCCATGGGCCGAGGTGTGCGCCCGCATGGGTAGATTCCTCCCGGATCGTCCGAAGAACAGTGATCGAGCCGATCCGGTCATGGGCAAGATCGTGCAGCGAAGGTGGTCGGGAAAGATCCTGTTGGATGGCGAGCAGGGCTTCTGCGCCGAGTGGGGAGAGATCCTCCAAGCTCTTTTCGGCGAGAATTTCGATCCAGATGAGGTAGCTGTCGCTGTTCTGAACCCAGGCCGAAACCTGCTGTTCAAGCTCAGCAGCCCATGGCGCGGCTCCTGCGGCAGCGACAACGGAGTCGACATCGATCTGCATCCGCCGTTGCAGGCGGATGAGATCGATGATGTCGGACGGCGGGGCATTCCACTCAGCCAGGAGTTCGTCGAGTGAATGGCGATACAAACCGGTAATTCCTGCTAACGCTGCGTCCTGTTTCAGGATTTCTCCGGTGTCGGCCAGGCCTGCAAAGGCCTTTCCAGCCAGGAGGGGGGCGTGCATCATCTCCTCGAGTCCATGTTCCAGTGCCCACATGGCACCGAGAAGATTGCCGCTGTCAACAGAGGAAACGTAGCGAGGCTCAAGAGGCGCCAGAGTCTGGATATCGTACCAGTTCAGGAGGTGCCCTTCATATCGTTCCAGGCGGCTGATGGTCTCCATGGTGCTGGTCAGCCTTTCTACGACCTGGTTCGTTGTCAGGTAGCCGGAATCATGGGCTCCCATGGCACTGGCCATCCAGAGGCCGATGTTGGTCGGACTGGTACGCATGGCCAGGCGGTTCTGATGTGCAACCTGGTAGTTATCAGGCGGCAACCAGGATGTGTCGGCGGTGACAAAGGACGAGAAATAGCGCCAGGTCCGTCTTGCGACATGCCTGAGGAAGCGGCGGTCCGACCCCGGCAGCTGGCACTGCTGCTGTTCGTCGGGTCGCAGGTTCAGGAACCAGCCGAGCAGCGGGGAGAGAAACCAGAGTCCGAGCCAGGGGGCGGCCGGCAACAGGCTGGCCGGCATGACGCACCAGATCGCCCCGCCCACGGTAGCGCTGAAGATGCTCCCCAGGGCCATGGTCGCGACGAAGAGCGGTTGCCGGCGGGAGGAGCTCCAATGGGTTGCCTGGGCCGTCCACTCCAGCAGATTGCGCCGGGAGATAACACGCCGGTAGCTGGCCCGGACAATGGCATCCAGGGTTACTGTTGCCTGGTGTGGCAGCAGCGCGGCATCGGCTGTTGCTCGCAGCGCGTCGTGCTGCACTTTGGCCAGGGAGAAAAATTTTAAACCTTCGCGGGTGGTAACCGTGGTGAAGAGTTGCGCCAGGGGGGGGAAATATAGTTGTATGCCAACCACCAGCGTTACGATCCCGCCAATCTTCGGTGAGATGAACCAGGATGTAGTCAGCAGGGCCAGGCTCGTAGCGGGCAGGAGGCTGCGGCGCAGGTTGTCGAAAATTTTCCCACGGTCGAACAGGGAGAGCGGATTTGCCCCGCGGCCTCCTCCCGGCAGGGGGACACGCGGAAAAATCCACTCCGCAATTTGCCAGTCACCGCGGATCCAGCGATGTGCCCGGCTGCTGTAACTTTGGTAATCTTGCGGGAACTCATCGTAGAGCTCAATATCACTGGCCAATCCAACCCGGACGTGGGCCCCTTCGATCAGGTCATGGCTCAAGACCCAATCTTCAGGGAACCTTCCCGACAGCACTCGGCTGAAGGCGCGCACGTCGTAGATTCCCTTGCCATGGTAAGATCCTTCACTACAAAGGTCCTGATAGACATCGGAGACAACCTGGGTGTACGGATCGATGCCGGCTGCATCAGCGAAGAGACGACTGAAGTTCGAGGCGGTAGTACTCGGCAGGCTTGGACTCACACGCGGCTGGATGATGGTATAGGTGCCGGCCATGATGCCACCGGCCGCATCAAAACGCGGCTGGTTCAGGGGGTGCGCCAGGGTTTCGACCATCCTGCGGGCCGTAGCGTGCGGCAGCTGGGTGTCGCTGTCCAGGGTAATGATAAAGCGCACGTCCACCAGGTGAAGCGGGTCGCCCACGTAGACAATGCGCGCTGCGTTTTCTGGCCGCGTACCGTCGATCAGGCTGTTCAGTTCCTCCAACTTGCCTCGTTTGCGCTCCCAGCCGATGAATCTCTGCTCGGTTTCGCTCCAGCTGCGCTCCCGGTGGAACAGGAAAAAACGTTCGCCGCCATGGCGCAGGTTGAGAGCGTTAATGCATGCGCAGACGGTCTCGAGCAGGCAGCTGTCATCTTCACGCGAAAGCGTGGCCGAATCGGTGTAGTCCGAGAACAGGCTGAAGAACAGATTCGCTTCCTTGTTGGCCAGGTAGCGGATCTCCAGTTTTTCCACCTCGTCGCGAATCATCTCTGCATTCACCAGCATCATCGGCACGACCACCAACGTACGGAAGGCATCGGGAATACCCCTGTCCTTGAAATCCATCTTGGGTAGCGGCCGGGGTGGCAGAAATCGCGTGATCAGATAATTGAAC
>VFJM01000120.1 GCA_009886055.1 Geobacter sp. | reverse complement strand
GTTGGCGGACAAGTGGTTGCAGAGGTCGTTCTCGAAGTTGATTTCTTTGTGGAGGTCGCTCATAGAATCCTCAAAACTCTGACAGGTCGGACAAGTCGGACTGGTCCGACCGGTCTGAAGGCTTTTTGCTTTTGATCTTCCCAGACAGCCTTCCTCGCATTGCCAACACTCTTAGCGAATTCTTCTCCCAGATTGGCAAGCTGTTTTGCCGCAGATAGTCTTCATAGTCGCGGATCAGTTCGCCCAAGCTGGCGCGGGCTACGCTGGTCAGTTTCAGTTCGGTCTTTTTGGATGTTCCCGATGCCAGCGAACCCTCGGCGATGTTCTGCACACCGCTACGGGCAGCTTGTACCATCTGGTCATTAGTGCGCGAACGCTTGTCAATAAAGCGGCTACAGAAGATGACCGTGCCGTCGTATGCCGCCAGTGACACGACAAAGCTGCGCAGTTTTCGGTAGCCGCCATGCGGCAGGATGAGGTCGGTTGGTTTGTTCATGGCATCTGGCATCCTTCCGACAAGTCCGTCGGACTAAAGTCTTCAGACAAGTCTGTCTGACAAGAGCCTTCCGACAAGTCAGACAAGTCAGACCGGTCTGAAACAGTGATTTTAATCTTCCCGGTAACTGCCGCCGAAATCAGGGCGTTGCGGCGCTCCTTGAGCAGGCCTATGCCCTGCTGGGCTTCGCCCACAAGGGTGTCGATTTTGGCGTTTTCGCTGTCGAGGAAGGTGACGATGGCGGATTGTTCATCAATCGGTGGTACTACCAGAAAAATTTCACTGAGAATACCAATATTGATAATATCCATCGTTCCACCACGACTTAGAAACGAAAACTGTTCAAAAACAACATCACTCCGTAAGAGAATTGCCAAGTATTCATCTAATACCGCTTCTGCACACCGCACACGCATCAGTCGAGGATTAATGATGCCCGGTTCAATATCCTTTGGCACGATGGCAATCTTGCCAAAGGTGCCAACGCAACTTATCAAAATATCGCCAGGAGCAACCTGATATTGTTGAAGTTCAATAAACTTTTCAGGACTGATGAAGTAGTCTCCAACCGTGAAGTCCCCAGGTATTACCTGCTCTTGCCCGTAGACACGATATCCTTCGCTGACATACATGTCCTTCGTCAATGCAGAACCGAAAGGGCCGGCCTTGATGCTGTTGACCAGGGATTTAAACCGCTTTACTTCCCACCCCTCCGGCACCTCACCCAACCACTCAATCCCCGAATCCTTCATCGGCG
>VFJM01000130.1 GCA_009886055.1 Geobacter sp. | reverse complement strand
TTCCGGGGTCTGGTCAAGCCCGAACTGGGCGCCTTCCTTGTTACGTTCAGGGGATACGACCGAGACCTCGATGACGGAACCGAGTGTCAGCCCCTTGTTCCCCTTTTCAGGTTTGCCGTAGCGGTTGGCCATGCCGATCTTGCCGCTCCACGCCATGTTTTTTCGGGAAAGAATGCCATTGCGCTCCCCGACCCTGACCAGAGCTTCGCCTCTTCCGGGATTGAATCCGACCACGACACCCTGATAGGTCTCGCCGGTTTTCAGCGTGACAGAATCAATACTGTCCTCAACTTTACTGCAGAAAGCGTCGACGTCCGCTTCATTCAAATATTTCACAGGTCCGCGGAAACCCTGGCGCTTATCCACCTCTTTGAGTCCCTTGCGGAGGCTTTCATAGGCCGCTCGCTGCATGTCGGCATTCATGGTGGTGTAGATCTTCAGTCCCCCCTTGTAGAGCTGCTCTTCACCGTACTTCTGCTCCAGCTGGATCCGCAGATATTCAAGAAAATAGGCGGACTGATCATTGTTGACCTTCTTCATCGGCTGCAGGACGATGGGCGTCTTCCGTGCATGGTCTGCCTCGACAGGTGTTATGTACCCCTCCTTGGTCATGCGATCAAGTACATACCCCTGGCGCTCGCGGGCTTTTTCAAGATGTTTGATGGGAGAATAGGTGTTGGGAGCCTTCGGAAGTCCGGCCAGCATGGACATTTCGGCCAGGTTGAGCTGCTCGACATTTTTGCCGAAGTAGGTTTCTGCTGCCGCCTGGACACCGTATGAGCCGCTCCCGAGGTAAATCTGGTTCAGGTACAGGTACAGGATTTCGTCCTTGGTGAGTCTCTCCTCCATCCGCTTGGCGAGGATGGCCTCCTTGATCTTCCGGGAAAACTTTTTCTCCGGCGACAACAGCATGGATTTTGTGACCTGCTGGGTGATGGTGGAGGCGCCTTCTTTTTTGCTCATGGAAATCACGTTTTTGAAGGCCGCCCGCAGAATTCCCAGATAGTCAATCCCCTTATGTGAATAGAAATTGGAATCTTCAGCCGCGACAAAGGCCTGAATAAGCTTGCGCGGCATCTTGTTGACCGGCACCACGATGCGGCGTTCCAGATAAAACTCCCCGACCAGAATGCCGTTGTCTCCAAAAACCTGTGAGACAATGGGAGGCCTGTAGTCGGCCAGTCGATCGACACGGGGAAGCTTTGCCATCAGATAAAACACATAGCCGGATACACCGAGGAGTGCAACAACAGCCAGCGTCACGGCAAGCAGCAGCAGCGTGGGCAAAAGACTGCTTTTTGAGGTGGAGGATGGCAACTTTCTGTCCATTGAACGAACCTTCCTGAAAAACTAATGACCTACGACCGTCTCTGTTTCGAGTGGAACAAAATAACATATCATTTCAGGAATTCAAACATATTCAGATCAGGAAGCCGTTGACGGAGCATGGCGACAACGGCTCCGCCGGCAAAAAAATCGTGCCACAGGGAGAATGTTTATGGTAGCATGCACGACATTTCACACGTGTTGATACGCGTCCTGAGGAGAGTATATGTGCGGCATTGTTGGATACATTGGTGGGCAGCAGGCGACCCCGATCATATTGGAAGGGCTTAAAAAGCTCGAATATCGCGGCTACGATTCCGCCGGAATTGCCACACTGGTTGATGGCGTGTCCTCCATCCGCAGGAGTCAGGGCAAGCTGGTTAATCTTGAAAACATGCTGCGGGATCATCCGCTCGCAGGAACGGTCGGTATCGGCCATACCCGTTGGGCGACACATGGCAGGCCTTCCGAAATAAACGCCCATCCTCACAAAGCCGGGGCGGTTATTCTGGTGCATAACGGCATCATAGAAAATTATCTGCAACTGAAAGAACAATTGAAACAGGACGGCCATACGTTCAAGAGTGAAACAGATACGGAAGTCATAGCGCACCTGATCGAAGAAACTCATAAAAGCGAAGCGAATTTTGAAAAGGCTGTCAGGCTGGCCCTGGCACAATTACGCGGGGCATATGCAGTGTGTATCCTCAACGAAACGGATCCGGACTGTTTGATCGCTGCCAAGCTGGGGTCGCCGATGGTGGTTGGGCTCGGAGAGGGAGAGTTTTTCGTCGCGTCGGATATTCCCGCCATTTTGGCCTATACCCGCGAGATGGTATTCATGGAGGATGGCGAGCTGGTGGTTTTCAGAGACGGCACAGCTCATTTTTCAACGATCTCCGGTGCTCCTCTGGATAAAAAAGCGCGGCATATTGACTGGTCGCCCATGATGGCCGAAAAAGGTGGCTACCGGCACTTCATGCTGAAAGAAATCCACGAGCAGCCGCGTGCGGTACGCGACACCATCGCCGGTCGACTGCTTGAGGGAGAGGGGGATGTGTACCTTGAGGATCTGCATTTCAGTGATCGCCAGCTGGCGGCGGTCAAGCGGATTGTCATCATCGCCTGTGGTACCTCCTGGCACGCCGCTCTGGTCGGTAAATTCTATATCGAGGGACTCTGCCGCATTCCGGTTGAAGTTGATATCGCATCCGAATTCCGCTATCGCAACCCGGTTGTGGATGAAAACACGCTGGCAATTGTCATCTCCCAATCCGGTGAAACTGCCGACACTCTGGCGGCCCTGCGCGAAGCAAAATCGCGCGGCGCCATAAACATGGCGATTTGCAACGTGGTTGATTCTTCCATCGCCCGGGAATCTGCCGGTGTCATCTATACTCATGCCGGTCCGGAGATCGGCGTTGCTTCGACGAAGGCTTTTGTTACCCAGTTGACCGCCCTGTACCTCTTTACGATCCGTCTGGGGCGTGCCAACTGCACGATTGATGCTTCCCATGGCCAGCGGATGATCGCGGCGCTCAAGAAAGTCCCCGGCCTGCTGGAAGAGACGCTGAAGCTCAACGAATATACTGAAAAAGTGGCAAAAAAATATATGAACGCTCGTGATTTTCTGTACCTCGGCCGCGGGAAAAACTTTCCGATCGCCCTCGAAGGGGCGCTTAAGCTGAAGGAAATTTCCTACATCCACGCCGAAGGGTATCCGGCGGGCGAAATGAAACATGGCCCGATCGCCCTTATAGATGAGGATGTACCGGTAGTCGTACTGGTGCCGAGCGGGAGTTCTTACGAAAAGACGCTCTCCAATATGGAGGAAGTTATTGCCCGGAGCGGCCGTGTGATTGCCATCTGTTCCGCCGGCGATGAAGAGGTGCGCGGCAGGGCGGAGACGACTATTGAAATACCGAGCCTTGACGAAGATCTTGACCCGCTGCTGCTCTCGGTGCCGCTGCAGCTCCTGGCGTA
>VFJM01000067.1 GCA_009886055.1 Geobacter sp. | reverse complement strand
GGTTACCGGCGAATCACCACTGGCAACAGTCAAGCCATGACAGGTTGCACATTTGTAACCGGTTGTTCTGTGTTTTTGATGTGAGCCCTTGAACGTGGTTGTTTTATTATCATGGCAGGTAATACACTCATTAACTGTCCCGATAATTGAACCCGCAGTTCCCGCACCGGTACCACTCTTCCATTGTACTGCATCCATGCCATTGATAAAGTTGGCTGCAATAGGATTAGCGGTCGTACCATCGCTATGACAATATACCAGGTTACAGGTTGATGCAGCAGGACCAGTGTTGTGGGTATATGTTGCATTTGAGCCCGCTTTTGTACCTGCCGACCATGGAGCAGGCTTGAATACATAATAGTACGGAAATGACCCATCAGCTATCGGTGTAGCAAGCAGGTGATTCGGCGACTTTGCACCGTGGCAGTCGCTACAGGCCACAGCTTTGTTGGTATGAGCAAGATGCGGTGTCGTAGTTTCATCATAGTTAGTATAACCAACATTACGGCCATTAGAGTCTGCAGCAGTTAAATTGTTCTGCGGCGGAGATCCGTGACACCCGGTACAACCGGTCGGGGCTGTATCGGTGTGTGGAGCGTCAGCATGGCAGGCAATACAGGCAGCTTTAACCAGAGCATAATCAGAATGCTGCGTAACCGTTGCAGGCAAAGCATGGCATGCCTGACAAACACCGGTGCCGTTTTCGGCAGACCATTTACCTGCGTTATCGGTGGCTGTATACACAAGGCGCTTACGGTATGAGTCCAGCTTACGAACATCCCCTTTTACCCCTGAATAGTTCACATAACGACGCAGAAGTTTTATGTTGGGATTTTGTACAGCATCGCTGCCCGCGATTGTGTCAACATGGGCATTATGACAATCCATACACTGGATAGCGGCGGATTTTGTATGTTGCTGAACCTGCCCTGTATGCTTGGTAATATGGCAGTTTGTACAGATATTGACAGTATCAACCATATTGTCAGCGCCACGCTTGCTTACACGCAGAAGTGAACCATCAGACGAGGAGAGATTGCCAAAGTTTGAGGAAGAATAACTGTCAAAGGTAGCGCTGTTTGAGTCGGAAACGTGGACACCATGACAAGATGAACAGACAACTTTACTCTT
This sequence comes from Geobacter sp., assembly GCA_009886055.1. GTDB lineage: Bacteria > Desulfobacterota > Desulfuromonadia > Geobacterales > Pseudopelobacteraceae > JACRCG01. The sequence goes on along the minus strand of VFJM01000067.1, from coordinate 1,779 downwards.
CTTGTTCTTCATTTCTGCGGAGGTGTTTGTCAGATTTTTACGTGGTTCATTATTAACCAGGTAAAACTGACTGCCCGCTTTGGCTTTAACGCTGGCAGAAGTATACGAAATGTTGACGGGGTGAGAACCGGCAGTGGCAGTAGCATTTGCACGCTGACGATGGCAGTTCATGCACATCTGGTCGGTATCGTTAGGGGCTCGAAGGAAAGGTGCCGTTCTTTGATCAACTACCCATCCGTGTATACTATGGCAACGGACACAAGCCAGTGACGTATTAAAACCTTTTGACCATGCATTTAACCCATAGCGGGTTGTATCAACCGGTTTAAGAGCTTTGGCAGTGGCGTTTACTTCAGGACCCAACCATTTGTGGGATGTTTTGACTGCCGTCTTGGCAACATTGCGAACACTACTTGATGTATTGGTAATATCAGCAAAGTCTTCAGGAGCAAACGCTTTCTTTGTCTTGGTGTCACTCGGTTTGTGGCACGTCAAACAAACATTGTCCGCGAAGTTTGCTTCCGTGTTCCCGTAAGACTTAGGAGAGACATGACACGTTTCACAGGTGTAGCCATAGCCATTAGATGGATCATGGGGGGCTGGAAGAGCAAGCACCAGACATGGCACAAAAAGTAGCATCGCTACTACGAGTAAACTAATCTTGCATTTGATCATGGCATACTCCTAAAGGAAAGCATGAATAGGTTTGTTATCATTTATTGTGACAGGACAAGCACAGAGCGCTGCCGGTATTCATCATAACAAGAAAAGGCTTGTAATCCTGACTGGTTGAATTATCCGCATGAGGATTATGACAGCTTGAACACTCCAACGTACTTGTGGAACCATAGAACTTGATATATTGGCTTTCTGTATTGTAATTGGCTACATCAGTAGTAGAGCGCAATGATGTAGGTTTCTCTAATTGGGCCTGTGTATAACTAAAACCGATGGGATGATCATTCGACAGATCGTCTCCTGACGCTCCACCTAGACCTGCTACTGGATCTCCGAAAGTCCACGTATTTGGAAGCGATATCGGAGTATTTCCAAAAGCGAAATTGGAGTTGGCGGGATAACCACCCGGAGCGGCAGCCCCTTGACCGCCGGCATGAAGAACGTTTATAGCTGTTTTGCCATCATGGCAAGAGAGGCAGAACAATGAAGGTGAGTTAGCAGAAAGGCCTGCCTTGAGAGATGCTTTGGCAGAGGGTGAAAGTGTCGTGGATGAAGTATAGAGCCTGAAAGCGGTATTACCGTTCCCTGCTTTATTCCAGAGAAGCTTGTTACTACCGGCATTGTGTGGAGTATGGCAATAGATGCATGTCTGGTCGCCCAGAACACCGGCACCGGCACCCGGCGATGTCGCCAAAATTGATGCCCCATTAAACGACAAATCATGTTTCCCCGTTGCAATTTTATTCGGTGGGGCAGCAGCCAGGGCCAGGGAATTTACCATAAACCCGGCGACTATCAATGCCAGCAGTATGCTCATTTTATTACATGGTTTCATATTACGGTCCTTATTATTTGTGATGTATGCTTGTATTACCAGCTTTTCAGTCCGAGCGCTTTGCGCAGGATGAGGATTGCATCGACTATTTCAATTTTACCGTTCGGATTCGGCTTGCCACCGACCAGAGGGCCGATGTCGTAATGAGCAAGCTCCTGGGCTGATGGCGTCACCTGATTTACAACCAGACGAATGGCACGGAGAGCATCCTGAACAGTCGGCTGACCACCGGCATTGAGTGTCCCGTCCGGGAAACTGTAGGTCAG
>VFJM01000054.1 GCA_009886055.1 Geobacter sp. | reverse complement strand
TCATGGCAGAAAAATTCATCTTCACCTCCGAATCCGTATCCGAGGGGCATCCCGACAAGGTCGCCGATCAGGTCTCGGACGCTATTCTTGATGCGATTCTCACCCAGGACCGCACGGCACGCGTGGCATGCGAGACCATGGTTACCACCGGTATGGTGGTAATTGCCGGTGAGATAACCACAAACGCAGTGATCAACTATTCGGAGATCGCCCGTCAGACCATCAAGAACATCGGCTATACCGATTCGGAAATAGGTTTTGATGCCGATACCTGTGCCGTGCTTGTTTCTGTTGACCGCCAGTCGCCGGACATTTCCCAGGGGGTTTCTGCAGGAGAAGGACTGCATAAGGAACAGGGGGCCGGTGATCAGGGGCTCATGTTCGGGTATGCCTGCAACGAGACTTCTGAGCTGATGCCGATGCCGATCCAGTTGGCCCACCAGCTGGTTGCCAAGCTGGCTGAAGTGCGCAAGTCCGGCAAGCTGGACTTCCTCCGCCCCGACTCCAAGTCCCAGGTTTCGGTTGAATATGTTGATGACAAGCCGAGCCGTATCGATACAGTTGTTATCTCCACCCAGCATACTCCGGACGTAACCCACAAGAGAATCGAAGAAGAGGTTATTGCGGAAGTGATCAAAAAGGTCATTCCGGCACATCTGCTCGATGACAAAACCCGTTACTTCATCAACCCTACCGGCCGCTTTGTAGTGGGCGGACCGATGGGGGACTGCGGGCTGACCGGCCGCAAGATCATCGTCGATACCTACGGCGGTATGGGCCGTCACGGCGGCGGCGCATTCTCCGGCAAAGATCCTTCCAAGGTCGACCGTTCGGCCGCCTACATGGGACGCTATGTTGCTAAAAATCTGGTCGCCGCCGGTCTCTGCGATCGTTGCGAAGTGCAGGTGGCATACGCTATCGGCGTAGCCCAGCCGGTTTCCATCATGGTTCACGCCTTCGGCACCGGAAAAGTGACGGAAGCCCGTATGTCAGAGCTGGTTCGTGAGGTGTTCGACATGCGTCCGGCCGCCATCATCGAGCAGCTTGACCTGCTCCGTCCGATCTATCTCAAAACCGCCGCGTATGGTCACTTCGGTCGCGAATTGCCCGAGTTTACCTGGGAGCGGACCGACAAGGCCGCCCTGCTGAAACAGAAAGCGGGCCTCTAGGTTGGTCAGGATCATATAGAGAATGTAATGGGGCGGTGTAAAATCCGCCCCATTTTTTTACCCAAACGCAGAGAAACGTCATGCCAACCAGCACAATCGAACATAACCCGCTGCTTTTCGGGCGTGACGAACGATCCGGTGTCATCGCGGTGGAGTCGGCCGGGCATTTCATCCGGCTTTTTTTCAGAAGCGCCGGTCGCGTGCATTTCCATGATGAACCGTTTCAACCGTTTATCCTGGTCAGTGATCCCGGGATGGTTTCCGGTTGCCGGGTTCCGTGTGCGGTGCGGCAATTGGCCGGGGACGATTTTTTCCGCTGCCAGCTTTTGTTTGATTCCTGGAACGACTGCCTGGCCGCCCGCGATTTTCTGGCGGCAAAAACCGGCAAAAGCTATTCCTCTCCCGATGCCCCTTACCTGTTTCTCCCTGATCTTTCCCACCAGTATATGCTGGCGAGCGGTACCACGCTCTTCAAGAACCTTGAATTCTCCGAGCTGCGCTGTCTCGCGCTTGATATCGAGACCGCGTGTGCCGAGGGGTATGGTTTTTCAAATCCGGAGCGATCGGAAGACCGGATCATCTCGATTGCGCTCAAGGATTCCCATGGTGGGGAGATCGTGCTGCGCGGCGACCGGATGACCGAGCCGGAGCTGCTGCAGGCACTGAACGATGCGATTCATCGCTGCGATCCGGATGTCATCACCGGACACAACATATTCCGCTTCGACCTCGATTACATCGGGAGACGGGCGCAGAGGCACGGTTTCCGCCTGAACTGGGGGCGTAACGGGTCGTCGCCGCACATTACTCCGCATGCCCGCTGGAATCTGGCTGAGAAAACGCTTGAATACCCGCGCTGGGATGTCTATGGCCGGCACATTATCGATACCTATTTTCTGGTACAGCTCTATGATGTCGCCGGGCGCAACCTTGAAAGTCACGGACTCAAAGCTGTCGCGCGACATTTCGGTGTTGCCGCCGAAGAGCGCACCTACCTGGAAGGCGCCGACATTTCAGCGGCATTCCGGAATGATCCGGAGCGGCTCTTTTCCTACAACCTCGATGATACACGCGAGACGCTCTCCCTGTTCCGGCTGCTCGGCTACCCCTGGTTCCTGCAGAGCCGAATTTTCCCGTACTCCTTTCAAAACGGCGTCATTCGCGGCAACGCCACCCGCATCAATTCGCTTTTTCTGCGCGAATACCTCCATCGCGGCCATGCCATTCCTGCCCGTACTTCAGGTGCCCCCACTTTTGAAGGTGGCTATACGGAGTCGCCCGTTCAGGGGGTTGTCGGCCCGATCGTCCATTGTGACGTGGCGTCGCTCTACCCATCATTGATGCTGGCATACCGCCTGGCCCCCGCCAAAGACAGTCTGGGGCTGTTTCTCCCGATGCTTGCGGAGCTGCGGCGTTTTCGGCTGACCGCCAAACAGTTGTCTCGGGATTCCGTGGAAGATTCAGAGCATCACTATTTTGATGCGCTTCAGCAGGTATTCAAGGTGCTGATCAATTCGTTCTATGGTTATCTGGGGGCGTCACGGCACAACTTCTCCGACCCGGCAGTCGCTGCCGAAGTGACCCGCCTCGGGAGGGTCACGATCAGAAACATGATCGACCTGCTTGCGTCTGAAGGAGCCAGGACGGTGGAGGTGGATACAGACGGCATCTATTTCACGCCGCCGGACGGATGCGCAACCGAGGACGCGGAACGGGCGCTGGTTGGGCGCATTTCTCAGAAGCTTCCTGAAGGGATAGAGGTAGAACTGGATGGACGCTATCGATCCATGTTCGCCTATAAGACCAAAAATTATGCCCTTCAGGAGTATGCCGGCAGAATCATCATCAAGGGGAGCGGCCTGCGTTCGCGTGGTTTGGAGCCATACCTGCGGGAATTCATGCGGGATCTTATCGAACGTTTGTTGACCGGGAAAGCTGAGACCGTGGAGCGCCTTTTTGAACAGTATGTTGTTCGGCTCCGTGCGCGAGGACTCGATGTCGCCTGGGTGGCCCGCAGTGAGACGCTCAACGAGTCACCGGAGAGCTATAGTGAAAAGCTCCGGTTGGGCAAACGCAATCATTCGGCTGCTTTTGAGATCGCCCTTGCTTCGGACAAATCCTACCGTGCCGGAGACCATGTCAGCTACTATGTCGGCGGCATCGCCAGGGATGCAACGGCATATGAACAGTGTCGTCCGGTGGCCGCCTTTGATCCGGTGCATCCGGATATCAATGTGCGTTACTACATCGAAAAGCTCCGCCATGTGCAAAAACGGTTTGAGCCCTTTCTGCCGCAAGAGCCGACTCTTTTTGACCTGTGATGCTTGCAAGCACTATATCTTTGTGGTAAGAGGTTACATGTGTCGTAGAGGCGCACTGTTGGCGCCCTTGCTGTACCGCCACTGTTGACATGGTCATCAGGGCGCATGCGATACGCCCCGCTTAAAGGAGACCGTATGAAAAAGGTTCTGTTGCTATCAGCGCTTTTATCTGCTTTCGTTCTGATGGGGCCGGCTCTGGCGACTGCCGATCAGCAGCCGGAAATGATTGCGGAGAAGATGGCGATCAAGTTTGTGAGAGGAATCACAAACACAGTCACCAGTGTTGTTGAACTTCCAAAACAGACGATCCTGACCGGACGTGACCTGGGACCGGTAGGCTATATCATCGGCCCGATAAAAGGGGTCGGGATGACTTTTTATCGCGGCGTGATCGGGGTAGCGGAAACGCTTTTCTGCATGGTCCCTCAGCCCGGATATTATGATCCGATGATAGACCCGGAATTCGTCTGGCAGGGATGGGAACCGAAACGAGACACGTCAAAGGTGGTCGATGAAGAGCAGTAACGACCATAGTGGTACTCCCCAGCCGCTTTGCAATAGAATAATAGAAAAGGCGAGCCCGACATGCGGCCCGCCTTTTTTTGTTGCTTATTCGCGAGCCGGTACGGCTTCAGGCCAACCGCTGTCGCAGATATGTTTCGAATTCGGCACTGAATTCCTTCCGCTTGAGCGCCATATCAACGGTCGCTTTCAGAAAGCCGAGCTTGTCGCCGCAGTCGTGGCGCAATCCCTCAAACAAACAGCCAAAAACCTTCTCTTCTTTTGACAGTGTCAAGATGGCATCGGTCAACTGAATTTCTCCCCCTTTTCCCGCTGCCTGGTTCTGAAGAATTTCAAAAATGCGCGGAGTCAGTACGTAGCGGCCGATAATCGCCATATCGGAGGGCGCTTCATCGCGGGCCGGTTTTTCGACCATGTCGGTCACACGGAAGGTTCGCTCGCCGATCTGATCCGCTGCAACGCAGCCGTACGAAGAGATGTTTTCCATTGGAACTTTTTCCAGCGCCAGTACCGAGCCGCCCTGTTGATCAAAAACGTCCAGCAGCTGCCTGAGACAGGGACGTTCGTTATCAACAATGTCATCTCCGAGCAGAACAGCGAACGGTTCGTTGCCGATAAAATCCTTGGCGCAGAGGATGGCGTGACCGAGTCCCAGAGCCTGACGCTGCCGTACATAGAAAATGTTAACCATCTCGGCTATTTCATGCACCCGCGAAAGTTCCCGATCCTTCCCCTTGTCGTACAGATGCGCCTCCAGTTCAAAGGAAATATCGAAGTGATCCTCGATATTATGTTTACCTCGACCGGTCACAAAAAGGATCTGCTCAATACCGGAAGCCACCGCCTCCTCAACGACGTACTGTACCAGCGGCTTGTCAATCAGCGGCAGCATCTCTTTGGGAGATGATTTCGTTGCAGGAAGAAATCTGGTGCCGAGGCCGGCAACCGGAAAGACGGCTTTTTTGACCTTCATGTCAAAACTCCTCTGGAAATATTTCCCCCGCATGACACCACCCCTGGTCCTGATAGAGGCCCGCCGGGTTACCGAAATGAGGGGGAATAATATTCTCGCCTAACGCCCTTCTTGCTGATTCCGGAAAGAAAGGCGTTTTTTTATTCGCGCGTACCTTAATGGCTGCAACACGGGAAAATCTCGTGGGTTCAACTGCGAATGCTATGCTGCCGCGCAACATCCGCCACCGGCACACCCGGCCGGTTTTGGGGCTTCGGTTTTTGGACAGTAGCCGGTATTAAACCAGCCGTCACCTTTCAGGCTGAAAGCGGTGGACGAGACCATTTTTTCTACGGCAGCGTCACATTGCGGGCACTGGCTGGCCGGCGGATCGGAAAATTTCTGACGCAGCTCAAATTGGTGATTACAGCTTGTGCAACGGTATTCGTACATCGGCATGACGTGTAAACTCCTCTGACAGTGTTAATAGCATATATGCACTATAATAATGTAGAGGCATGTTTGTCAATGTTACGACTAACAATGGGAGTGCCTGCTTTTTTGCATAATTAGGTCTGATTTATGCAAATCAAATAAAAGCAGTCATAATCGGTACGTCGTTTGCCGGTATTAATTGGTCCCGTTGTTTTAACTTTTTGTAATTTACTAGGTATGAAATCGGGATGTTATGCCTTGTAATTCCGATATACTGTGTTTTAACGAAGTGATGTGCTTTTGATTGTATTAAGTCATATCACCGACAACAGACTAATTATTTGTAAATTAATGTATATGAAATATCTAATAATGATAATTTTTTTTAGCAGATCAACTTGACAAGCTCAATTAGTAGGATATGTATACACAATGGTAATCTGGTCAACCGACGTAACAGAAAGGAGATATCGTACAGCCTTTGCCTCACACGCCGCAATATCACTCAACATATCATGGCTAAGCAGAACGCATCTTCCGGAAAGGATGGAATATTTTGAAACGTAACCACACGAAAAAAAGCTGTTTGGCCCTTGGGGCTGGGGTGGCAGTGCTGGTTTCAACACTGCTGTGGTCAACGCCTCTCATCGCGTATGACTATTCATTTTCAGGTGAGTCCACCACGATCTTACGCATGCGGACAACGATCGACAAGAAAGACCTTTTTCCTGCCTACGAATACCTTCGTCTCAACATGACCGACAAACGCAGTGACGGCTCGGGGGTATCATTTTACCTCGGCGCCTGGGGTCGTGTCGACCTGGGGGACAAGTCAACGTCCAGCAGTACCGACGGTGATCTCCAGTACGCCTACCTCACCTACCACGCTCCGAAGAACAACACCGCTGCTACGGTTGGCCGTCAGTTCATCAGTGAAGGAGTCGCCGCAGAGCGGATCGACGGCCTGTATCTGCGCAGCGACTTTGCCTATGGCATCAACGCATCGGCGTTCTTCGGCAACTCCGTAATCACAGAGCCGACCTACCAGGGAGGGACGGTTATCTACGGTACCCGCATCTCCCAGAGCGACAAAAAATATTATACCGTCGGCCTGAGCGCCCTCAAAAGCGAGCGTGAAGACAACTCCCGCTACCGAGAAGAGGAGGGGTTTGATCTCTGGCTGCGGCCGCTTCAGCAGATCGACCTGGCCGGCCGCTCAACCTACAACTCCATTACCGACGGTTGGATGGAACACAGCTACGCCGCCACCTTTTCACCGCTCTCAACCCTTCGGTTCGGCGCAGACTTTTCGCGCATCAACTTCAAAGATTATTTATACGGCATGACTACATCGGCGTTAAGCACCACCAACCCGATCTGGAAAAGCAATGAAAGACAGACGGCCGTCGGCGTCAACGCCGCCTACAGTGCGATCAAGAATCTGACCATAGCCGCGGACTACAAATTCTACAGCTATAACCAGTCCGGCGACTCCTCGTATTTCGGCGGCAAGGCGACCTACTCCCTGCCGGAAGCGATGGTAGTCGGAGCGGGGTTCCATCGCATGTCGGGGGAAATCTCCAAACTGCGCTATGTCGAGTTACGTGCCTTTGCCTCCAAGAAAATCGGTCATGCCGACCTGACGATTGACGCAATAAACATAAACTATGACAACAGAATCAACGGCATCAAAAACAGCTTTGCGATCACCGGAGCGGCCGGCTACGAGTTCAATCGGAGGTTAAGAGTCGGGGCCGATGTTGAATATTCAAGAAATCCCGATTTTGACAACGAGGTTCGCGCTCTTGTCAAGGCGACCTACACGTTTGACTCAAAGTTTACTGCTGAAGGAGGGACAAAGAGTGAAAAATAAAATTGTAATCATGTCAATTCTTCTGCTGATGATGAGTTTGCTGTACGCATGCGCCAACACCGCCAGTCTGCCGCGTACCCACCCTGAAGATGTCAGCAAAAAGGGGCTGCCCGACTGCACGGCATGCCATAGCGACTCCTGGGGTGCCATGAACCATCGCGCCCCCGACTTTATGGCCAAGCATCGTTTCTATGCCGCTTCGTCACGTCAGGCATGCAGCTCCTGCCATCAGGAATCATTCTGTTCCGACTGTCACGCCCACAAGGAAGAGATCAAGCCGAGTGACAAGTTCTCCAATTCACCCGAACGAAGTCTTCCTCACCGCGGCAATTATCTCAGCCAGCACAAAATTGACGGCCGGGTAGATCCGGTATCGTGTGTCAAATGCCACGGCCGCCAGAACAATGAGAGGTGCGCGTCATGCCATCGATAAAACCATCTCATGTACTACTTTCCGCACTCCTGTCGCTTGCCCTTGGCGGCTGCGGCGACAGGAACGACAAAGCGGTTTTATTCAGCCCAGAAGGTGGGCACCCGTCGGATTGGGTGAGTACACACAAAGCATCGGCCAAGGCAAATGTTGCGTCATGCGATGAGTGTCACGGCAAAAATTATGATGGTGGTATTTCAAAGGTTAGCTGCATGAGTCAGTCAGCTGTCAGTGGCTTTACCTGCCATGCCACCAGCCCGGCCGCTAACCTGAACGGATGTGTTTCGTGTCATGGTGGCTTGCCAAGTGGCCCCTTTGGCACATTAGCTCCGAACAGGAAAGCTGCCCATACGAAACATACCGCGCTGCCCGGGATCGGGTGTGGCACCTGTCACTTTAAAGCCGGTTACGGTACGCCCGGTCATGCCATGGCGGATGCCGCCGGGGGAATAAGAAAAGCGACAGTCGCTCTGCCTGCAGACTTCGATGTTAACCCCGCTTCAGGCACCTTTGGCTATAATGCCGACGGAACCTGTTCTAATGTCAGCTGTCATGGCGGGAAAGTTACACCTGCCTGGACCGGCTCGATCAATATCGTTGCGAATGACAACAACCTCTGCCTCAAGTGCCACGAGCAGGGAACCGCTGCCGGGGTGCCTCAGTACAACAGCTTTTACTCAGGGGTCTTCTCTCCAAACGGTATAACTAATCTGCATGCGTTTCATGTGGTTGACCAAGGTGCCAATTGTACAGATTGCCACAACATCGGCACACTGACCGACTACCAGCAGCACTTCGGGGGGCTTACAACCAAAACGTTTACTATTCCCGGCAATACCATCGGGGGCGCCCCGACAAAAATCGGTTCCTACACTCTCAGCACAAAAACATGCAGTAACGTTGTATGTCACTCATTCAATGCGCAGTGGATCAAGTAATCATGCCAGTGACAGCTGATTGTCATCAGCAGGTTTTGCAAAGAGAACTAGGGTGATATGTTATTTGAAATTCACAGATATGCCGCAGCAATTATGTTATCAGCCGCTTTGTCGCTGCTCCTGGTCGGGTGCGGCGGCAGCGGCACCGATAATGGCGGCGGCACCGATAATGGCGGTGGCGGTTTCACCGTAACGGGAAAAATCACCCTTTCCGACGGCACGCCAGTTAACGGGGGCACGGTAAAGCTCTACAAGACCAGTTATACGATTTACTCGATAGATAATATGTTTTACAGCACCAGGGATTTGAATGGTTTAGAAAGCATTAAGCTTGATTCAGCCTTTGTGCAGTCATCAACCAATGAGCAAGGGGTATATAGCTTCGCCGGTGTGTACAGTGGTAAATACACGATCGTGCCGACATCAGGCATGTATGTTTTTAAATGGTCTCAGGTGCCGACCAGAAGCAGCATCGGCGTTATCACTATCACAGACAGCGGGACGGTCTATATTTACAATCCTGAAGGGACCGGTAATAAACTTTCAGGTGATGGCACAATAATTTATAACACCGGCACACCATTCACTATCACGAACAATATGCTTGGCGGACAAGATTTTGAAGCATCATTGCCAGGCGGCAGCGGCATATGAATCTGAAATAAATAATTGGAAATAAGAATCAGAAGGAGGAGTTAGTATGTGTACCAATTGGAAGAGGTTCACTTTAAAAGCGATAATACTCGCCTCTCTGTCTTTATTCCTATACGGGTGCAGTGGAGGTGGTACCTCAGATGCTCCTGCATTAAGGGAGGTCAGAGGTGTTGTCTCTGACAGCACTGGTGGGAAGCCATTCGCTAATGCAGCAGTTACCGCATACGCAATTGATGCGGCCGGAAATGTGTCAACTACCCCCTTATCAGCTACTGTTCAAAGCGATGGCCAGGGAAACTTCATCCTGAAGATTCCGGAAGGGTATGTTGGCGGGATAAAGTTTGTGGCAACAGAGACAACGGGAACTGGAACAATAGCTCTTAGCTCTGTTCTGCCGTCTGTTGCGCCAGGTCAAGTTGTAGTGATCAGTCCTGCTACAGATATGGTCTCTCAATATATCACAGCGAACATGGGCGGAAGCTTTACCGCTGAGAACATTCAGAAAGCAACTCTGGTATTGGAGCCTTTTCTGGGCCTGAACTTTACTCAGATTCCTCCTCCGCTGCCCGGAGCTGCCCTCACCCCGGCGCAGCAGCAGTTGGTCGTTATGATCCAGGCAATAAATTCACTTATCACTCCTACCAACACAATAGCAGATATGGTCACAGTCAATCCCGCAACGGGTATAATGCATTTGGGTGAGGGGGCTCTTTTCACTGCCCTGAATGCAGCAATAGTTGCTTCCACTGCTGATCTGATTGGCGCGGGTGTGATTCCAGGCACTTTCACACCACCGGTAATTATCCCGGTGCCGGAACCGGATCCGACTGATGTCACAGCACCGTCAGCACCGCAAAATCTTAAGGCGACTCCCACTGCCAGCTCGATAACGCTTTCCTGGGACGCTGCAACGGATAACGTCGGGGTCACCGCGTATTACGTTTATCGCAACAACGTATTGTTCAGCACAGTTGCCGCTCCGACTCTTACCTATACAGACACGGCAGTCAATGCAGCAACCTCATATACGTATGAAGTAAAGGCACGTGACGCCGCCGGGAATGTCTCTGCCGGCAGCACAATACCTGTTACTACGCTTCCGATCCTGACCTATACAATATCCGGTAGAATCACCAGCAATGGTACCGGTCTCTCCTCAGTATTTGTGGCCGTTTCCGGATCCGGCACCGGTGTCGTTCTCACCGATGCAGACGGCAATTATACTTTCACCGGTGTACGCGCAGGCAGCTACGTCATAACTCCTACATTAATCGGTTTTGCGTTTACCCCGGTGAACAGACCAGTCGACGTCACCACTGCAAGTGTCACCGGAATGGATTTTGCGGCTGTGCCACTCACTCCGGGCACGGTAACCGGTGTGACAACCTACCCGGACGGTACGGTAACAATCACGACAACCTATCCGGACGGGACGGTAACCACCTTGACAACGTATCCGAACGGTACGGTAACTATCGGGATAACGTATCCGAATGGTACGGTGACGACCTCGACAACCTATCCGAACGGGACGGTAACCACCTCTCTCGTTTATCCAGCATGAGTTTACCTCGTCTAGAAAACAATGGAAACAGGGCACATTGGTGAAAAATTAAGAGGAAAGGAGGATCGAATAGAAAAACTACATGGCATTTTTGATCCCAAGAGTAAAACTAAAAGAAAAGGAGAAGCCAAAATGAGAAACAGTATGCGAATGATTCAGTACACGCTTTATGGTCTGTTGATCTTTGCATTATCCGGCTGTGGAGCAAGTAACAACACAACAGCAGGCATTGATGCCAAAAACAGCCCCAGCGGCAAGATTACCGCCAACCTGGTACTGCCTAAGAGTGCGGGTAAAACTGTCGCAGCTGCGGTTGATGTCGTAAAAACCCGTCTGACGGTTACCGGTTCAACCATCCCGACCGCGACAAAAGATTTTGCGAATAACACAGGCGGGACAGTCGAAGTCTATCCCGGCAGAAACCTGACTGTGACTGCCCAGGCATTCGATGCCGGCAACGTCATGCTGTATGAAGGCGTCGCCACAAATGTAACAGTAGATGCCGGCATTCCGACGGCGGTATCGATTACTGCGTCTGCCCCTCTTGTCAAGGCAGAAACCGCACCCTGTCTTAATTGTCATCAGACGACTCGTGATACTGATGAGTCAAATCTGGTTGCCAACTACAAACAGTCCGGACACTACTCTAACAATGGCGATTTCCCCCTGTGGAATGGTTCAACCAAAGCCGGCTGCGCCGGTTGCCACGGCACTTCGCATAACGACTTGAACCCTGCCGCCAGTGGCAGATGCGCCACTTGTCACGCTGGTAATCCAACTCCGAACCATGCCACTTATACCGGTGGCGCAATTAACACCTGTGGCAAATGCCACACAACACATAACTTCAAATTAGCAACAAAGGGCTGCATCGGTTGCCACTCAATTCCTCAGAATGCCGGCGCCGGCTTTGTTCAGGACAATAACGGTGTGCGTGCGATTGCCGAGGAATTCACAAAATGGTCACATCACGTAACCGGTGTAACTCTTAACGATGCTCATTGCGCAGCATGCCACCTTGAAGGCACAATCAGCGCAGGCGAGGTCGTTGTTGATGCTGCCAAACATATGGCTAATGCCACAACCCACCTGCGTAACGCCGATACCGATGCCGATTTTGCATGGGATCCGGCCGCTCCGAACCACTCCGGCATGGATACCTTCTGCATGAGCTGCCATGACGCCAACGGCGCAGTTTCGCCGGTGAGCGCTCAGATCCAGGCTTACATTAATGCTACCCCAGGTCTTGTTGCTACCGGCAAAACCGCTTCACCAAGCAACCCGTTCGGCGACACCATCTCCAACCGCTATGACAAGATGCAGCGTCCGGCAGTTGTTGATGCAAGCAGCCAGTTCAACACAACCAACAACTCGCACCACGCTGTAAAAGGTCCGCGCTACTCCGGCCGTACAAGAACAGCAGGTGCACGGCAGATTGCTTCACCGGCAACATTCGCCAACAACTCGTCTGCAACTCTCTATGGCGTACGTTCAACCATCTATGATGCCGGCAATTTCAATCAGCTCTACACCCCGCTTGAAAATGCAGGCGGCGAGACTGCTCCTCGTACCGGCGCAGCAACCCTCGGCGACGATTCGACCCTCCATTGCGGCGACTGCCACACCGTCGGCCAGTGGAAAGTCGGTTCCTCCACCACCGCTAACGGCTCCGATACTTCGGCCGCTATCGGCGCACACGGCTCCAACAACGAGTATCTGCTGCGTAACAGCATCGGTACCGACGAGCGCCATACCCAGAATGCGTACACACAAGTCGCCGGTGTCGTTACTTACACCAACCCGAACGGCGCCTTCCTGGTCTGCTACAACTGCCACAACTACAACAAGTATGGCAGTATCTTGTTTAGTACCGGTGCAGCAGGCGGTCACGTCGGCGAATATGACCAGCAGGGCCGCTGCGACGGCATCGGCAACACCCTGCCGTTCAACGGCTACACTACCGGCAAGGCAACCGACGGCACCCAGTTCCTCAGCCGCATTGAAGGACCGATTGCCACGTACGGAGCTACTCCGGCATTTGCTCCGGGCTTCCCGCTCAAAGGCACCGCTCCGGCAGGCGAGCAGAATCCTGACTTCGGCAACATTTTCGGGATCCAGTGCAACAACTGCCACAACTCCGGTGTTGGCAATGGTTACGGCGGTATCCACGGTTCCGCTAATAACACCAACGCAACAGGCAAAAATGTCAATACAATCGCAACAGCCGCAGGTGTTACTGTAAGCGGCGGCGCCTACATCGATGGTATGGGCAACGTCACTAAAACCATGCGCTTCCTGCCGGGTCTCGGTAACGTCATGTACGTACCGGGTACTATTGCCGGCTTCACCGGTGGGACTGATACCGCCTTCAAAAATACCAGTACCGCGAGTGGTGGTTTCTTCAGAACCGGCGGAGTCAACAATGATACCAACTGGGAGCAGAAGGTAGGAGCCCAGACCGGATCATATGGCGCAGGCTGTTACACACTGAGAAGACCTACTGATTCTGCTCTTGCTGTTGGTGTTATTGCAGCAGACGGAACGAATGGACAAGGTCCATCCGTCACAGGCGCTGGTGGCGCTGCAACCGACGTTCTCGACACATGGGGCGCTTGCGATGACCATAATGCGAGACCGGGAAAAGGCACCAGCATGGTTAAGAAAATCGTTCGACCAGTCACCTACTAATCTTCGTTATGCACTAGAGAGGGGGGATTCCCCCCTCTCTACCTTACTTATTCTAATATTTCATGCCGGCACATTGTGCCGGCTTTTTTTTAGCATCTTGCAGGTTATACAATACCTGTTGAATTTAAATACTACTGACGTTGGTACGAATCTATTTGTAGAGTAAAATCGAAACTCATCACTTGTTTAGGATAATGGCTTTCAAGAAATACAATAACAAAGACTTGATTGCCTGATTCAAGTATTCCGAATTAATGTGATGGAAGGGTATTTTCCTTGTAGCCTCCAGGCTGCCAAATGGGTTAGTTGTAAAATAACAAGCTTTACGCTCTGTAACATTCCAGCCGGTTTTGGACTAATCGTCAATTATATCCTATTTATGGAGTAAAAAATGAACAGCGTACATTGTATCAAAACTGCCTTGTTACTAATCGCAGTCATTGCGTGTATCGGCTGCAAATCCAAGCAAGATGCGCCGGTGGCGAAGCCTGATCCTCAATTGCCGATAGCCAAAGGAACCAAGTCCATATCGGGTCAGAATGCAGCCGGTAATCTCGCGACGTCGCCCCAAGACAAGTCTGACGCACAGACCGCAGCTGCTCGCGTTCTTGCCCAGATTATAGCCGGTGAATACGCGGCTATTTACAATGAGTCCACTCCCGGGTTCAAGAAAATTGGCACTGAGGCCGATTTTGTGACAAAGTTCCAACAAACACGCCAGAAGACCGGCATACTTATAAACCCAAAGGAGGGCAGCTTTGTTACCCGTCCTGACAATTCGCATATACTTGTCTACCGACTGGAAAATGAGCATTTTATTAGTGACATGCGGCTGACTTTTGAACGAGCACAGAACGGAAAAATGGAACTGGCCGGATTAAATCAGCATGATGAGCCGAAAAAGTAGCCGGCATTCCTAGTTCAAAGATTAGAGATGAGTGTACTCAACCTTCATCACAACCCGCAACCAGTGGGACATATTCACATTTAGATGTTTCCATTTTCTGTGACATTTGTTATAAATCGATGGCTGGATATTGAGGCTCAATCCCTGACTTTATCACCAAAAGGAAACGCCTTATCCTATGAAAGCTGAATCCAAACTCTCCCGATTGGTCCTGGTTTCCCCCTGGCCTTTATTGATTTTTCTCGTCATTCCGCTGCTGGTTATTCTGAACGTCACTCTGCACGTTCGTCTTCCTCTGGTTGGATCTGCCACGTCGCTTCTCATAAACAATGTCTGCTTTGCCCTTTTTGCTGCCATTCGATTGTTTCGCTATTGTACCGGCATGAGAAAGTCCGTCAGGTATGGAGCCGGTTGCTGCAGACCGCGCCAGGGTGTTACTCTTCCCTTGCCGGTTGCCGAAGTTCAGACGCTGCTGGGAAAGGCGGGATACTCATTCGACGCCTCCGGCCGTTACTGTGAGCAGCGGGACATCGGCTACCTCGGCACCACGGTTATGTACGGCGGACTGTTTATCCTCCTTGCTGTCGGCAGTTGGGACAACCTGCGCCAGTTCTCCGGAGTGCTGCTGGACGGTATGGGCCCTGCGACCAATCTGAACAAGGTTGAGTCTTACCTTCGCATCAAAAAAGGGTCTTTGACCGGCAATCCGGTCTCTCTGCCGAGGATGCAGATCATCAGCCAATCCCTCCCGGGCAGCACGTACCCGAAAGGGGCAACTGAAGTCGCTCTGACTGCGGAAGATGGCAAAGCACAGAAATTTACGCTTATACCAGGGGAGCCGGTCAGTTATGGCACCTTCGATATTTCCATGGCGAAGCTTGTTTTTCAGCCCCGGATAGTGATCAAAACCAGAGACTCAAAGACCCTTTTCGACGAATTCGTTATGCTTGATCCGCTTGTGCAAAAACGAGGCGTGTACAGTTTTTATGGTCTGTTTCAGGGGGTAAATCTCGGTGGCGGGGTGTATTACCAACCCGAAAAAAGCACCTTGCTGGTAGTTTTCTCCGGGGGTGACAAAAAGGTTGTTGCCGACATGACGTTTCAGGTTGACCAGCAGGTGCTGCAGGGGGATTATATCCTCTCCTGTTCAAAAATGGGGCAGTGGTCCGAGATTCATGTCGTTCATAGAAGGCATAAGGGATTGCTGATGGCTGGCGGTATCATTGCGGTCATCGGACTTTTGCTGAGGGTTGCGATCCGGCCGCAGCGGGTTTGGCTGGAAGAAGCGCCTGAAGGGTGTGTGGTGAGGGTTGTTGGGAAGGAAGCGATAAGAGTACTGAAGCTTTCAGTCTAAATATAATAAAAGGATACTCACATGGCCTATTGGGAAATGATATTCTACTTGATTGCAATGGTGGCTTACGCACTGTCGGGGGGGGGATTAATCTACTCCTTTGTTTTCAAGAACCCCAAGGTAGTTTCGAAGGTGACGCTGCTGGTCGCCTTTGGATTCCTGGCTCAGACGATTGCAATTGGCGCCCGATTCAACGCAACGGGGCATCTTCCCTGGTCGGGTCATTATGAATATGCACTGATGGGGGGGTGGTTCATTATTGCCGGAACCCTGTTTGTCGGTTGGCAGAACAAGCAGCTGCAGGGGTTAGCGGTTGGTACCGTCCCACTTGTGCTGATAATGCTCGGCTACGGCTATATGCAGAACCCGGCGTTGACCCCCATGGCTGCGAGCCTTAAAACCGTCTGGCTGTATATTCATGTCTATTTTGCCTGGCTTTCTTTTGGTGCCTATTCTCTGGCTATGGCGTCAGGGGTGGTTTTTCTGCTGAAACAGAAGAGTGAAGCGCTGGGTGTTCCGAATCCGGCCTATGAACGATTCCCCTCTCTGGGGCGTCTCGATGAGCTTATTTTCCGATACGTGGTTTTTGGCTTTATTACCGATACGATCATGATAACCGCCGGAGGAATCTGGGCAAAAGACCTGTGGGGAAACTATTGGGCATGGGACCCGGTCGAAACGTGGTCATTAATATCCTGGCTTACCTACGGAATCACCATCCATTTGCGGGTTACCTTCGGCTGGCGAGAAAAGAGATTGGCCTGGCTGGCTATTGCCGCTCTGAGCAGCGTCATTATCTGTTTCTTTGGCGTTAACCTTGTTGTTAATACCAGCCTGCATGTTTTTCAGGTAAGATAAAGAGGCGGTTCTGGGATGAGGAAAAGCAAGTTGAGGGTTGAGATCTGAAGGATAAGTATTTCTCAACTCTCAACAAAAAATAAAATAATATGTTCAAAAAACTAATCAAATATCTCAGTTCCCTCCGTTTTACCATTCTGCTCATCAGTCTGCTCGGACTGATTTTTGCGATTGGCCTTTGGGTTCCGCAGAAGAGGCTGCTGAAGACAATTTACCTTGAGTGGCAAAGGAATTCTCCCTCTCTTGTGGCTTTTCTTGATGCGCTCGGATTAACCACAATCTACACTTCACCGATTACTATAACTTTATGGCTGCTGTTTTTCCTCAACCTGTCTCTGGTGCTGTGGCAGCGATGGCCGGTTATCAAAAGCCGGATAACGCTCGCTGATGCGAAGATTGCCGATCCCGTGACTGTGGGGGGATACCCGTTCCGGAGCTCATACCCCCTGCCGGGCGATCTGGATGGAGAGAAGATTATCGGCCTGCTCCGGAAAAATCGCTACACCGTGCTGGGCGATGCAACCGGGTTTTACGGCGTGAAGAACCGTCTTGCGCCAATTGCCTTTATGCTCTTTCATCTCAGTTTCTTTTTGATTCTTCTCGGCGGAATGATCAGCGTGTATACCGAGTTTATCGGTTATCTGGACCTTGCCCAGGGAGAATCGTTTCAGGGAGAACTCAGCCGCTATAATGAGTCTCCGCAGCCGAAAATGCCGGAGATCGGCTCTCCACCCAGTGCCTCGTTTACGGTAAAGAGTATTGTCCCGCGCGTTGTCCAGAATACGCCGACCGGAATCAGTGTGCTGCTGGTCGACAGCAGCGGCAAGACCCACGAGGTCGACATCAATCGACCCTACACGACCGAACACACGTCGTTTGTCTTCAAGCATCTCGGTGTGTCGCCACTCTTTGCCATCAAAGAGGCTTCCGGCGTGGAGATAGAAAGAGCCTATGTAAAACTGGATGTCCTGCAAAGGAGACCTGACCGATTCGCCCTGGGCGGATTTACGTATACGGCAACTTTCTATCCGGATTATGTCCTTGATAACGGGAAGCGGGCCACCCGTTCCATGGAATTCAACAATCCGGTGTTCTTCATTGCTGTGGAACGGGAGGGGAAGAAGATCGCAGAGGGGCTCGTTCCAAAAAACGGGGCTCTGGAGTTTGCCGGCTACCGCCTTGAAATGCGTGACATGCCATTCTGGGTTCGTTTTTACGTCGTCAAGCAGCGCGGGCTCTCTATCTTGTATGCCGGCTTTGCCCTTGCAACAATCGGTGTTATCTGGCGGCTGCTCTTCTACCGGAGAGAAATCGTCGGCGCCGTGAGGGAACAAGATGGCGTGCGCTGTCTGGTGGTGGCGGGACGCTCGGAATACTACAAAAGCCTTGCGGAAGATGAGTTTGTTAAATTGTTCAATGGAATAGCGGGAGAAGGACTGAAGGCAGAAGGGTGACTCTTCGAGGTTTTCCTTTGGTCCTCATCCTTCAGTATGACTTTAAATAATGGAGACACACATGAACCGAATACTGATTCTCGCACTTGCATTACTGACGCTCTGCACCGCCTGCCAGCGGGAAGAAAAAAAGGTCGTGCTGGATAACTCATTGCGCCTTCTGGTGAAGTTTAACGGCAAATACGGTTACTGCGATCGGGGCGGGACTACCGTTATTCCCCCTCAGTTTGACTCGGCCTCCCTCTTTTCCGAGGGACTTGCAGCGGTCCATGTCAACGGCAAGGACGGCTTCATCGATGCCAACGGGAACATGGTAATCCCCCCCGGTTTCGATAGGGCATCAATTTTCCTGAATGGCAGGGCATCGGTACAGAAGGGGGGGAAGTGGGGCTACATCAATCAGACTGGTAAGGCGGTCACCGATTTCGATTACCTGTCCACGTTCGCCTTTACGGATGGGCTGGCAGCGGTGGTAGTGGCCAAGGAGAACGGTGCCAAGGCGGGTTTTATCGATGCCAGCGGCAAATATGCCATCACGCCCCGGTTTGATGATGCCGCCCAGTTTTCAGAAGGGCTGGCCGCCGTTAAAATCGGGAACAAGTACGGCTATATCGACAAGAGTGGCAAAGTGGTGATACCGGAGCAGTTCTTTCAGGCCGCCATGTTTCGCGATGGGCTCGCCATGGTCAAGATTAACGGGAAATTCGGCATGGTAGGATTTATCGATCATGCCGGCACTATGGTCATTCCCGCACAATACAGTGAAGCGACTAATTTTAACGATGGGGTTGCTGCTGTAAAAAAGAAAGATACCTGGCAATTAATAGACAAAACCGGAAAACCGATTATCGACCAGGAATTTCCTTCACCAACCATCTTCACCGAAGGTCTCGCGCCGATGATGGTCAAGGGTAAGGTCGGCTATATGGACAAACAGGGAAAGATGGTGATCAAGCCTCAGTTCGCCGCCGGCTCGATTTTTGTTAGCGGACTCGCACCTGTCAAGGTCGGTGAGAAGTGCGGGTTTATCGACAAGACGGGTAAAATTGTGATTGAGGCACGTTTCGAATGGGACCAGCGTTCAATCGATCAGTACACGCATTTTAACACGCATTTCAGGGCGGGTGCTCCAAAGGATAAATAGCCATGCAGATAGGACCAGGGCTCGGTGTAGCCATCATGATGAACAACTATTTCCACGACATGGCCACCGGCCTGTTGGTGGGGAGCGGTTTCGCCCTGCATGCGATCATGCGCATTCAGGCGTCCATGAACACCCCCGAGGCGACGCTCTTCTTCCTGAAGACGAACCGCCATATGGTCAAGCTGTTCAAGTTCGCTCTTTGGTGGGTCATCTTGGGCGGGATCCCCCGTACCATCTTCTATACCAGCTTCGAATGGGCCAACGCCGCCGACAAACTGCAGATTCCGGCCCTGGCGGTGAAGCATGTCATGATGTTCGCCGTGGTGGTCTGGGGGATAGTTGCCTGGCGGCGCATGCAAAAGAAGGTTGCGCTGCTGAGGGAATCGCTGCCAATAGAGTTAAGAAAAACTGTTGAGGGATGAGAGATGAGAGATGATTCTATCTATTTGAACTTTCAACGGACTTGAACCGTGCTCTTCCGGATCCTCAAAAATTCTTTCCTCAAGCGCCCCAAGGCTGTTTTCCTGGTATTCCTTTCTATTGCCATGGGCGCCGCGGTTGCAACGGCTTTCCTCGGCATCGCCGGTGAGGTCTCCCACAAGATGGCACTGGAGCTCCGCAGCTATGGCGCCAATATTTTACTCGAACCGTCTGCCGTCGAAGGTGGCGGTTTTTTACGTGAGGAAGACCTGCCGAAAATCAAGACGGTTTTCTGGAAATACAATATCACCGGGTTTACCCCCTACCTGTTTGGCATCGCCGAATTTTCTGCAGGGGGCAAGAAGGAGCGGGGCGTTGTATCGGGTACCTGGTTCGCCAGACAACTTGAGGTGCCTGGTGAAGACCCGTCAGTTCAAGGAATAAAGGGGATTGCGCCCTGGTGGGAAGTAGAGGGGAGATGGCCTGAGGCTGCCGACGAGTCGATTGTCGGGGCTGCGCTGGCAAAACGTCTGAATGTAGTTCCTGGCGGCGATGTAACGACGACCGTGCGAGGGCGTACCCAACAGTTACGGATTGTCGGTGTCGTCACTACCGGTGGCTATGAGGAAGAACAGCTGTTCGCTCCCCTGGTAACAGTTCAGTCGCTTCTGCAGCAGCAGGGAAAGATCTCTCGTGTTCTGGTGAGCGCCCTTACGGTGCCAATGGATGATTTCGGCAAGAAAGATCCGGCCACCATGTCGAAGGATGAATACGAAAAGTGGTATTGCACGGCTTACGTGACCTCCGTGGCCAAGAATGTGGAGGAGGTTATGGCCGGCAGTCGTGCCAAACCGATCTGGCAGATTGCCAGCGCCGAGGGGGCTCTTCTAAAGAAGCTGAACAGCGTGATGCTGCTCCTCACCGTGCTGGCACTGGGGGCTTCGGCCACAGCAGTATCCACCAGCCTGATGGCCTCCATGGCGGAGCGGAGTCCTGAAATTGCCCTGATGAAGGCGGTCGGGGCCGACCGTTTGCAGATCAGCGCCATTTTTGTCGGGGAAACCCTGATCATTTCAGTGGCGGGCGGAATAGTCGGCTACCTGCTCGGTGACCAGCTTGCCGGGATTATCAGCCGAACGGTCTTCAACTCCCCCATCTCATCACCTCTCTGGCTTTTCCCGACCGCCATCATCTCGGCCTTTGCCGTCGCCATAGCCGGCAGTGTGGCCCCTCTTCGCCGGGCGCTACTGATCGAGCCGGTACGGGTTTTGAAAGGATAACATGCATAGGCGTCGCTGGCTGCTCCAACTTGTTTTACGTGCCCTTGCCCACCGGAAGGGTCGCACCGTGCTGCTGCTGGCGGTGCTGGCCATGGCTTCCAGCCTGGCCACGGCCCTTGGCATCGTCTCGTACTCCATGGAGAAACAGGTGGCGGGAGAGGTGCGTAAATACGGGGCGAACCTGATCATCATTCCCCAGTCGGCCCGACTTGACGTGGGGAGCGGGGGGCTCAATTTCGGAGTCATTACGGAGCCTGCCTACCTTCAGCAGCGCGAGGTGGAGGACACTTTAGCGCGGAGCGGCCTGAAGGCCGAACGCTCCTTCCATCTGCGTGGCGCCCTGCACTGGAAAGATGCCGACCTCATGGTTGATGGGGTAAACTTCACCGACATTCGCCGCCTTTTCCCCTGGTGGCAGCTAAAGGGCAACTGGCCCGCGACCGGGGAGACGGTGGTCGGCAGTGATCTGGCAACCCGTCTGAAACTTAAGCCGGGCGATACGATGGAACTTGTCGGGAAGGCTCAAACAGTGAGGCTGCGCATCTCGGGCATTGTTTCTTCCGGCGGTGAGGAGGACGGCCTGCTGTTCCTGGCACTGCCGGAACTCCAGCAGGCACTCGGTCTGGACGGACAACTCACTCTGGTTCGACTTATGGTGACCGCCGGCGATGAAAGTCTCAAAAAGAGAGCTGACGCGCTTCAGCTGCTTCTGCCGTCGGCAAAGGTCAATGAGGTGCGCCAGACCGCCCGTACCTCCGAGGGACTGCTCGCCAAGGTAAAACTTCTGATGTTCATGGTGACGGCGGTGGTGCTGGTCTCTGCAGGAAGCAGCGTTGCCGGCACCATGAGCACAACGGTGCTGGAGAGGGGTAAGGAGATCGGGCTCATGAAGGCGATGGGTGGGACCCGCTGGGAGGTCATGCTGATCTTCTGCGGGGAGGCGGCAATGCTGGGCTTTCTGGGTGGGCTCGCGGGGTACCTGTTTGGCAGCGCCATAGCCCAGTTCATTACCAGGACGGTCTTCTCCGCCTCAGCCGAGTTCATCCCCTGGTTCGCCGGCATTTCCCTTGGGGTAAGTCTCTTTCTGGCGCTGCTGGGAAGTGTCGGCCCGATGATATCGGTGTTCAAGCTCGATCCGGTCAGGAGTCTGCGAGGGGAATAAAACAGGCAGAGGGCTGAAGGTGATCAGGCTGAGGGTTAAATCCTTCAGTCATCAACCTTCAGCCTAAACCCCTGACAAGAGGTTTAACAACAATGGTATCTGCAATTATTGAAACAAGCGGTCTAACCAGGAATTATGGTGACATCTGCGCTCTGAAGCCGATCGATCTTATTGTCCCGGAGGGAGAGTGGCTTTCTGTCATGGGGCATTCCGGCTCCGGCAAGAGTACCCTCATGAACCTCGTGGGAGGGCTCGACCGACCGAGCAACGGTTCGCTCCGGGTCGGCGGCGAAGACCTGCTGGCCCTCAGCGAGGATGGACTGGCCCGTTTCCGCCGGGAATTTGTCGGGATCATCTTTCAGCAACACCACCTGGTCCCGTACCTGACAGCCGTGGAGAATGTCATGCTGGCTCAGTACTTTCACAGTGTCCCCGATGAGGCTGAAGCCAGGTCAGCCCTGGAGCGAGTGGGTCTGGGCCATCGTCTGAAGAACCGCCCGGGCGAGCTTTCGGGCGGCGAACAGCAAAGGGTCTGTATCGCCAGGGCGATCATCAATAGCCCGAAGCTCCTGCTGGGGGATGAGCCGACCGGAAACCTCGACCACAAGAGCACGGTGATGGTGATGGAACTGCTCAAGGAACTGCGGGCCGAGGAACGGTTTACCGTTATAATGGTAACACATAACCAGGAAGTGGCTGCCTGGGGAGACCGCACCATTTACCTTGATGATGGCGTGCTGGTGCGTGAAGAACGGATGAAATCCTGATGGTAGCGGTGAAACTCATTCCCCATATCCTTTCATGGGCAGGGATCGTTCTGGTCCTGCTGAGAGGGTTTCCCGGGCGCCGTTCAGTCGTGACGTTGACAAGCATATCCGGGTTTGTTATCGGGGTGACCGGAACTTTTATCCTGTTCCGGTCATACCCGGGAACTATTCCTTTCGGGATTGTCAAGTCGGCTCTGGGGGTGAGCTTCCTCTTCCTCTGGGGCATTTCCGTTGCAGTCATCTACCGTAGCACCGGCCGGGGCGTGTCGATTTTTCGGGGTGAACGGCTCGTCAATACATCGCTCTGTGCCGGCGTCGTCGCCTGTCTGGCAAGCATGGTGGCGGGGGCGGTTTGTGCCTGCAGACTCCCTGCGACCGACAGCACCGCCCTGACGTTTATATTACTTGCTCTGGCTGCCGGGGCTCTTGCTTATACTCTGGCATATGCTGCTCTGGCCTTCGATAAGTTGCTGTCGCCCTCCTACACGGTGACATTGACAGGCATGCTGGTAGCTGTGGTGGCGCTCCTCCTCTGCAGCTCCTCTTCAGTCCTCCGCCTCGATCTTTTTTCTCCCTTGAGTATGAAGGTGATGAAAGGTGTTCATGATTTCGTGCATCAGTTTATGGAATCGATTCTGATCCCTGACCACCTCTTCGTCCGTTCTTATGTCTGGAATTATATCGGTCTCCTGTTCGGCAAGGAGGTCGGTTTCTGGGGGGGGATGGTCATCTGGTTTACCCCTGCATTTCTGATTGCCTTGGCCATCCGTTTTGAACGGCTGCCGTCGGTGGCCCATATTCGCCAGGGTGCGCAGCGCCGTACACTGCTGGCTGCCGCGATCGCGAAACGGCGCTATCGGCTTGTTATTCCGGTCCTCTCCGTGGCGGTCTTTGCGGCTGCGGCATATCAGAGCCGTTTCCCGAGTGTGGAGTACTGGGACCCGAAACCGCTGCCGGTCACGGCAAGCCCGGCCGGAGAGATCTTCATCCCGAAAAAAGGAGAGATCGATCTGGAGGACGGCAAACTGCACAAATATCTTTTCAAACAGGGAGGGAGGGAAGCACGGTTCTTCGTGCTGATGACCCCTGAAGGGCGGCTGACAGTTGACCTTGATGCCTGCGCAATCTGCAAGCCGGACGGGTATGGGCAGGCAGAAGGATCAGTGATCTGCTACTATTGCAAAACGCTTATCCCCCTGGATACGGTGGGCAAACCTGGGGGATGCAACCCGGTTCCGGTCGCTTTCACCGAAAAAAGTGATGGTGTTGTTATTGACGGGATGGCGCTTATCAACAGTTGGGGTTCGACTGTCCAGGCAACGGCACGGGTAAAGGAGGGGGGGAAATGAAACGCCTGTTCCGTGCTCTCTTTGCTGCAGGATCGTCCCGGGCCGTCCCCCCGGTAGTTATCGGCTTCTTCTTTCTCCTCTATATCGGGATCGCCTTCTTTACCGATGAGACCTTGATCACTCTGATGACTTTCACCCGCAAGAGCTTGATTCTGGCGGTTCTTCTTGCATTGATTCCTTTGAACAGCGTCTTTCGCCTTGTGCGTGAAACGATCAGATTTCTGAGAATGCGTAGTGCGCTGTCCGGAAAGACAAAAGAAGGTGTCGAGGAGATGTTTGACGAAGTGGTTGAAATAGCTGTCTCAGCCACTGCTCCAGCCCTGGAGAGCCGTCTTGCCGCAGTGGGATACAAGACGCGCCGCTCAGGAAACGTAATTGCCGCCTGGCAAGGAATCAGCAGCTTTCCCGTCCGACTGTTTTTTCTCGCCGGAACTTTTTGCCTCTTTACAGGCATACTTATAACCACCACATCCCGGAGTTCACTCAGGAAGATGGTTGTTGAAGGGGATCCCTTCCCTACTCAGAACGGGAGTGGCGGCACGGTGGAGCGGATTACCCTGGCGAACTCAACCGGTCCGATATTGAGCAGGACCCTGACCATGGAGGTCGCCCCGACAGACTCCGGTTCCAGGAAAAGAATCTTTGGCCTGTATCCTCCGTCACGGCACGATGGGGCTTTCATCTATCCGCGCTATCTTGGGCTCGCCCTTTACCTTCGTTTCACTGCTCCTGACATGCCTGCAGGCTATGAGGCACCTAGTTTCCTGAATATCTATCCTCCGGGAAAAGAGGAAAACGTGGTAATCCCCGGTTCGCCGTACCGGGTCGTTTTCAACATACCGGAACCGGAAAGCGGCAGTGAGCGTTACATTTCCTACATGTCGGGTGACATTACCTTCCGGTTCAAGCTGCTGAAGGGTAAAGATGTACTCTTTACCGGGAGTGTTCCGGGAGGGGGCGAGTTCGTTCGCGATGGTTTCCGTCTGGTTCTCCCTGATGTCAGGCGTCTTGTGGTTACTGATTTCATCAAGGATAATGGCGTGCTTTTCATCTGGTGGTCGGCTCTGTTCTTTGGTGCTGCGGGCGTTCTCTGGCTGCCGATACGGGGACTTTTTCCCCGGCGGGAAATGCTGTTCAGGTTTGATCAGGGTGTTACGACTGCTTGTTCTTTCGCCGATGGCGGAGCGAGAAAACATGCCGGGGTGTTTCATGAAATGCTCGATATGATTGATGCGAAGAGAGTCGAGACACCAGTCATTTGATGGCACTGTTTCTGTCTGTGCGTAGTTTTACCTTTCGCAGGCGCCGAAGATCACTTCTGAATATTAAGGGGTAGCCGGATCAGGATACGCCCGGTCGGATTGCGTTTCAATGTTTACCAAGTATCCTGATGGAATCGAGTAGCGAACTCGCATATGATTCATTCAGACGTAGCAACTGGCGATATTCCTGCTGGGCGAAGTCGCTGTTTCCACCCAGCAGATAGGCGAGTCCGAGGCGATAATGACTTTCCGCGTCGTTCGGGTCGAGCCAGACCGCTTGGCGGAAGGCCTCGATCGCCTCGCTGTTTCTCCCGACGGTCTGGTATGCATTCCCCAGGTTTCTGAACCCCATGACCCCCTTCGGATTGAGCCGAACGGATTCCTGAAAGTGAAAAATAGCTTCATCATTGCGGTTATGCTGGGCGTACAATATTCCCATGTTGTTATGTGCCAGCCAGTTTCGCTTGACCACCGCCAGGGCATGAGCAAACAGGTCGTAACTGTTCTTCCAGTGGCGAATCTGTGTGACGGTCAGAGCCGAGAGAATTGTAACCACGATGACTGTCACGCCCACCATTGCCGGAAACCCTTTTTGCCATGTTCCTGCAGCCTCCGCTACACCCCACACAATCATCAAAAAAAGGCCGATCAGCGGAATATACGTATACCGGTCCGCTAAAGCCTGTCCCCCCACTCGTATGAAGCCAATCACCGGGAGCAGGGTAATCAGGTACCAGAACCACCCGAAAACCAGGTAGGGGCGCCGCTTTCTCTGAACCGCTGCCAAACCGGTTATCACCGCTAGTAGTGTAATCGAACCTGCGACTTTGAGAGTAGTAACTGCCGAGGGTTCGAAAGGGTAGAACAGGGCCAGGTCCACAGGCCAGAACATGTTCCGGATATATTTCACATAAGAGAGGAGCGCATTCCCGCTATGCAGAAGAATGGAATCTCCGTCGACCTGGAACAGCGCTTTAGCAGAAGCATGTGCCCGGAAAATAGCGAGTGACGCAACTGCGGACAAGAAAAACAGAGGAATCTTTTCAATAATTAGAAGCTTTATGCCAACCTGGTTCCTCCCGTTTTCACCCTGGCGCGGAGAAAGGCGTTTGAGCGGCCAATAATCCATCAGCAGGAGGACTACAGGCAGGGTCACCAGCATCTGCTTTGCCAGCAGCCCCAAGGCAAAAAAAACGGCAACTGGAAGATATCGCTTCAGACAGGGCTTGCCGACGTACCCAACATATGCCCTCATGGTCAGGAGCCAGAACATAGTGGAAAGGAGGTCCTTTCGTTCGGCAACCCAGGCTACCGACTCCACATGCAGGGGGTGGAGTGCGAACAGCATCGCCACAACCGCGCTTCTGCCGAGGAATCCGGTCAGGCGATGCAGCAAGGCGCAGAGTAGAAGCGAATTTACGGCATGGAGCAGAAGGCTGGTGGCATGGTGCCCGATCGGGTTCAGGCCGAAAAGTTCAACGTCGAGCATGTGGGAAAGCCAGGTGAGCGGATGCCAGTTGCCGGCATGAAACGTGGTGAAGGACCAGATGAACCCCTTGAGCGTCACTCCCTGCCGAACCATCATGTTAGCGGTCACATAATCTTCGTCGTCGAAGTCGATGAAGCCGTTCTGCAGTACCGGCCAGTAGACGGCGACGGTCAACGCCGCAATCAGGAAAAGGGCGAGCGGCAAGAACCTCTTCGCGGCATTCCCTGCCGGATTGTCTCCTTCTGTTCTCCAAATGTTCGCCATCAGGTTACACTCCGATCTTCCGACTTTTGAAAGTTGAAGGTTGAGAGATGAGAAGCCCTTCCCTCTTACCGATCAACAGATGTTCTCATCTCACAACTGCTGTTACGGCAGCCATGTGTACCATTCCGCAGTGGCGTGCCTGAGAAACCAGGGGAAGTCGTACGAGATGAACAAGACGGCCGTTACGAGAGCTAGAGTAGTGCGGATGTGTTCGGACCTGAAGAGGCGCAGCAGGTAATGACACAGCAGGACATATACGGGCGCCATCACGATGAAAAGATAGCGCCCGTATACTGTCAGGCTTGGCTCCCCGTAATTGAGATAGGCCTCATAATTTACCTCGTATATGAGTAATCCTGCATAAGAGACGACAACAACCGCCAGACTCAGCGGACTCCACCCCGCCTCACTGGGTCGCCAGCGGACGATAAATCCCAAGAATGCAAGAGCCATGACCACGTATATAGGCAGCAGGTAAAGAGGAGGCTTGAACATTCCCAGATGGGCTCTTATCCCGAATATGGAAGCCGCCATGATCTGGAACCAGGAGTTTGCATAGTTCAGCGGGCTCAACCAGAGCTGCGGATTTCTCTTCAGTTTTTCATAGTTCATCAGCAGATAGAACGTATCCGCCTTGTCTCCGGGGTGCCTGATCTCTCCGGTCAGGATCAGTGCGTCCATATAGGAGAGCTTTCCTTCCTTGTACTGACTGAAGATCGTCCCTCGCGCGTCGAGGCGGGACTGCATCGCGGCTTGCGGGGAGATCACTTGCGACATTCCGGGATTCGGTGCGCCATAACGAAGATAATTCCCGGCATATAACTGGAGATTCAGCCCCACTGCAATAATGAGTAAAAATAGTGTCAGCAAGCTGCTGCGAGAAATTGTCCTGAACTGTCGCCTGAATTCTTCCGGAAGTGTTTTCAGGTTTTTAACTTCGTTAAGCACCAGCAGCACATTTAGTACAAGGATCAGGGGCAGGAACGTAATCTTGGTAAGGCTGCCAGCCATCTGGCAGAGCAATGAGGCGCCGAGCAGGCCGCCAGAACGGTTCTTGAAGAAGGCGAACTCGTAATAGATTGCCATGGCTGCCAGGAGATTGGCCAGGTTGTCGTATGAGACTGAAGCCGACAGCAGGGAGAACATGGGGGTATTGGTAATGACCACAATAAGCAGGAGTTGCGCAAGGCGGTTGTCCGTCAGGAGTCGGAGGAGCCTGATGGAGTACCAGACAGTGCCAAAGGCGAGGGGAATGTTGAGGAGTCTGAGGAATACCAGGTCGGACAACCCGAAGATGTTGAGATGGAGAAGTTTGCCCATGATCCAGTAGTAGAGCCAGGCGGTGTTGGTGGCCAGGCCGAACTCGTAGGTTGCGGGGGAATTTTCAGGGAACAGGAAGACCTTCGAAAAGATTTTGCAGAGTCCCGCGTGGGTTACTTCGTCCGGCGGCACGAACGAAGAAATGTTCAAGGCGAAAAACACAAGACGAGCGCCGAAATAAGCCAGAAGTATCACTGAAGCGCATTTCAGGAAAGTGGCTGAAATAAAACCTTCTTCCCCTGTGTCCGGTATTACTGTCGATATATCTTCGAATACCTGTTGGTTCTGTTCCGGTAGTAATTCTGGGGACGCCATGGTTATCCCTTGCTAATCTTTTGCAATCATTTTGTGTTGCAAAATAGCAGTTTAGTGCAAAATAGTCAATTTTGTACACGTGGCTATAACTAACTGCAACCATACGGTATTGCAGGTATAAGCTTTGTTTATACGTAAATTTATGCTATGTTCCGACCACTGAAAACTACATCAAGACTATATTGCAAGGAGTCGGAAATGAAGAAAGGCATTTGTATTACAGTAATCATGGGCATGGTTTTGCTGGGTGGGACACTTGCTAGTCATGCAGCAGATTGGATTAAAAATAACGCCGACATTCCCAATAAGAACCTGGAGGCGAATTTTTATGATTCTAAAAGCGTTAAAGTACGAAATAATATTTTGTCCTGGACCGAGAAAACTGTTTTAACAAACTTTGGTTCAAAATTTTATACAAAGCATCTTTCCAAGTACCCTGCCTGTGAGAAGAGCATATCAAGTAAGGGTGTTGCTACACACCACCAGATAGATTTCGAGATTCAAAAAGGAAAATTCAGAACTGTTGCCAAGAGAAACTACAACAAAGCTAATGAATTACTCTGCACGGATAAAGATATGGGAACCGAGCTCGATAAGTCATGGCAAGAAATCCAATATCAATCACCTATGTATTTCAGGGAATATGAACTTGTAACGAAATATAAACTGGGAAATATTTGAGTTGGGGTTTGAAATGGGCGTTTATTCAATAGCCGGGACAGACTCCCGGCTATTGTTCGTTACAGTCAGTTAAATTCTTCTATCGCATCTACCAGAGAACTCCAGGACATATGTTGCCCCGCAAATGTTGAAATGTTTTCAGCGAAGTTGATCTGCCTATTGGCTAAAAACCAGAGTATTCCTTCGGCAAAAGCTTGCGGATCATCAGACGCAACTATTTTTCCTGTACAGCCATCCTGAATTACTTCGTAGAACCCCCCAACGTCTGTTGCGAGAACCGGCTTTTTAAAACCGTATGCGGTCGCTATTACCCCTGAGGTTATGGTTTTCCTGTAGGGAAGGACAATCAGGTCAGCCCGGGAGAAGTACTGACTCATTTCATTGTCCGGGACGTATTTGTCGACTATTGTTACCTTGCTCGAAATGCCGAGGTCTTTGATAAGCGTGATGTATTCATTTTTGTCGTTCCAGAACTCACCGACGATTTCAAGTGAAATATCGTAGTCACCCAGGATGCCGATGGCATTGAGGAGAGTATCAAGTCCCTTGTAAGGCCGAACGAAACCAAAGAAAAGAAGATGCAATTTTTTGTCCCGCATGAATGTCACGCTGGAATCATATCCAAAAAGTGGCAGCAGGTGTTTTTTAACAGAAGCTTTTGGGTTAAGTTCCAGAAGAGCGCACTTTTCCTGCTCAGAATGGACGATAATGAAGTCAGCTTTTCGGAGGATGAATGTAGTCAATAATCTTTTCAATACAGTATCTTCGTGTTCAAAAACATTAATGCAGAGAAAAACTACCTTGATCCCTTTCTTCTTCAACGAAGAGAGAAGATAGGCATACATAGGAGCCCAGTAGGCTACCCACCAGGGCAGGATCACCAGATCAGGATCAAACGCGGCTATATTTTTAGAGGTTGCACGCCAGGAGAGTATGCTTGCGGAATCGATGTCAAAGGACAGCCGTTTGAATTCAGTTGCCAACTCTTCTCTGCTGAAATTCGGGTCGATCTGGCTTTTTTTGCCGTACAGGAACTCGGGGTATTGCCTTTCGTAGCTCAAGAGCAGCAGATCATGCCGCTTCTCAAGCTCCTGTGCCAGGGAGTAACAATATTTGGCTATTCCCCCTCGGAACGGGGGAACGGGGGCTATCAGGCAGATCTTCATGGTTTTCCCGAAAGATTGTCGTTGTTGTGGTCGGTCATGATCTCCAGCCTGCTCTTGAAAAGTTTACGGAAGTTTGTTCCGGTCAGCAGCTTCAGGTCGTTACGATGAATTCCGTGATTCAGATAGAGGGAGCGGATGAATGAACAGAACATCGCCGCAACAGCCACCGCAAACCTGTTCCTGGCGAGCATATCCGGCAGGCGGGCCTTGCACAGGATGCTGCACGACGTGTAGACTCTGGTTAGCGGCGCCCAGCCGAAGTGACGTATTGTGACAGCCAATGCCTCCTCGCTGTTCCTGAAAAGTGTATCGTTGCTGATGGTCTTGGATGTCTCGTGCAGCCGGTAGGTGGCGAGCAGGCCGGGAAGATGGCGGCAGGGAAAACGGCTGCCGATTCTGATCCAGAGATCGAAGTCCATCACAAAGTCGAGCGTTCCGTCCAGACCGCCGACCGCCTCGAAAGGGTCTCTCCGGAAAAAGGCCGCAGGCTGGCAGATGATGTTGGCCGATGCCAGTTTGTCAAGGTCAAACTCTTCGCTGCGATAGCTGCCGATGATGGACCCTTCGGCATCGATGTAGTTGGCATCACCATACATCAGCCCGGTTTCCGGGTAGTGACGGAAAAGATCGACAGCTGACTGCAAGGCCCCCCCCAGATAAGTGTCGTCTGAATTAAGCCATGCCTGTATTTCACCCCGTGCCATCCGGAAGCCATTCATTAGGGCATCGGTTTGTCCTTTGTCCCGTTCACTCACCCACCGATAGGTAATCCCTCGGCACGAAACCGGCCATTCTCCATTGTGCAGGCGAGCATCATAACTTTTTATAATATCAACGGAGTTATCACTCGATCCGCCATCTACGATAATGTAGTCAATTGAAAAGTCGCCCTCCTGGCCGATGACGCTCTCGATGGTTGCGGCCAGGAATGCGCCCTGGTTGTAGGAAGGGGTTATGATAGAAATGACAGGAAATCCCGGTACGGAATTAGTCATGTCTTAAAATCTCCCGGTAGAGCGCTATATGCTGCTCAGCAACTTTTTTCACGGTAAATTCCTGTTCCACCTTTTGCCTTGATTGTAGTGATAATACCTTCCGGCGACCTTCGATTTCCAGCACCCATGCAATACCTCGTGCCAGATCGGCCGGTTCATACGGATGTGCCAGGTAGCCGTTTTGTAAGTGGTCGATCAAATCAGGTACCCCCCCCTGGTTGAAGGCAACGCAGGGGGTACCGCACGCCATTGCTTCCATGGCAGTATACCCGAGGCTCTCCTGGAGGGACGGCAGGACGAAAACGTCTGCTGCAGCATAGAGTAGCGCAAGAGCCGTATCGTCGTGCTGCCACCCCAGGTAACGCGTCTTGAAACCGAGGTCCGGCCGCAGGTCAGGTTCCGACGAGCCGAAGACGATCAGTTCAATCAAGTCATTGCGCCCGCTGCCGCTGCTCAACTCCTGCATCGACTGCACGAGCAGATGGAAACCCTTGTTTCGGTCATTAGTGGCCGACTTTGCGCCGAACAAAATCAACTTTCTGTCCTGAGGAAGGGATAAAATATCGCGCGCAGTGCGCTGGTCAACCGGCTTGAAGCGGTTTACGTCAAGTCCGTTGGGAATGACTTCTATGCGAGCATTGCGAAAGAGCGAACTTGCCCGTGCGCACGCAGCCATCCACCGGCTTGGGGCTACAATCGTCATGTTCAAACGTTGCCAGGATTTCCGTTTCCTCTGCCAGATCCGGTGCGATAGATCATTCAGCCCCCCCGCAGAACCGAGGACCGGGCATGCCCCGCACGACTCACGGTAGCGGGTGCAATCACCGGGCAGATAACAGCCGCCGGTAAAGGCCCAGGAATCATGCATGGTCCATACGATAGGCACGCCAAGGCGTTGCAGCGTTTCCAGGCGCATCATGCGGGCTACCCAGTGGAGGTGGATGATGTCGGGTCCCATCCCGGCCACCTGTGCCGCCAGCCCGTCCGGCAGAAATGAGGCGGAGAACGGCCCAGTCACTTTTCCGGGTGTGATGTCGAACAGGTGCTGTTCAATGGTCGGGCGGGCAAGGCCGAATGCTTTGCCTGGCAGCGTGGCGGGGCCGTCGATCAGCGGGTCATCGCCGTATTTTCTCTGCACGTAGAGCCGGGCGTCACTCCCCTGCGCCTTGACACCATGCAGTAGGCGGGTTGCAGCGCGTGAAGCGCCCCCCTCAATATCGGAACCATTGAAAAAGAGAACCTTCATCGAGTCCAGAACCCCCGCAACTTTTCGGTAAAAATTTCCAATGGCCAGTTACGGACCAGGTGACGGGGGATTTGATAGGGATCTGTCCAGCGGTGCGCCTGGCCGGGAAAGTTGGCGGCGGCCTTGGAGAATCCGACCTCTCTGCATAATGCGATACTCTCCTGCGTGTAATGGCAGCGCCGACCGTATGGATAGGAGAAAACCTTCGTTTCCCTGCCGAGCCAGTTCTCCAGCTCCCGTTTGGAAGTTTCCAGCTCCGCTCTTTGAGCGCCAGTAGTGAGGGTGGAGAGTTGGGTATGGGTCACGGTATGGGCGCCGATGGTAGCCCAGCGGCTTGATGCCAGGCGCCGGAGCTCTTCAATCGACATGGTACGGTGGGTGTCGCCGGCACTCTCCGCATTGATCCCTGCCGTGGCGCGAATCTGGTTGAGCAGGTCGTTACGACTCAGCGTGTCGGCGTTCGTCATCAGTTGCACTGCTTCGCGGAAATACTCCTGCCGCAGGCTGACGCTGCCGGTTGCCCATGTCCTCTTGAGACGGCCGACGTCCAGGGTGATACGGGGAGGGAGGCTCTGACCGTTCAGGATTATGCGCTCCAGTTCATGCCACCAGAACTCCGACCTGGTGCCGATAGTCCCGGTACTGACGAAGAAGGTGGCCGGTACTCCTGCTTCCTCAAGGATCGGCAACGCCTCCAGCGCATTGTCGGCATACCCGTCATCAAAGGTAACGCATACTGCCGGCTTTGCCGTCTTCGCCCAATCCTCTTCGAATCTGACAATGGGAAACATGTCTTTCAGGTACTGCATCTGTGTACGGAAGTTGTCCGGTGAAACAGCCAGCATCTCCGGGTCGGACAAAAGTGTCGTGATGCGGTGGTAAACCAGAACGATTACCGGCGGATCGATGCTGTTGATAAGGCGGTTAACGGGCGTACAGACCAGTTTGCGGGCCGATCCAAGTATGTTTCCAGCAATTTCTGTCATAGTTGATTAACCGTCGTCTGCAGACGTGTGCCGAAATTCGTGCGCCGGAAAATTATAGGGCTGGTGTCTATCGTCATGGCCTGTTGGAATATATATAAAACACAAGCTCGTGATGGTTTAATTCATTTATTTTGACAAAGGGTGAGTCCGTTACTACAGCATCGTGACATTCCGGATTGAAATAAATAATAGACGCCTTCCTGGGGTTGTTTGTCAATGAAGCGCAGATGTTTCTAATAACTGCACTCATGACAGCGGCAGGAAAGGGACTGAAAAAATAGAAATAATTGTACTCGTCAAGTTCGATGAAATCTGCTGCATCACAGACGTTCATAGTGACATTTTTGATGTTGAGCTTGTGGAAATTTTGTTTTGCGATGACTGCCAGATCAGGTGATATCTCCACGCCTGCGATTCTGGCAAATGGATAGCGGGACAGGGTGATGAGCGCACCCCCCTTGCCGGACCCGAAATCCACAATACAGTCCTGCGCTGTTATCTTCAAGGCCTTGAGCACCGTATCGAGGTGCGGGCCGCCGGAATTGGCGTAGTAGTGGCACCGATCTTCCGGAAGGTTCAGTTCATTCAAATACGTGTTCCTCAGGTCTATGTTTTGAATATGGACCCGAATGCGGAAGATGAACTCACGCCACTCGCCCCGGCAGAGAAGGGTCAGGGCATCCTTTACATATACGCCAACCGACATGTGATGCTCCGATTCTCGACATAACAGCTGATAGGTCTGGCAGTTAGGATGACATGCGATACAGCCGTCGGCTTATAGCCGCTTCAACCCTGTTGCGAAACCTTGAAATGAACCCTCGCTCGTGGCTCACGACGATGGTCTTTGTTGATCCACACACGTTTTTCCCAAACTCGATAAGCAGGTTCTTGATATCAGCTTCTGGCATATGCAGAAACAGCTGATCCTTCAACGGACAGTCGGATCTGGAATGAAACACGATCTTGACTGTCGAGCGTTTCTCAATGATTCGGGCCGTTATGTAAGGGAAAACCCGGCAATCAATCGGCCTTTGCTGGTAAATTCGACAGCCGCTTGGTCCCCAATGAGGACAAGCGTTCCCTTCTTTTGAAGAGACAATGGTAACCTTATTGGACTGTTTTATCGAAAGTTTTTCCTGGTGGTACTTGAAAAGAGTTATGAATTCGTTCGCGCTGAGCAACAGGCCGCTCAAGCGTATGCAGCAGTGTTGACCGGTGCTGCATGCCAGACATGGATTACCCTGGGTGTTACTCATAGGTAGGCACCTCCCATTGACCGGTACTGCTTCTTACGGTTACTTTTGTACGTCGGAGCTGCTTGCCATGATTGCCTGCTCTTTTTGCACCTCAACAGCTTTTCATCCGGTCGGTGTTGATGCCGAAGATCTTGAAAAGCCTACTGTCCCAGAAATTCTGAGGGAACATCCGTTTCAGCAGCGGTACGGCGACGGTTTCATGGAATCTGATCAACCGAGAATACAACCTATCGTTGAAGATTGCTATGTCGTGGTGAGCAACAAACGTGTCGGTCCATTTCCTTTTGTACGTTTCGAAGCTGCCGCAGAAATCATAGGCGTGAACCTTTTCCGTTTCCTCGAAGGCATTTTTGATGATCTGCATCTCCAGGTATGTCCCTGGCGACAATGATGCAAACCCGGGAAGATAGTGGCCACGCATGGCATGCTCTTTCGAGTATGCCTTCACGTGAAATTCAATGGCAACCATCGTGCCGTTCAGGCGCAAGGTCCAGAGAGATAGCCATCCCTTTTGGGCAAATACGTGCCCCAGGTCGCTGAAGAACGCCTCGTTTGCCGGAGAGGCCATCGAGTCGCCGCGATTATCTGCCCAGCTCTGCCGTGCTACGTTGAAAACTTCGTTTTTGACAAGGAGAAATTCTTCCCATGTACGGATATTCGCGACGGACACGTCGCCTGATTTGAAAATCCCGTTCTGGATATTGCGCAGACTCTTGCGCGTTCGTGTCGTGCGGCTGGCCAGAAAATCCGCCCAGGTTCCTGCCGGCACGAGGTACGGTGAATCGAACCAGGTCGGACTCTTTAGCCATTTTTTGCCGGTCCCATCAAGGATTTCAGTCAATGCGCCACAGTCGGTCGAGGTGTCGGGAATGTTCTTGAGGATTATGATATCCCATCGGGACGACTGTGCAAAAAAATATCGCAGCACCTCATGGAAAAAAATTTCTCTGACAGCAGGCGCCACGATGAAATCATTGTTGAGAGATTGATTGTTTTCAATGAAGCAGAGAGCTGTCAGCGGCAATCCGTGGACGGTTACCCGCCTCAGCACGAGTGGCGCAATCCCTGCAAGCTTGTCGGCATCCCACATGGTAATCATGTGGAGTGTCGCCCCGGCAGAGTAGTGCCGCCACCAGGTTTCATACCACTCGAAACTGGCAAATGCGGAAATGCTGTTTTCCAGTTCATCGCAGAGGGCTTGCCACGCTTCTTTGAGTTTCAGGAATTCCTCAGTTTCTTTCACGAGGATGATGCGCATGGTGTGGTCCTGTTTACCAAGGTTTACCAATAACAACTTCTTTCTATCTTGTCTTTATTTGCGGGAGTTTCCGTCGGCAGGGGTCGAACCCAGTGTTCATTGAAAAGTTTTGCCGTGCTGTCGGCATACTCACGCTCCCACCTTCTCCCCTTTATGCCGAAGAGGATCTGGGTGACGCCGCCGAGATGGATCGCCTGTTTACCCAGTTGCTTGGCGAACGATGCCAGAGGGAGGCCGTATGCACCCGCTCCGATGATGCAGATGTCGAAATCAACCGTTGCTATCTCATCGCACATGTGGCGGTACGCATCGAACCATGTTGCATAATCCACCTGCGAGCCGGCAATGGACTGCACCGATTTGAGCGTTTTCAATTCGAAATCAGGCAGCACATCGGGAGAAGAAAAGAGCAGGTGCCGTTTTTCCTCATACTGCTTTTTTATTGACTCGACAAAGGGGTGAACGACCAGCACTTTCCGGCCGGCCAAACCGCTGCTCCAGGGATTGCTGAACCGGAACGGTTCAAGGCAGTCAAGGTCAACCAGTTCGGCATCCCGACACCAGGTGTTGCACATCACATCTTCGTATGGATTGAACCAGACTCCCATGGCATCGACGTGCGGCAGGTGCTCCAGGTACAATTCCGCAAAGGCGTCAAGGGATGCATCATCGACCGGAAAGAAACCTGCGGGGTTGGACATGGTAGATTTGATTTTCCCGCTGTATCCGCTTTTTTTACCGGTTCTTTTTTCCAAATAGAAGCGCAGGCACGATAACTCCACCGAACCGAGCCGGGCTACCAGCAGTGGCTCATTTCTTGAGATCAAATCCACAACGTGGTCATGCCCTTCCTGACCGAAACGGATTTTCTGGCGGTATCCTGTTCCGCGAAATTTGATCAGATCCTCTTTGGTGATGGTCACGAGGTGAAGGTTTTGCAAGGTATCGAGAAGACGGTTGATGCGAAGGAGTTCTCGTTTTATGCAATCATTAAAAAAGTTCATGTCTTCCTTGGCCCATACATTCGCGTGTTGCGGGTGTCGTTGTCCTGCCGTATCACCGGGCGTCCGGCTTGGCAAGACCCAGAAAGGCCCTTTTGTACAAGTCGAACAGGTCACGTCGAAACAGGCAGGGAAAGATCACAACGGATGCTCCCTGGGCGAGCAGGTATGAGAAAACAGCGCCCATGATCCCGAATTTCCTGATCAGGAAAAGGTTGGCACCTATGCTGATCAGCGCCGCCAGGAAGGTGCCGACCAGATTTGAGATCCGTACGTTATTGTTGACCACCCATAATGTCTGGGCCATTCCCTGGAAAACGAAAACAATCACAAGGACGAGAGCGCTCAGCACAACAGCCGATGATTGGTATTCAGCGCCGTACAGGAGCCCCACGATCCAGGGTGACGCCACTGCTGTCACTCCGGCTCCTATGAATGCCACTATAGCAAAAAAACGGAATATTATCACCAGTGCATCCTGATACTCCGCTTCGCTGCGGCTTTTTTTCCTGGCTACGAACGGTGCCAGGCTGGCGACCAGGGTTGCCGGGATGATGTTCCATGCCTGGACCAGGGTGAGGGCCGCCGCATAAATGCCGAGTTCCCTTTCGCCAAGCATTTCCCTGAGCATGATCTGGTCGATTCGCATGTATGCGGTTATCATTACTCCGGTGATGACAAACGGCCAGCAGAGATGCAGGAGTTTTTTCGCCTGAGCCATGTCGGCTTGCCAACGGCTATCGGTTGGAAAGCGCCGGTAGGCCACAAGCAGGGCGACCGCCAGGGCGGCCGATTCCAGGCAGATAACTCCGGCAAAGGCGATCAGCGGAGCCTTGATGAGCAGCAGAAAAACTCTTATGCCGTTGGAGAAGAGGTAGGAGACGAGTTTTGCAAGGACCGTCCGTTTGCTTTGGCTCTGGCTTTCAAACCAGAGGTCGACTGTATCTGATGCCTGGAAGACCAGCATGGCACCGACAATGACGACCAGCAGGCAGAGCTGCCTGTCATCCGGATGGAGCAGATACATCAGGGTTATGGCGGCCAGCCAGCAAAATATGCCGCTGACAATCCGGAGCCTGAGTGACGTGCCGAGAATGACGGCAGTATCTCCATGATTTCGGGCGATGTCCCGCACGATAAAGCCATCCGTTTCGAGACCGGCGATGACCTGAAAAAAGGCGATGAAGGCAATGATGTAGGCAAGCTCCCCGAACCGGGCCGGGCCGAGATAGCGAGCGACCCAGGCGCCGACGGTCACCCCGATCAGCATCCGGAGGATTCGGTCGAACAACAGCCAGCCGGTGTTGCCGATCGCCCTTTGGAGATGGGGACTTCCTTCCACCCATTCCCTGATGATGCCGGGCAGGTATTTGGTCCAGACTGCATTCATCGGAGCGGGATCATCCTTCCAGCACCTCTCTATATCTATTCCTGAACTGCTCCACCCGGTATTCCGCTCGTAATGTTCCGGCCCTTTTCGGCTCTTTCAGTTCGGCGATGATGGCAGCCGCCAGGGCTCGATGGTTTCCGTAGGGGACAAGCCTGCCGTACTCCCCGCTGTTCAGAATTTCCCGGATACCGTCCACATCGGTCCCGACCACACGGGTTCCGGCCGCGAGGGCTTCGATGACGGTGATACCGAATCCTTCGAAGATCGAGGGGACAACAACGCACTGAGCCTGGTTGTACAACGTATTCAGCTGATTATCCGGAACAAAGCCGAGGAACGTGACGTTTCGTTCCAGATCCAGCTGTCTGACAAGAGACTTCATCTTTTCAAGACGGCTCCCTTTTCCCCCGACAAGAAGTTGGGCATTCGGGATCAACTGCACAACAAAGGGCATGCTGCGGATAAGAAAATCGATGCCCTTCCGCTTGGCAATTCGGCCTATATAGAGAACAGAGTCGGGCTTCTTCGGCAGGTTTTCGAAATGGAATTTTCCGGTATTCACCGCGCAATGAATGACGGTGATTTTCTCCACGGGAACATCATAACGCTCGACCAACACCCGCTTAGTATCTTCACATTCACAAATGATCTTATCGGCGAGACGGTATGTTCTCTGTTCGAACGGCAGGAAGATGCGCTTCCAGAATTGTGATTTGATGTGGGTATATTGCTGCCAGTAGGTGTGATGACAGGTGACAAGCACCGGAACGGGGAGTTTCCGGATGAGAAGGACCCCGCCTGGGCCGGCATGGATATTCAGCTTGTCCAGGCGATATTCAGAGATAATTTGATTGCCCTTTAAAAACAGCCAGATCGATACACCTACTTGTTTGAAAAGACGAATCGTCCAGTTCTTGACACGGATGTGGCCAGGCAATGAATTATCAGCAGGAGAAAAAAATATAATATCGGAGCAATTCAACTCACGATACATGGTGTACGTCAGGCTGCCGATGCCTCCGATCAGCGGGTAAAAATCATAGGTAATGACACCTGTTCTGATAACACACCTCTGAGGGAATCCTGGCCGGTAGCAGTTGTTTAAAGCAGATTCATGCTATCAGGTCTTCCGGATGCCGGGATGATGATCTGCCGTTTCAGGGTATTCCAGTTTTTTTACTCGATACTGAACATCTTCCATCAGGCGCCGGTTAACCGCAAGAAGATCGGCAAGGAAGGCGGTCAGTATGGTCTGGAAACCAACTCCCAGCAGTATTGAAGATAATATCAGCGACTGCACATGCCCGGCGCTATCACCGGTTACGTAATAGCACAGGTACCTAATGCCTCCGATCAATCCCAGCAATAAAGCCGTTAACCCCACCGACATAAAGAATCTGAACGCCTTGTAAACGACAAAGATCCTGATGATCGTGACCAGTGATTTTCTGATGTAGGAAGAATTGCTCTTCACGAGACGCGACGGGCGCAATGTCCTGTTGATGCGCACCGGGATCGAGGTCGTGACAATGTTCTTCTGCCCCGCCTGGATTATGGTTTCCAGTGTATAGGTGTAGTCGTTAAAGACATTAAAACGCATCGCCGCTTCACGGGTCATGGCCCGGAATCCGCTTGGTGCGTCAGGAATGTTGGTCTTGCTGACAAAGCGTACTACGGAACTGCCGGCTTTTTGCAACATCTTCTTTGCCAGCGAAAATGATTCGATTTCGTCGATGGGGCGGGCACCGATAACTACATCGGCTCTTCCTGCAAGGATAGGGGCGAGCAGCGCCGGAATATCGGCAGCCATGTATTGGTTGTCGGCATCGGTGTTGATAATGACGTCTGCGCCCAGTTTGATGCAGCTGTCCAGTCCGGCCAGAAAGGCCCGTGCCAGACCCTGGTTTTTGGTGAAGCTGACGACGTGGTCCACGCCATTATTCAGAGCAATCTCAGCAGTCCCGTCAGTGCTGCCATCATTGATGACCAGCCATTCCACACTGTCAAACCCTGGCACATCACGAGGAAGATCTTTCAGGGTAACAGGCAGAGCCTCTGCTTCATTGAAGCATGGTATCTGGATGATGAGTTTCATATGCTTTTCCAATGAACAGGTGTTTTTCATGTTTTTTGCCTGTAGTGCGGCGAAAAAGCCAATCCCCACTTGTTAAGTCTGAACTGCAGCGCTGTCCCAAGAACCCCCAGGCCGTAGATCACGCTGCGCCGGAAATTGATGGAGGATGCCT